>CAZNDS010000110.1:0-9033 GCA_964571865.1 uncultured Ignavibacteriaceae bacterium | reverse complement strand
TCCTTTTTCCAGCGTCCTATATTCATCGCAAGAAATGCAGCGGCGTATAAAATATTTATGGAATCGTTCTGAAGCTTTTGTGAAATTTCAAGACGATCCTTACTGACTTTGATTACTTTACGAACTTCATCACCTAAGTAATAATGACTCATTGTCCAGTTAAGCTGTCTTTCTATCCAACTTGCTGTCTCATACTTTATTTGGCAAAATCCAGCGGATGCGTTTAATCCAAACTGTAAGAGTAAAAAGTCAAGCTCTTCATCAAGCCAAGTTGTGTTTAAGTATCTTTCGGTAAAAATGATTACGGCTAAAACTCGAAGATTTATTTTGAATGTTCCAGAAGCATTTTGTAAAAAGGTCTTTCTGGAAAGAAGGAATTGTTCTATTTCATTTTCTCTCTTTTGCTGTTAATATGCAAGGAGAGTAAAAATTAAAATTAATAGTAGTGTCAAACTTAGTTTCTTCACTTCAACAATAACATCTTTTTTGTAATTCTATTTTTACCGGCTTTTAATTCATAAAAATAAATACCGCTTGGTAATGGAAAATGGTAAATAGAAAATGGTAAAGTGTAGCTACCAGCTTCTTTAACTTCATTGACTAAAATTGCAACTTCTTTTCCAAGAATGTCATAGACTTTCAATGTTACATACTCACTATTCTGTACTGAGTACTCAATACTCGTTACTGGATTACCCGAATGGGTGGCTTCGCCAAATGGATTCGGATAATTTTGAAAGAGTCGGCAGACCATCATATCAGGTTCCTCCTCTGCATTTCCTTGCATATCTGACTTAAAAAGAACTTGCATGGAATCTACTGTTACAGTTCCATTTTTTACAAACAGTTTCATATAAAAAAAAGCAGAATACGGATAGTCATAAAATATTGTATCGAATGGTACCTGAAAATTCTGACCGGGATTTGTTATACCTATTCCCCAAAGTTCATAGGTTAGATTTCTCATAGGGTTGTTGACAACAAAAGTACATTCCCTCATATACTTATAATAAAAAAACACTGAATCGATTACGTGCATACCCCCCTCTGGTGCAGTAATTTTCACACTATCATAAATAGGGTGTGAAGTAATTATTTTGCATTCAATAGGATTTCTTACACAGTAACTAATCATGAAAATCGGGCGTTCTCTAGGAATAAATTCTACGATCTGCGATGATGCAGTATTAAGTGTTAAAATTAAAACAAAAATTAACTTTAATAATTTCATCTTATTAAACTCATCTTTTTTGCTATTCTGTTTTCTCCAACTTTCAGTTCGTAAAAATAAACTCCGCTTGCAGCCGGACGGATTTTCTCGTCAGTTCCATCCCACCGCGTGATATAACTTCCTGCGGGAAGGTTTTGGTTGAGAAGAGATTTGATTTCCTGTCCGTTCACATTAAAGATTTTGAGCGTGACAAATGAATTTGTCATTGATGACGGTATACTGAAATTGATCACCGTGCCTGAATTAAACGGATTGGGATAATTCTGCTCTAATACAATCGTTTGCGGAATTTGAGTCGGAGGATTTTCCTCGCTTGATGTTAATAAATTTACGCCAGCGCCGCGTGAGTTCCCGGTGCTGTCTGCCAAATACAAATTCACAAATGATGGTCTGGACGATTGCCGCAGATAGCTCGCTTTCCATTCTTCATCGGTTAAACGGAGAAAATTTGTTGACGTATATTCGTGGTAGCTCATCACCGGTCCGACGAAAGCGATTGTTTGTCCTTCCGGAATTTGCGCCGCAAATACTCCGAGATTAACTTTTCCGGTTCCGGCATGAAGCACCCAGCCAACAGGAAATCCATCTTTATCGGTTGGAGATGTGTGAACATCTGCAACGATCAAATCTTCTTTTAACAGTTCATCTCCCATACCATAATCCCGGAAATATAATTTCACATACCAGCCTGAATATTGCGGGGCACATCCTACCAAAGAATCGTAAAGCACTTTCTTCAAAAAATTCTTTTCTTGTAAGGTAAAAGGAACTCCGGTTAACTCTTTTGTCGAAATTGTGCCGAGTGTATCCGCAATCCCTTTCATTTCCTTAAAATAATTCACAAGTTCCTGTTTGATATTAGGATCGGTAAATGGTAACGATTGAAATTTTATCTCAGAGATTTGAGCTAATCTTTTTATTGCAGAATAAAATTTTGGGATTGGTTCGACATAGCTGTAAGGGTATGAACAGACCACACCGCCTGTATATGATTGCTTTGCGTACAAAAGATTATCGTGTCTTAGCTGTGCCCAGGATGCAAGCTGCGTGTTCATCTTTTCCTGCCACCATGCAGCAGTTTTCATGAATGGAGGCAGTCCGTCGCGTGTTGGAGGAGGATTCAATTCTCTTATCGAGTTAAGCCAGAGATTGTAGAATGAAACTTCCCAAAAATCTGTTTCGTATGCATCAATCAGATATCGCAGTCCGGCTAAGTTCGTTCCATACTTGTAAGTATCAAGTTCGTTTTTCAAAAGCTGAAGCGATGCATCGTTGCCGAGTGCAAAAAGTATATCGAGTGTTGAAGGAAGCATTCGCCGGATTTTTTCTCCGTTGAATTTTATTCGGTCATAAACAACTTGTCCTGTAACATACGAATCGATTATAAATCTTTGTCCAAGCAGCAGGAATGCAGAGGCAGGAATTATGCTGTCTGGATTCATCGGGTGGCTGTACAGAATTTGAGAAAGAATTCTCTGAAACGCATACGATTTTGTCTTCAGCGAATCTTGAAATCGCAGCAATATAGAATTGTTTAGCAGTTGATTGGCAGATACAATATTAACCGAAACGGCAAGTTCATTAATGTTCGGCAGCGTCACATTGTCCGATTCGCCGACAAAAAATTTGATGATGCTGTCAATCTCTTCAAGCAGTGAAAGCGAGCTTCCAAGTTTTGCTGCTTCAAGAATAAGAAGCGCATCGATAGTCTGCCGTTGAATATCTTCAAACCTCGGGGGCGTATCGTAAGACCTTGGAGGCAAAAGATAAATTTCAATTCTTCCAAGCCACATCATTGCTTTGAAATATTTTGCAAGTTGCGGGTAGTTGTTATCCGTATAATGTCCTCTTACTTTGAATTGGCTGAAATCAACCTTACGCGGAACACTGCTGAATAGAGATATATATTGTGGAGTTTCTTGAGTTATGTAACTCAACAATTGATTGATCACAGGAACGTTTGAGGAATAATATGGTGCTGCAGATTGCCCAAACAGTTTTCGCGGAACAGTTAGATAGACATCGACATCTTTCAGCATTTGTGTCATAGATGTGTCTGATGAATAGGTCGAAGCGAGCAATGGAATCTGAGCATGAAGATTTGAAAGAAGCTGTCCGAGTTTTGGAATTAAAATTTGAAGCTCGGTCTGCTTTAATATTAAAACATAAGACATGTGAAGTGCATGAAGTATCGCATCGGTAGAAATGAAAACCGGCAGATCTTTGTGATAGATATCTAGAAATGCTTCTCCAAAAGAAGTTCTCTTCAGTCTTTCGGTGACCATAAATCCATGCTGTGAAAGTAATTCACGCTCGTGCACCGTTAAGGAATATTTTGAAATGATCGAATCGAGGTAAAGAGGATTCGATGTAGTTCCGTAAGCTCTCGAATTGAAAATTCCCGCCGGATGAAGATTCAAAATTTGAGTTGTGGTAAGATTCTGATTATTTGCTAAGAATTGCTTATAAGCATTTATATCAAAACCGGTAATTTGCGAGTAAAGCCGTAAGCTGAAAAGAAGAATCAATCCGCAGGAGAGAAAAAGTATTTTTTTCATTTTGACCTCCCTTAAGTCTTGTTAAATTTAATTATTGTTCAAATAAAATTCAATTTCACAAAAAATATTTCATTCAAAATTTCAAGCCTCAATTTGTCAAGCTTAATCCAATTGAAATATTCCATCCGGATAGGGATAAATCTCTGTCGTACAAATATTCTTTTGAATATCCGGCTTTTGAAAATATTTCCCAATGATCATCGGCGTCGTACGAGAGCTTAAGATAGAATCTGTTTTCAATATTTATTGGTGTATAAAGTAAGTTAGAGTTTTCATTTTTTGGATTTTTGTATGAAAATTTTCTTGTGTAAAAATCAATAAGAAGTAAAAGTGTAAAATCCGTTGCGAGGAGTTTTCCTCCGGCAAATCTAATTAGAGCTTCATACGATGGAAAATCGGTTAAATCAGATTTGTGAAAAAGAAATTTAATTTCACTATTTAGCATGAAACCGCTTAGATAATATAAACTTATTTGTGGTCCGATCCTGAGTCCGCTATTTGAATTGTCCCTAGACAAGTTGAAAAAATTAAACTTATTAACGAGTGTAAACTTCTCCCCATAAATTCCATATCCCAATCGGAAATATTGATTGAAGGCCTGCTCAACTTTGATGTCTGCGAAATAAGTATCGGTCGTTCTTCTTCCATTGAAATCAACATTCTGATAAGCATAGCCAAAAGCTGGTTCGGCGGATATCTCATCAGAAAGCAATTGCGAATAATTTGCACGCAGAAAGTAACTTGTTAGATTTGCTGCAATGACTTCGCCAGAGTAATTGTGATTCTGTGCAGAAAAATTTATTCCCAAGTCGTAATTATCATAATACTGAAAAAATCCACCAGCAGCCCTAAGTTTAATCGTGTTAAGTTTATTCAGCACTCCGAGAACTTCTGGACGCGCCTGCAATTGAAGAAATGCTTTCGAATCTGGTGTCTCGTAATTGTACTTAAACTCTCCTTCAGCGCGGATAGAAAAGTCTCTCTCTTCCTTCAATATCGTGTTGTTCGCAGTATAACTTCCGGCCTCAAGATTCAAATTCCACTTGATTTGACCCAATGATAAATTTGAGGTGAAAAAGATTAGACTCATCGCGCACAACAGAATGGCTTTCATCTAGCTGTTTGTAATTTATTTAGCAGAACGAGTCGGTACTCTTGCAAGTAATTCTTTATTTCTTTCAATAAGGAGGAATACTCGTTCAAACTCAGTTTGAAGTTTTTCATATTTCCAGGTTTAGATTGGATATTTATATATCCGGGTATATCGAGCTGATTGAGAAGATTAGAATATGACGCAAATTGTGAGAGAAGTATGTTATCAGTTTCAGTACCATCGAGTGGAGTAAAAGTCCCAAGTTCTCCCCTATCCGATGACGAACGGTAATTGAAAAACCTGACATTTCCTTCAAAATCAGTTTCTTCTACGAATCGTTCGACTTTCTTTTTGAGCTGTGCAATTTGCTTCAATTCAGCGCTGCGTATGGTGACTTGGCTGATTTGTTCGTCCACTTCGTCAAGTGCGCTTTCGAGATACTCATAATAAATTTTTCTTTCTGTTGGATCATAGATTGAATTTAAATCAATCTTCATAATATGTTCTGGATTAAATGAAAGATTAGAAACCCTCGGCGATACGAGAAGTTTTTTCTCTGTAAGAAAAAGAATTTGAGCACTTAATTCATTCGATTTAGATGCACCAGCAGATCTTTGTATCGCCTTTAAAGAGTCAATTAATTTTGAATAATAATTGCTCAATTGCTTTTTTGTTTCTTCTAATTCGTTCTCCTCTTTTTTCAGCTTCACCTGAAGAGTGTTTATCTGATTAGTTAAAGTTGCTGATTTAGACATCAGATCAACAATTTTGTCGTTGTTGGGTTTCGTTTTCTTCTTCTCCGAATCAATCAAATTAACGCGATCAGTAAGCACAGCTTGAAGCGAATCGAGATTCTGTTTTTGTTTTACTAGATAAATAGTCTGTTCCGAATATTTTTTTTCAAGTAAAAGCAAGTCTTGTGAAAAAGCGCCTGAAGTAAAAATCATAATTAACAATAATATTCCTGCGCAATTGAAAATACTCCAAAGGAAAGCTTTTATAAAAATATTGACGATCATTTTATCAATCCATACTTCTGAAGTTTGTAGTAAAGAACGCTCGTGCTGATGCCAAGAATTTTTGCGGCTCGGTATTTTACCCCGTTTGCTTTTTTCATCGCCTGGATAACAAGATTTTTTTCAAATGACGAAACAGCATCGTCAAGCGGAAGTTTATCAAATGAGTTCGCATTAGTATGACCATTGCTTATATGCCTGGCGATCAGCTCAGTCTCAATTTCCTGAGAATGTGAAATTACGCAGAGCCGTTCAATTAAATTTTCCAGTTCGCGAATGTTTCCGGCCCATGAATGATTCAGCAGCAATTTCATTCCTTCTTCGTTGATAGATTTCGCCGGTTCGCCTATTTGTTCAGCGAGTTTTTTAAGGAAATGGTTCACAAGCAATGGAATGTCTTCCTTTCTTTCCCTCAACGCTGGCAGGAGAATAGGAATTACACTCAATCGATAAAACAAATCTTCGCGAAATTTTCCTTCCATAATTAATTTATTAAGATCTTGATTTGTTGCCGTGATAATTCTAACATTAGTTTTGATTGTCTGTTCACCGCCAACACGCTCAAATTCTCCATCCTGTAAAACTCTAAGAAGTTTTACCTGCATAGTTTGAGAGACATCCCCAATCTCATCAAGAAATAAAGTCCCTTTATTTGCTAATTCAAATCTACCTTTTTTTAATTTTATGGCTCCGGTAAAAGCTCCTTTTTCATGTCCGAATAATTCGCTCTCTAATAAATTTTCATTTAAAGCACCGCAATTGATTTTTATGAATGGACGCTCAGCGCGATTACTCCGCTTGTGAATTGCATGTGCTATCAGCTCCTTTCCGGTTCCGCTCTCCCCCTGAATCAGAACTGTGCTGTCTTTTCCAGCGACCTTCTCGATGAGCTGATAAATATTTTTCATTTTTTCGGAGTCCCCAATTATCTCGCCATAACCTATATCGAGCTCCGATTGCAGCAAATAATTTTGATCGAGGAGTTCCTCAAGACGCTGCCTGTTCTTTATTTTTTCAAATATTTTTTTTACTCTCTCGAGCAATTCCTCGGATGAAAAAGGTTTAGTAAGAAAATCTGCTGCACCAAGCTGCATAGCATTAACTGCAGTTTCGACAGTTCCGAATGCAGAGATCATTAAAACTTCGACCCTGGAATTCATCTCTTTCATTTTTTTGAGAATCGATATACCGTCCATAGGTTCCATTTTCAAATCAATTATTGCCAGTGAAGGTAATCTATTTTCAAAAAACTTCAATGCTTCAGGCCCATTATCAAATTGATGTACTGCGAATCTTTCACGTGTGAGACTTTCGACGATGCCAAGCCGCATCGTTTCGTTATCTTCAATTACTAAAATTTCATCATTCATAGATTTATAAATTTTTTATTATTGAAAAAGTGCAGCCGTTCCCAGAGTTGTTTTCTGCAATCAGTTCAGCTTTATTTTCGGTGCAAAGTTTTTGAGAGATTGCGAGTCCTAATCCCGTACCCTCTTTTTTTGTTGTAAAGAATGGTTTGAATACATTTTCTAAATTTTCGTTCATTATTCCTATGCCATTGTCAATAATCGAGAGGCGAATTTGATTATTTGTCTTAATCGATTCAAATCTTATTGTACCATTTTGCTGTACGGCATCAATACTATTTGAAATTAGGTTCAGCAAAATCATCTTTAAATGAAACGGATCGAAAAGAATTTCTTTTACTCGCAGATCCTCTGAAACAGAAATGTTTTTTCCCTCAATTTTGTTATTAACAAATTGCTTTAGTTCAGACAGTATAGGATTGAGAATAACATTTTCTTGTTGAGGGGGCTGCGGTCTGCTGAAATTCAAATATGCAGTTATCAAATTTTTAAGGTCATTTACTTCACCGAGAATTTTATCAATGTAACCGGTGCTACTCCGATCACGCTGCAAATCTTCCTTGATTAATGATGCGAGCAATTCAATTCCGCCGAGCGGGTTTCTAATTTCATGTGCAATCTGTGCAAGAATATCTTCTTTTTCTTTTTGATGGCGGGAAAGACTTTTTCGCATGTTATCCATTTCACTTGCCAAGCTTCGAATTTCACCGTGAAAATTTGTCGGCGGTAAAATGCTAAGATTTCCTTTCCCAATTTCAGAACTAAAACGAGCAAGCCGATTCAGCGGCTCTGTAACAGATTTTGCAATGAACCAGCCGATAATTAACGTTAGAAAAACGCCGCAAAAACCAATTACTAAAAATAATTTTGAAAGTTCGTCGATTTTTTCAAGCCTGCTTGCATTTTCACGAATTGCTATCCAATGCTCGGTATTCAATCGATAAAAACCCCATAAGTACCAATTTCCATCGTCACCTTTAAAGGGTAATGATATTGCGGATTTATCCACACCAAGATTCAAAATTTCATTTCGGTTTAAAAGGAGCTGCGCGTCAGATTCCCCCTCAAATAAATTTTCATGTGAGTGAATTATCACTCTCAAGTCGGAGTTAAAAATAAAAACCTCAGAATTTGGATTCGCCGTTTTGTATTTATTAAAGGAAGTTTTGAAATAATCCGAAATAGATTCAGTCGGCGGGCCAATGCTTAATAAATCGAGATAGGGTTTTTCAATTCGTTGAGATATTATTTTCGAAAGTGTTTTTAAGTGAATTGAAGCTTGTTCAAGGTAGACCCCCCTAACAAATCTGTAGCTCAACCATGTCATTAAAATGACAAGTGCCGCAGAGATCAACGTGAAAGTAGAAATGATCCTAACTTTGTAATATGATTTTTGAATTACTGATCTCATTTTGTACTACTGAAGACTTTTGAAATCCTTAATTAAATTATGTAATACTGTATTCAGTTCCAAGAGGCAGATGTATTTTTCAAATTAAATGGAATTAATCGTTTAACAGTACAATTTCCAGGTTATCAATGTTTATTTCATTCAAGATTTCTCCACCGACAATTAATTCAATTCGTAATTTAGTTCCGGTTTGGCAGAAGAGTCCATCTGATTTATAAAATTTCCAAGCAGTATCATTCACTGTTGCTGAGACAATGTCGGTCGGTGTTGAGCAGCAGGTTATACTTACTTGCTATAATTTAAAGGGCAAGCTATTAAAAACTTGCCCTATCCGTTAGCTAACGGATTTTATAACGG
>CAZNDS010000109.1:0-9036 GCA_964571865.1 uncultured Ignavibacteriaceae bacterium | reverse complement strand
TTATTGTTACATCATTTGCGTAACTTCAGTAAGAACATTAAAAGATGCCATCATTTCAAAAAGCTTAACTCGAGTTAAACTATGGCATCTTCTCGCTCGCAACATAAAAGATCGTTAAAGATACCATCTCTCAGCAATCAGTATGGAATTTAAAGAGATGGTATCTTTTCCGCGCATTCCTTACAAAAGCTTTTCGGTTTGATATCAATTTCATCGATGTTTGATGAGGAATGCATCACGCAGTTCCAGTCGCGGCAGTGACGCATACCAAAAGTATGTCCAAGTTCGTGAAGTATTTCTTTTTCAAGTCTTTCTAATAATATTTCATCGTTGGTGGGAAGTCCATAAAACTCTTGGTGCAGCCTGCATGTTGAGGCAATTGCAGCGGTTCCATTAAGCTGCGCCTCGCCAAAAACAAACGTTAATACCGGTACATAAAGGTCGTGATCAGTTATCAAAAGTACTTTATCAAACTTTTCGTTATATGATTGAATTACTTTTTCGAGGATTTTCGTGGAGTAATATTGGTTCCTCGTTGGAGAAAAAAAATCTAATGAATTAAAATCGGCATGTATTAATTCCCATTCATGGGGAAAGATACTTTTTAAATTATCAATGATACGTGATAACGCCGATCGGCCGGCAAAATTGAGCAAAACGACAGCTGCTTTTGGTTTCATTACTCTTTTCGAAGGTCATACTTTTTAATCTTATTATAAAGAGTAACCCTGTCGATTTCAAGTGCGGCAGCTGCTCTTGTTACATTCCAACCGTGCTTGTACAAAACTTTTTTTATGTGAAGTCTTTCTATTTCATTGAGCGAATCGGAAATCCCCTTTGTGTTTTCAATTTTGAATGGAAGATTTTCGGATTGAATTTCTGAAAGAGTTCCAACAACCATTGCCCGTTCAATTGCGTTTTCAAGCTCACGCACATTTCCCGGCCAATTATAATTCAACAGAATTTCCATTGCCTCCTTCGAAATATTTTTAATCGGCTTGTTCATTAATCGGGAGAATTTATTTACAAAAAATTTTGCAAGCACGGGGATGTCGCTTCGTCTTTCGCGCAGCGGAGGAACGTAAATTGCAAAAACATTCAATCGGTAGTAAAGATCTTCCCGAAACTTCCCTTCTTCGACAAGTTTTTCGAGGGGTTCATTAGTAGCAGAGATCAATCTAAAATTCACATTTACAAGGTCATTCCCTCCAACTCGATGAAATTGTTTTGATTCAATTACCCGCAGTAGCTCGACTTGCATCTTTTGCGAGAGACTTCCTACTTCGTCCAAAAAGAGAGTCCCGCCATCTGCCATTTCAATTTTACCTTTTCGTTTATATTGAGCACCGGTAAAGGCTCCTTTTTCATGACCGAATAATTCACTTTCTAAAAGACTCTCTGCAAAAGCGCCGCAATTAACCGGAATTATCGGATAATATTTTCTTGGAGAATTTATATGAATAGCCCGTGCGATCAGTTCTTTACCAGTCCCGCTTTCTCCGCGAATCATTACCGTTGTATCCTGCGGAGCGACAATCAGAATTAACTCAAAAACTTTTTTCATTTCAGGACTTTCACCCACCAGATCTTCGAGATGAAGCATTTCATCAATTCGAGCTTTAAGGGCAATGTTTTCACGTTTTAAGTTTTTGTGTTTAATGGCCTTTTCTATCAAATGTGTAAGTTCATCTGGATCAATTGGCTTGGTAACGTAATCGAAAGCTCCATTCTTTAAAGCTTGAACTGCGGTCGGTACCGAAGCATAAGCTGTAATGATGATTACAATGCATTCCGGATCAACTGCTTTTACTTTTTCAAGAAGTTCTAAGCCTCTCATCTTCGGCATTTTAATATCGACAAGCATTATGTCCCATTTATTAGGTTTTAGAATTTCCAAAACATTAAAAGCATCTTCCGAAACGTCGACTTTAAATCCATCTTCTTCGAACCAATGTTTCAACGATTCGCGCACAACCTGCTCGTCATCAACAATTAAAATTCTGATTTCATTATTCATTGTATACCTCGATTATGTAGATTCAATTTTATGTCCTATATGTTCTATAGGAAGTGTAATTCGGATTTTTGTTCCTTCGTTGACTTTGCTTTCGACATTTATTTTTCCTCTGTGTTGTTCAATGATCCCATATACAACAGAAAGTCCTAAGCCTGTTCCTTTTCCGCTTTCTTTAGTGGTAAAGAAAGGATCGAAAATTTTATTGAGATGTTCGTGTGGAATTCCACAGCCGGTATCTGCTATCTCAATGGTAACTTTATGTTGATCGCGAATCAAATCGACAAACAGATTTCCACCATTCGGCATCGATTCCACCGAGTTGATCAGGATCGCAACAAGAGCCTGCTGAATATGATTTTTGTCGCAGTCAATAACGTATGTTTCGCCAGAAAAATTCTTATTCAAAATTATGTTATTTATTTTTAAATGGTGTGAGACTAAAAGTATACTTCTATCAATGATATTTATGAGGTCGTTTTTTTCAATTACATTTTCGGAAGCTCTTGAGAACAAGAGGAGATTCTTAACTATGTTGCCGCATCGTTCAGATTCAGTTGATATGATTTCCAGAAATGATATTATTTTATCTGTTTCAATATTTTCACTTTGGGTTTTTAGCTTCTTGATAATAAGCTTGCTGTAAGTTAAAATTCCTTCGAGAGGATTATTGATTTCATGTGCAACGGTCGCCGAAAGTTTTCCTAAAGATGCTATTTTTTCAATTTGAACAATGTGTTCATAAATTTCTTTCAGCTGATTCGTTTTCTCCTGCACTTTAAGATTCAGTGTCTCGTTCCAGTCTTTGATCTCGTTGTAAGCTTTGTTCAAGTTTTTAGACATTTCATTGAAATCAAGTGCAAGTTCGCCAAGTTCATCTTTAGTTTTAATATCAAGCGTGTAGTCGAGATTTCCATTGCTGATAGCTTTTGCTCCTTTTATTAATTCGTTCACTCTTGTGTGAACCATCATCCAAATGAAAATTCCGGAAAAGATCGCAGTAAGAAACGTAATGATAATCGAAGAGATGATTAAGCCCCTTCTATTGATAGCGATCTGTTCGTCAATTGTTGCGAGTGACATTTGAACATCAAGAATGCCAAGAATTTCAACATTAGCCGGATGGACATGACAAGGAGCGTCTGAACATTCGGATTCGTTCCTAATTGGATTTATTAAGCCGAGTATTCTGGTTTCATTCGCGCTTTTAAAAATTCGAATTCGTTCTTTATCGGTTAGATCGGATCGAGGTTGAGTTACAGAATGACATGGACTACAAGAAACAGAACTCAAATCGGCGGTCGTGAACAGTTCTGTTTGTATTGTAGAAAAAATAATCTCGCCCCGTTTGTTGTAGATTCTAATTGCATCTACGCCAGGTTCATCGCCAATGGTTTTAATAATTTGATGTACATCTTCGCGTCTATTCAGCAGCATTCCGTATCGGGTAGAGCGCTTAATAATGTCGCCATTTCGGATTATACTCATCATGGCGAGCTCCATTACCTGAGATTCTTGGCGATTTATCGAGTAGTAAGTATCGATTGTAAAAACAATCAGCAGGACGATTATAAGGCTGATAAATAATCGGAAAGCAAGCGTCCTGTGAAGTGTGAGCCGGCTCCGCATTGTAAAACCTTCTTTCTTATTGCAAAGTTACCCAGGTTTCTAACTAATTGCAATGAAAAGAGAATCAAAAAAATCGGATCCTAAGACCTCGCCGCGTTTCCTCTCTGCTCTTAGAATCCGATAATATTGTTTTTGAAAAAAATCCTATTTCAGTGTTTAACTTTTTCCCAATCTTTTTTGTAATTAAATCCAGCAAATGTCGGGCTTTCGGAGTTGTGGCACTTCTTGCAGATCTTTTCGTCGCCTTTGCCGATCACTAAACCTTTTTTAATTCCTTCTTCTTTCTTTTCTTTGCCGTGAGTGGATTTATAAGCGGAACCAGGTCCGTGGCAGGCTTCACATGTAACGCCGTCTTCTTTTTTGCTGGATGCAAGCCGTTGATCTTTTTCAAAATATCCGGTTGCATGGCACTTGAGACATTCTTCTGCTTCGGCTGGAGATTTTTTCAATCCCTTTTTCTTTGCGATCTCTTTAGATTTTTCGTTCTCGAGCGTTTTGTATGCTTCGGCGTGTTTTGTTTTCAGCCACTTGTCGTAGACCATTTTCCCCTTTTCGCCTTTGTGGCATGCTGAACAAATTTTCACACCTGTAAATTTGTTGTCTTGTGAAAATGAATCCGAGCTGCAAAAAAACATTAATAAAATTGAAAGCATTAAAATTGGCAGAATCGATTTTTTCATTTTGGGTACTTAAAAATATTATTTATTTAGAATGAGATTTAATAATTGAACGTATTTTCTATTACTTAAGTGTTGATGCAGGTTTGTTAAAAGCTCGCCGCCATCGTACATGGTTGAACCAAGCATGGGGCTTTCAACCATTTCTTCCGTGAAGTTTTTTATAACAGCCAGATCTTTGTCTAAAAGGTTTTTGCTTTTTTCTCCTCGAGTGAATTTTATCGAGTTAATCAAGTCGGATGATTTTACTTTCAGCAGCCAGACTTTATAAATATCTTCAAAGAAAAACTTATTGAGATTAAGCAGCACTTCTGAATTAACTTCAGTTATTACGCAATTAATAGGGGATGGAATGGAAACTACGCCCCATTTTCCGATTATCCAGAAAATTGGCTTTCCTTTTGTAACCTCACTTCCGATGAAAGGAAACTGAAAATTACTTATTCTCTTAATTACACTTTGGAGTAGATGATCGACGCCTAAATAGAAGCACTCCCTACTTATTTTCTTTATCCACACGTGGTTTTTTGAGATGAACAGATCGGCAGGAATTTCACGGTTCTTACCGAATTTTGGATTGAGATTTTTTATTTCATCTATTTCATCATGCTTAACAATATTGCTTGTATCACATTGTGCATGAATCGCTTTATCGAATGGACAATTCTCGCAGTCAAAATCACGGTCGCAGATTTTGTAATCAACAAAACCGGATTCCATGTAAATGCATTTTATTGACTTCGAGTTTGTCATTGTTATTTCTATTCAGTCATTAAAAATTCTTTTGCCAGCGAGTCCCAGTTATCTGGAGACATGATTTTCGCGAATCCGGAAATTGGCAAGCCGCCATCCTGCATTACGAAACCAATTTCATTTTTTGCAAATATTTTTTCTTGAAGCAGATCAATCGTGTTTTCTCCCCAAGCGAGTGCAACTTTACCTGTAAGTAAATTCTTAAGAGCAGATTTTGGTTTGTCCGACTTGATTTTCATAATCCAGCCGTTTGTATATGGCTCGTTGTTAAGCATCTCAGGATTTTTCAACAGATCTGTGTTAACTTCTGCCACTTCTCCGCTTATTGGAGAAAGTATGTCAATATTTTTTTTATCAATGTGAAGTCTCCATCCTTTCTCGCCTTGTATCACTTTATCGCCAATAGCGGGCAGGTGGATTTTATCAGCATTTCCTAATAGTCTTTGTGCGAAATCATCAACTCCGACTTTTATTAAATTATTTTCAATAGGCACTGCCCATGTGTGACCTTGATGATAAAAATATTCTGATGGCATGCTAAACCACTGGCTTAGCGTTCCTCGTAATTGTCTGAATATTTCCGCCCGCTGAATCGTTGGTTCCGGTTTGCTGAGCAATCGCCAGAAAAATACCAGAACTATCAAATATCCAATTACAAGCAAGTATTCGATTCCTTTTGTTTCAAAAATATCTATGTAATAGGAGCTTTCCATTTTAACGACTCCGATTTTTGAGTTACCGATTCGAGTTCACCGATTTGATCTTGTCGTTTTGCCCAATCAGGCATGTCGCTGAGTATTGGCATACGATTTACAATCCACCTGAAGACCCAGATTTCTGCGCTGATCACCGCAAGCGTGACAACGATCTCTCCCCAGGTTGGATAATATCTTACAGCTTCATACCATTTGAACGCTATAACAGAAACATTCAGTCTGTTGAGTATGATACCGATTAAAGTCATTACAGCGCCCGCTTTGATAAGATTAATTTTTTTATTTTGATATCCTTTTATAAAAATAAAGCAAGGCAGTGCAACGAAAATTATTATTTCAGTCAAGTACCATAATCCCCATCCTGAATTTAGATAGATCCAATGCTGTCCATGAACAAATACGAGCGCTTTTAAAAATATATAAACAAACATTGCACCGGCGCATATTCTTGCAAGGCCAATAACAATTTCACTGTGCGACTTATTAATTTTGTCGCTGATTCTGTGTTTGAAAACTTTGTGGCTTATCGATCCTTCGAATATGACCATTGATAATCCAGCAAAAATGCTTGAGACAAAAAAGAGTATTGGAATAAATTCCGTGTACCAAAGTGGATGGATTTTTGCTTTAGCCATTAGGTAGAGAGCACCCAAACCTGATTGATGGAGTGTTGATAATGTTATTCCAAAAATCACAGCGCCGAGAGTCAATGCTGTTAAAACTTTTCTTGTCTTTTTCCATCCAAGCCATTCTGCAGCAGCGGGAGAAAATTCTATAAATTCTGCGAGCATGTAAAGCAAAAAGTGCCAGGCAACCAGAAACAAAACAGAACTAACACCAAAGGAATTTCCTATGATTGGATTAATTACATTCCACGGCCTTCCAAGATCGAGAAGCAGCGCGCCAGCGTAAAAAACATAAGCCAAAAATCCGTTTAAAACAGTAACACGAATTATCGGATGATATTTTTCGACTCGCATGATATAGACAATAAAAGTGAGAACATAAGCACCACCGGCAAACGCAACGCCTGTTATCACATCGAATCCAATCCATAAGCCCCATGGATATTCCTGCGATAAGTTTGTGATCGTTCCCAATCCAAATGCAAATCTGATCGTGAGAAGCACCGCACCGGTGAGCATGATCAGTAATGTAATTACATTAAAAGGGGTGAGGATTTTTCCTTTCGGTTTTAGCTCGGACAAAAAGAATTTCAAAAATCTTTTTAACTCCAAAATCATAAAAGACAAAGATTTTTTCTTAGTGTCCATTTCCGCCCTCACTTTCTGAAAGAGCTCTTTCCCGTTTTGTGGAATTGCTTAATGCCAAAAGGAATGCAGGAAACAAAGTTAACACAACCGGAACGGCATAAATAAATTCTTTGGTCAATTCGGGATAAGCGTCTTCGCCTAAATCGCTGCGGAATTTTAATTTTTCAAATGGAACAGACGAAATATATAAAACTCCAGTGCCGCCGACTTCGTGTTCACCGTAAATTTGCTTTACATAAGTTTCCGGTTCGGAATAAATTCTCGATTTTGCTTCGTGGATTAAATCGCTTCGTTTTCCAAAAACAATAGCTTCATTCGGACAATTCTCGACGCAAGCCGGAATCTCTCCTTTTTCCAATCTCTCCCAGCACATCACACATTTTGAGATTTTTGGATTAGCGCTGAAGTATTCGAATTTTGGAATGTCGAATGGACAGGAGATCATACAGAATCGGCAGCCCATGCATTTGTCCCCATCCCAGACTACCGGACCTTCTTTTGTTTTGTGCATTGCTTTAGTTAAGCAAGCGGCTGCACATGCAGGCTGGGCACAATGCATACATTGTTCTTTTACATAAATTTCGTTTCCATCAACATCAAACTTATTCACAACCGTTAGAGAATTCTCAGAAGTTTTTCGGTGTGAATTAAAAAGTTTGTCGCTATCATCTGAAGGCTCCGGATATCCATTAGCTTCCGCGCATGAATATTCGCAAGTTCTGCAACCAAGGCATTTAGTTGTATCGATAAGAATGCTCATCATTTCAATTTTTTCAGATGCTTTTGCATTGCTTCCGATAAAACTCGCCCCGACCGCCACGCTAACCGTGGCTAAAAAATTTCTTCTATCCATTAATTTTCTTCATACAATATTTTTCTAAAAAAAGATTTTGGACAGTTTTATTTTAAAAACTCATCTTCAAATTTTTTAATTGTCTCTTGGTCAAAGTTATCCAAGACCCCTTCGCAGATATTTCCGCCATCGTAAAGAGTAACCCCCACAGGCTCGGCTTTCCGTGAAAGTGAGGAAAGAAAATCTTTGAAGCGTGAAATTTCATTCTTCATCCACGAAACAACTTCCGCCCCGATATTCAAGGAGAGCAAGTTCTCTTTTAAGTTGAAAGGTTCCAGATTTACTATCCATCCGTTTTCATAGGGCGCTTGTCGAAGTTGTGTTGGATTTTCGATTAAACTTTTGTTGACAGAAATGATTTTGCCATCAATCGGTGAATTGATTTTCAACGACTTACCACTCATTTCGATTTGAGCAAGCTCTTCACCTTTTTGTACCAGCTGTCCAACTTGAGCAGTATTTTTTATCCTAAAACTTCCAAGAACTTTATTTAGGAAATCGTCGATCCCAACTTTTGCATTCCCATTTTTTTCAATTTGTACCCAGTTGTGGTTCGGTGCAAAGTAAAATCCTTTAGGAGTATAAACCGAATCTTTTGAAAATACAGCATAGCTTTGTGGAGTTTGAATTGTAAATGTATAGCTTCTTTTCTTTTTCCGAGCTTTAGTGACAATCAAACCAATTGTGATCGTAATGATGAACATTATTGTGACTAGTATTGCTGTCATGGCACGTCTTCCTTATGTTTTCAAAGTTTTTCCTCAAATGTGATGCCAAGACTATGTTGAATTTTTTACTTCGCCTAACTGCTTTTGAAAAATAAGTTTACGGTTATTTCTATTTAGTAGTATTACTAAATGTGAAACAAATATTGATGAAATAATTTACAATCGAAGGATTATAATCGTTGTAATTCTTTATAAATAAAGAACTTTGGTTTGATTATTTATTCAACACATCAAGTTGAATTGTTCAGCAGTGTTTTTTGTAAATAAGGGGAGACAATTTTATGTGTAGTTGAAAAAAAATTTTGTTTTACAATAAACTTCTCGATAATTTGAATTAAACCCAGAATTGTCATTAGAAAATGAGTGAGTTTTAGCAGTTTATTACTATGCAA
>CAZNDS010000108.1:0-9046 GCA_964571865.1 uncultured Ignavibacteriaceae bacterium | reverse complement strand
AATAATCTTCTGTCACAGGAAACACTCCAGAAATTCATGGAACTTCAAGAATTATTCAACCAGCTAAGCTCCGAAGAGATGAAAGCTGCAATGCAAAAATTGAATGAAGCATTGAAAAACATAAACAAGCAAATGATGCAGGATGCTTTGAAGAACTTTCAGTTTAATGAAGAAATGTTCCGTGCAAGTATTGAACGAACTTTAGAGTTATTGAAGCGGGTGCAAATCGAACAAAAAATTGATGAAATTTCCAAGCGTCTTGATGAGTTATTGAATAAGCAGGACGATCTTTCTCAAAAACTTCAGAATACTAATCCGAGTGATCAAAAATCACTGCAGAATTTGAGTGAACAGCAAAAAAAACTTTCCGAAGAAATCGACAAACTCGAAAAAGAACTTCAAGATTTAGAAAAGAAAATGTCTGAGTTCCCGACGGAGATGCCGGAAAAAGATTTGAAAAATATGATGCAGGAATTTTCAGAAGATAATCCGAGTCAATGTTCAAATCAGGCTTCAAAGGAAATGATGGAAGGGCAGCTTTCAAAAGCCGGAAAGAATCAACAGAATGTTAAAAACAGTCTCTCGAAAATGAAGAAAAGTATGTCGCAGCTAAAAGAAAAAATGATGCAAAGTCAAATGATGATGGCTTTGAATCAAATGAAGAGAATTATTAATGAGCTGCTTGAACTTTCAAAGAAACAAGAGGCGTTGAAGAACAATACAAATTTACTTGATCCAAATTCACCGCAATTAAACAATTCAGCAAAAGAACAATCCGAGCTTAGAGAAAATTTGGGGAAAGTAATCGATCAGATGATAGAACTTTCGAACAAAATATTTGCTGTAACACCTGAGATGGGAAAAGCTGTTGGCAAAGCTAATTCTGAAATGGCTCAGTCGCTGAATAATTTTCAAGCGCAGAATAAAATCGGTGCATCGCAGAATCAAACCAATGCAATGGGCGCACTGAATGAAGCCGCAAGCTTAATTCAAGATATGATGCAAAACATGATGCAGGGGGGAGAGGGCGGAGGAATGATGTCTTTTATGCAGAGACTGCAACAAATGTCGCAGCAGCAAATGAATTTAAATAATTTAACTCAAATGCTTGGGCAGGGAAAGCTAAGCATGGAACAGCTTTCGCAATTGCAGCGGCTTGCCGCAGAACAAGAAATGATCAGGAAATCTCTTGAAGAGCTTAATCGTGAAATAAAAGAAAGCGGTGAAGGGACTAAGATGCTTGGCGATCTCGATGATGCAGTGAAAAAGATGGAGGAAGTTATCCGAGAGATGAGGCAAAACAATGTTAACAATGATGTGATCCAAAATCAGGAAAAAATCCTCACCCGAATGCTCGATGCTCAGCGTTCATTGAACGAACGTGATTATGAAAAAAGACGTGAATCAAAACCGGGTGAAGAATTAACCAAGCGTCCTCCGGCTGAAATTGATCTTAGGTCTCAAGAGGGAAAAGATAAATTGCGTCAAGATTTATTACGTGCGTTGGAAGAAGGTTATGCTAAAGATTATGAAATTTTAATTCGCAAGTATTTTGAAGCACTGCAGAAATCGAGTGTTCAACAATAATCGCTTTTTTAATTCTCTCTTGTTACGGTATATCTGTTCGAAAAGATTCTATCCGTCGGCTGACGGATAGAATCTTTTAGCTTATAGGTTAGTGTACTTAAAAACCCGACTTTTATAATTCAACTGCGGTTCAAAAAGTCGGGTTTTTATTTTACGAAAAGTTTGGTTTTTATTTCTTACTTCTTTCTTCTCATTTCAACGACCATATTCAGAAATTCGTCACCATATGCGGACGAATACATTTCCATAGTATGATAATCGGGGCTTACGATTTTTATAACCTGACGGAATGAAACATCCTTTTTTGACATTGGTTCGTACATCATGCCTTTAAAATTAATAGTATTGCTTTTTTCGTCAAACGTTCCGCGGGCAATCGTTGTCCCTGTTCCCAAGTTATCGTACCAGACTGAAGTGAATTCTTTTTTATCGTTATCATATCCTATGATTTCAAATCCTTCGAAGGGCATTCCCATAACTTCACCCTTATGAACACTTTTCATGTAACGGTTGCCAAGTATCATCTCTGAATTAGTAGTACCTTCCCACGTTGTAGGTTCTGTGTTCGGTGCCCACCACATTTTGGAATTTGTTATCCAATCACCTGATTGTTGTGCCATTTGCTCATGGACTGCACTGGGTGTCATATATTCCATCCAGGATTTTTGAGCTTCTTCCATCTGCTCTTGAGTATATTCCTGAGCAAAGGAAGGAATTGCGATAATTGTGAGGAAAAGAAACGAAGTGAGAATGTTAATCAGTTTCATTAAAATGACTCCTTTATTTTTTGTATGTTATTTACTCGTCAAACACCAAAGACTCTATTAAAAGTTTCAGTGATCTATTAAACCGGATCAATGTGTACAAAAACTTCAGCAACTTCGGGCAGTTCAGCAATTATTTTTTTTACTTCCAATCCAATATCATGCGATATTTTGGTTGAATGATCTTTATCGACCTCAATGTGAATCTCAACATGATATTTATTCCCGATGTAATGCGATTTCAAATCGTTTATTCCTCTAACACCATTTATTTTTAGTGCGCGATTCGCAATTTCGAGCATCAACTCTTTGTTGGCTGCTTTACCCATTAAGTAATCTAAATTTTCTTTAGCAACATGATACCCGCTTCTAAAAATGAAAAAAGCGATTAGGATTCCTGCGATTCCATCGAAATATTTTAAACCGTATGCAGATACAATTATTCCAACTAAAGCAATAAAAGATGAAAGCACATCATTAAAACTATCCACACCAAGGGCCTTAATTGCTGGGCTATGGTATTTTCGGCTTACCTTGCTGAAGTAAAAAGTCATAAAGCTCTTGAGGAAAATTGTAATCGCTAAAACAATTATTGGGAATGTGATGACATCTAAGATCGATGGATCGATTATTCTCGTTATGGATTCTCGGATTACAGTAATTCCGGCAACTCCCACAAAAATTGCAAGGATCATTGCAGCGATCGGTTGCGCAGCGTGATGTCCATATTGATGATCGTGATCCGCTTTTTTGTAAGAAACCTTAACGCTGAAGTGGACTGCATAAGTCGTGAAAATGTCGGTAAATGAGTTTATGGCGTCAGATATTACTGCTATACTATTTGAAAATATACCTGCTATTAACTTGATAAAAAATAAAAATATATTAGATATTAGAGAAAAGAGGGAAGCTTTTTCGACTTTTTGCTGCATGAAAATAATTGAAAGTTGAAAGATTTAAATATTTAAAGATTGAAAAATGTTTTTCTTCATATTATTTGGAAGTTGTATGTGATTTTAAATACTTGATGAAATTAGAAATCTGTTTAGAAAGATTTACACAATGTTCAAAGATACTTTTGAACATAGTTTCATTGATGTAATCTAAATCTAATGCTAATGAAATCATACTCCGAACTTCACCTGCGGATCCTTTCGAATAGGAAAGAAATTTTACGAATTCTCTATTGCTTCCTCTTTCGAAACCTTCCGCGATATTACTCATGATTGACACGGCGGCTCTTTGAATTTGATCCTTAAATCCGAAATCATTTTTAAAATCAATAGAATATATTTCAACTGCTAAAACCTTTGCATCTTTCCAAATCTGCAATTCTTCAAAGGTTTTCATCTAATTAATTATCCAATTTTTAAATTTTTCAATCTTTAAATTTTTTGTGACTTTTCCGCCCATATCTGCGTTAAGTGCACAATCGTATCAACTCCCTTTTGCATATCTTGAACTGAGATCCATTCTAATCTTGAATGGAATGCATGTCCGCCGGCAAAAATATTTGGGCAAGGAAGTCCCATGTATGAAAGTCTCGAGCCGTCTGTACCGCCGCGAATTAAATGAAGCTTTGGTTTGACTCCGGCTCTTTCAACTGCTTCAATAGCGTATTGAACTAAATGCGGATGCTTATCGAGTACATATCTCATATTGCGATAGGATTCTTGAACTTCGAACTTGAATGAAGCTTTCGGATATTTTCCAACAATCTCTTTTGCAAGATTTTCGAGGAAAGCTTCTTTTTCTTTGAGTCCCGATTCCTCAAAATCTCTAATTAAAATTTTTATGGTTGTTGTATCAACTCCGCCATTAATAATATATGGATGAACGTAACCTTCACGCAGCTCCGTTGTTTCTGGAGACAACATATCTTTTGGAAGTGTATCGATAAAATCAGCAGCGATCTTTATGGCACTGACTAATTTGTTTTTTGCGTAACCTGGATGGCAATTAAATCCCTGTATTGTTAGAATAACTGTATCCGCACAGAAAGTTTCGTTTTCAACTTCGCCGAGAGTTTCTCCATCGATTGTATAAGCGAATTCTGCATTGAGTTTTATCAAATCGATTTTTTCTGTCCCTCGTCCGACTTCTTCATCCGGAGTAAAACAGACTTTAATTGGTCCATGCTTTATTCCGGGATTTAGAATCAGATGTTGCATCGCATTGATTATTTCAGCTAATCCGGCTTTGTTATCTGCTCCAAGCAACGTAGTTCCGTCAGCAGTAATTATATCTTTGCCAATTTGATTTTTTAATTCCGGCTGGTCTTCAACTCTAATGACCTGCGAATTATCTTTTGGAAGAACAATATCACTCCCATCATAATTTTTGTGAATAGTTGGATTAACATTTTCTCCACTGACTTCGTGCGATGTATCCATATGTGCTAAAAAGCCGATTACCGGAACGTTGTGCGAAACATTTGACGGCAGTTCTGCATAAACATAGCCATGCTCATCAAGTTCGACGTTGCTCATCCCAATCTCTTTTAACTCTTCCGCCAAAACTTTTGCAAGGACTTTTTGTTTTTCAGTCGATGGAAAGGTAGTTGATTCCTCGGATGATTGGGTATCGTATTTGACATATCTCAAAAATCTATCAACACAGGTGTAGTTAATTTTTAATTCGCTCATGATTTCCTCATTTGTTAAATTGGTTTATAATTTGCTTCAAGTTAGAAAATTGAGTTTCGAATATCAATCTACGTTAAATCATGAACATCACAAATCGTATAACTGAACTCTTTAGTACTAAATATCCAATCATTCAAGCCGGAATGGTTTGGGTATCCGGAAATAAACTTGCATCTGCTGTTTCAAATTGCGGGGGACTTGGGTTGATCGGTTCCGGTTCAATGAAACCTGAGATGCTGCATGAACATATTCAAAAAGCAAAGTCCAAAACCAATAAACCATTCGGCGTAAATATTCCACTACTCCGCAAAGATGCAGAAGATTTAATTAATGCTGTGATTGAGGAAAAAGTTAAGATTGTTTTTACATCTGCCGGACATCCTGGAAAGTATATCGATAAATTAAAATCGAATAATTGTGTTGTTGTGCATGTTGTCCCTTCTGTAAAATATGCTAAAAAAGCCGAAGAGGTTGGATGCGATGCAATCGTCGGCGAAGGAGTAGAAGCTGGCGGTCACAATGGATTAGATGAGATCACCACACTATGTTTAATTCCACAATTAGTTGATTCCGTAAAAATTCCGGTTATCGCCGCAGGTGGAATTGCAAATGGCAGACAGATCGCCGCTGCATTTTGTCTCGGTGCGGAAGGAGTTCAAATCGGTACACGCTTTGCGGCAACAATTGAATCTTCAGCACATGAAAATTATAAAAAGAAAATCGTTGAAGCTGGGGATAACGATACGGTACTCGCATTCAAAAAAATTGGTCTGATGCGAATGCTGAAAAATGATTTTTCATTGCGTGCCGAAAAAGCAGATCGGAACGGATCAGATGAATCCAGTTTAAAAGAATTATTAGGTTCAAAGCGGGAACGAATTGGAATATTTGAAGGAGATGAAAATGAAGGTGCAATGGAAGCCGGACAGAGTTCTGGATTAATTCACGAAATTCTTTCTGTAGAAAAAGTTTTTGAGAAACTGATCACTGAGTTTGATTCTGTATAAATAAACATCTTCAACCTATAAAGAGATAATGTGAAGATTTTCAATTTTTCTGAAATCTCTCAAGTTTCTGGTTACCAGTGGAACATCAAGAAAGATGGCTGTTGCAGCTATTGCTGCATCTGCTAATTTAATTGATTGTTCTCTCCTCAACTTTGCAGTTATCCTTGAGATGGTTCTATCGAAAGGAATGAAAATAAAAGATTCAAGAAAATCGATTGTCAAATTAACTTCTTCAGGCGTAAGTTTCTTGAATGAGAGAATTTCAGTTTCGACAACTTCAGGAAGAAAAAACAGCTTTTCATCCATTTTCCATTTATTTAGATGATTAATAACATTCGTATCGCCAGTCAGATATGCAATAACAATGTTGGAATCAAGTACCATCTAGATTGACTCTTTTTCCCATTCCTTTCGGACTTTTTTTGAATGAGATTCAAGTTCATATTTTCTATCTTTTAATAAACCTGCCACTCGATTCCATATGCTTGGAATTTTATTACTTTTCTTCCGGTTTATTTTTTTCTTTGATAAAATTTTTGTCATCTGAAATCCAATATCTAATATTAAAATAATAATTGAATTTCATATTAACAATCGACCAAATTTAATTTCGAAGGATATTGGCTGCCCTATAATTTAAAAAAATAAAGTGGAATCCTTCAATTCTATTTGCTAAGTTTTAGCAGAATCAAGTGTAGTAATAATGAAACTTAAAAAGCTCTTCTCATATTCTAACGGTCGGCAAATCTGGAGAATTATAATTTCGGAATTAGATTCAATTGTAATCGAGGAACGTGATATTATCAATAAACAAGTTTTCTTTTCATGCATCGATAAGAAGAACGGGAAAAAAATTTGGTACGATAAGAAATTTATGCAAACCGATTTCTGGATTGGAATCGAAACTACCCATCGAGAAATTCTTTTCCTGCATTTGTTTGAGAAGCCGGATATGCCAAAGCATAAACAAATCATTGCCGTCGGTTTGGAAGACGCTCTCGTTAAATGGACAAATACCGAATTAACTTATGACTCAATTTCAAATGGCAGGTTAATCGGATACATTCAAAATTTTGAAGACAGGGATTATTTTTTACTCGATTATAAAACTGGGGAAATATTGGATTCTATCGGGAAAGATTTATTGAAAATTAAGGAAATAAGATCGGAGCTTGATAACGATATTTCTGAATCGTTCTTGTTCCCTTCATACCTCACCGAAGGGGAAAAATTTTCTCATGTGAACCAAAATGTTCTGAGAGTCATCGGAAACACAAAATATTCAGGGCAGATTGAGTATATTGAGTTTGAGAATCTTTTTCTTTTTAATTACTATGAAAAAAATAATGAAACGAGCTTGACTAATCGGTTGTGCGTTTTTGATTTGCTCTCACAAAAAGTTTTGATGCGAGAAATTTTAAATTCATCATCACCAGCTCCCGTGCCGGATTCTTTCTTTATTCATGGTGATATTCTGTATTTCATCAAAGACAAAAAAGAATTAGTAGCTTATTCACTTAAGAATTAAGAGGTGAAGAATGAACTTTTCTAAAGACGAAAAAAAACTGCTTCTCCAAATTGCCCGCGGATCGATATCTGAAGAAATTAAAAAGGGTGAGAGGACCGCATTCGGCGACAATTATCCGCAGCATATCAAAGAGAAGTATGGAGTGTTTGTTACTCTCACAATAGATGATGATCTGCGCGGATGCATTGGATATATTCTTGGATTCTCGCCGCTTTATGAACAAGTTTATGATGCTGCGAAAAAAGCCGCATTTGAAGATCCTCGATTCGCACCATTGAGCGCGGAAGAATTTGAATCAATCGAAATTGAAATCTCTGTTCTCTCCGTTCCTAAAAGAATAAAATCAATCGATGAAATTAAAATTGGCAAACATGGATTGATCATAGAAAAGGAAACTCATCACGGCTTACTCCTTCCGCAAGTCGCCGTAAAGTATAATTGGAATAGAGAAGAATTCCTCGATCACACATGTCAAAAGGCAGGTTTAAGAAAACACGATTGGAAATCACCGCAAACTAAAATTGAGATTTTCTCCGCGTCAATTTTCTCCGAAAAAGAATTTTTGAAGGAGAAATGAAATGATCACAGATGAAGTTCGTGAACCTTCTGTTTCCGGGATGTTCTATGAAAGAGAACCAAAAAAACTTAAACATGATATAGAAAAATATTTCGGTAATGTTAAGCCGCAGAAAATCGATGGTGAAATAATTGGAATCGTTTCACCTCATGCAGGATATTTTTATTCCGGGAAAACCGCTGCTTATGGTTATAAGCTTTTAAAGGATAAAAAATTTGAAACTGTCGTTGTAATCTCTCCAAGTCATTATGAACATTTTGATGGAGTTTCAATTTTCGATGGACGTGCATACATGACTCCGTTTGGTTTAGTTGAAATAGATAATAATCTGCGTGAAGAATTGTCTGAACACAAAAAGATAATAAATATATCTCGACAAGGTCACGGCCGCGAACATGCTTTGGAAGTGCAGCTCCCGTTTTTACAGAGCATGCTTAAAGAATTCAAGCTGGTGCCGATTGTAATTGGAAATCAAAGTGAAGAAGTCTGCAGCACACTTGCCGAGGTCCTTGCTGAAGAAACTTCCGGAAAGAAAACTCTATTCGTTGCAAGTTCCGATCTATCACATTACCACTCCCATGATATTGCAGATAAACTCGATTCAAGGATCCATCAGCACATTGAGAATTATGACTACGAATCGCTGATGAACGATTTGGAAGAGCAAAAGGTCGAAGCTTGCGGCGGAGGTCCAATTGTTACGGTAATGCAAACATCAAAACTGCTGGGGGCTGACAAATCAAAAATTTTATATCGATGCGATTCGAGCGAAGCAAGCGGAGATTTTAGGCAAGTTGTGGGATATTTATCGGCTGTATTCTATAAGTCAAATCAAAATTAAAAAGTTAAAAGTCAAAATTACAACTCAAAATGAAAAAATTTAATAGGGGTATAAAAACGAGTCATGTTAGGTAACGAAACTCATCCCCCAGCTCCTT
>CAZNDS010000107.1:0-9141 GCA_964571865.1 uncultured Ignavibacteriaceae bacterium | reverse complement strand
CACTGCGGTGCGTCTCTAAAATTAATTTGAAACGCTGGGCTTTTGACCTACTTGAACAACAGAGACAAGATTCCTATCTTGACTTTGTGGATAGACCAATATATTTCATCAATAACGGTTTCATCGAAAAGAAAAATGCTTTTATCCATGTGAACGATATTGGTTTACTGCGGGGATTTGCCGTGTTCGATTACCTCAAGACTTATTTTGGCAAACCATTCCACTTAGCTGAACATATCGAAAGACTTTACCGCTCAGCAGAACTTATCGGACTTAAAATCAACCGCACTAAAGATGAAATTAGAAAAATCATAAATGAGCTAATTGCAAAAAATAAGTTCACCGAATCGAGCATCCGAATAGTTGTAACCGGCGGAGTCGGCATCAACAGTCGAGCACAAGGAGAACCAACCCTAATTATTTCATGCGATCCGAGAAACGAAATTGATAAAACTTTATATACAACCGGTGTAAAAATCAAATCAGTTCAAGATATTCGAGATATCCCTCTCGCAAAGACAATCAACTACACTCATGCAATTAAATATTTGAGCGAGTTCGCCCCGCAAGGTTTTTTTGAAGTGCTGTATGTCTCCAACGGTTTAGCTCTCGAGTGCACATCGAGCAACATTTTTATATTAAAGAGGAATAGACTCATCACTCCAAAAGGCAATCTTTTATCGGGAGTTACACGCAATTTGCTGATCAATATCTGCTCTACAGAGTTCAAAATTGAAGAAAGAGACGTTTCATTTGCCGAAGTGCTGACTGCAGATGAAGTTTTTATAACATCATCAGATAAAGAAGTTCTGCCTGTAGTAACAATTGACAACAAAAATATTGGCAATGGAAAAGCCGGTACGAGTACACAGTTCATCATGAAAAAATTTAAATCTTATGTCGATTCGAAAATCTGGATGCAAGCGACGTGAAACGCAAATGTATCGGAATCCTTGGCGGCGGTCAGCTTGCACGAATGTCTGCGTATGCAGCATATCGGCTCGGATTCGATGTCGCAATTCTTGAAAAGGAAAAGAATTCTCCTGCAGGGCAAATTACACACAATGAGTTTACCGGCTGGGTAGACGACTCTTCAACTCTTAAATCTTTTGCAAAGCAATGTGATGTGATCACACTTGAAAATGAATTTATTGATTACCAGCAATTAGCTTTGCTAGAAAAAATTAAAAAGAAAGTTGTTCCCAATTCCCATATAGTAGCTTTGATACAAGATAAATTTCTTCAAAAGGAATCTTTCTCGCTTAAGCAGCTTCCGGTGGCAGATTATGTTTCGGTTTCAACTCCGCGTGATTTCGAAAAAATCTCAAAACAATTGGGAGTACCATTCGTACTTAAATCACGGAAACTTGGTTATGACGGCTACGGCAATGCGTTTATCAAAACTAAAAAAGATTTCGAACAAGAGTTTAGAAGATTATCCTCACGACATTCGAAACTGCTTGCGGAAAAATTTATCGATTTCAGAATGGAACTTGCTGTCATGGTTGTGCGGACAAAGAATGAAATCCGAGTATATCCTGTCGTTCAAACAATTCAGAAAAATCATATTTGCTACATGGTAATTGCACCTGCTCAAATAAGCCCTAAAATAATTCTGCAAGCGAAAGAAATCGCAATCGAAGCGGTCAAAGCTGTTGACGGTTTTGGAATTTTTGGAATTGAGTTATTTTTAACAAAAGATAACAAGATTTTAATCAATGAAATGGCACCGCGTCCGCACAATTCCGGTCATTACACGATTGAAGGATGTGTTACATCTCAGTTTGAAAATCATATTCGTTCCGTTCTCGATCTGCCTCTTGGTTCAACTGATATGGTTAAACCATTTGCTGTGATGATAAATCTTCTCGGAAAAAAAATGGGCGACGGCATTGTTGAAAACTATACCGCATCTCTAATCAATGAAAACGCTCATCTGCACATTTATGGCAAATTGAAATCACGAATAGGCAGAAAGATGGGGCATATCACGCTTATCGGTAATGAGCTTAGTGCTTTGATCGACTCTGCAAAGAGGATTGAAAAAAGAATTTTGATTTAATCATAGAATATTTTTTATGAAATCTAAAAAAACAAAAGTCGGAATAATAATGGGAAGCGATTCGGATCTTCCAACGATGAAAGATGCTGCGGAAGTTCTCGATGAATTTGGGGTGAGCTATGAAATGAAAATCGTCTCCGCTCACCGCACGCCGAATTTTATGTCGCGCTATGCATCTACTGCTCACAAACGCGGATTGAAAGTAATCATCGCCGGAGCCGGAGGTGCGGCGCATCTGCCCGGGATGACTGCATCCCATACTCCGCTTCCAGTGATCGGCGTTCCAATCAAAACAAAATCGCTTGATGGAA
Organism: uncultured Ignavibacteriaceae bacterium; assembly: GCA_964571865.1. Taxonomy (GTDB): domain Bacteria; phylum Bacteroidota; class Ignavibacteria; order Ch128b; family Ch128b; genus JAHJVF01. The sequence goes on along the minus strand of CAZNDS010000107.1, from coordinate 6,768 downwards.
TCGATTCGCTTCTCTCTATCGCACAAATGCCTGCAGGTGTGCCGGTTGCAACCGTTGCAATTGGAAATGCAAAGAACGCAGGTTTGCTTGCAGTTAAAATTTTAGCTACGTTTGATAAAGTCCTTTTGAAGAAGATGCTTGACTTCAAAAAAAAAATTGAAAAAGAATCTATGAGCAAAAATCGAAAACTTACTTTATAATTCGACAACAAACTAACGTCAATAAAGGGAGGTAAAATGGAACTCGAGATTGTTGAAGTCTCTACAAAGAAAGAACTAAAGCAATTTGTTCTTTTCCCTTTGAATCTGTATAGAAACAATAAGTACTGGATCCCTCCTCTAATTTCAGACGAACTGCATACTCTTCGTCCCGAAGAAAATCCTGCTTTCGAGCATTGCCATGCAAAGTACTGGCTTGTTTATAACAGTAACAAAATCGTCGGCAGAATCGCCGGAATAATAAATAAAAATTATATCGAGAAGTGGAAAAATAAATACGCAAGGTTTGGCTGGGTTGATTTCATTGATGAACCGGAAGTATCGCAGCTATTATTTTCAACCGTGGAATCTTGGGCAAAGTTACAAGGAATGACTGCGCTTCATGGACCGCTCGGCTTCACAGATATGGACCGCGAAGGAATGCTCATTGAAGGATTTGAAGAGCTTGGCACCATGGCAACAATTTATAACTATCCATACTATCCTCAGCATCTTGAAGAACTGGGATTCAAAAAAGATACAGACTGGGTTGAATACGAAATTGTTGTTCCGAGAGAAATTCCCGAAAAAGCAATACGAATAGCCGAGCTTGTTCGTGAAAGAAGAAAGCTTAGAGTATTGAATGCAAAATCGTCAAAAGAACTTCTCAAATATGCAAATGGAATTTTTGATGTCATCAACGAAACGTATGAAAATCTTTATGGATTCGTTGAACTGTCTCAAAAACAAATCGATCTATATATTAAACAATATTTTCCATTCGTTTCACCAAATTATTTAAAGATCGTCCTCGATGAATACGATAAAGTCGCCGGCTTTGTGATCGGGATGCCCTCTCTCTCACGCGCATTACAAAAAGCAAAAGGAAGATTGTTTCCGCTCGGATTTATTCACTTACTCATAGCACTTAAATTTCCAAAGTACGTTGATCTTTATCTTGGAGCCGTCCGAAAAGAATTGCAAGGTAAAGGTGCAGATGCCTTTTTAATTACGGAGCTGTGCAAGTCGTGCATCGAAAATAAAATTGTATCGGCAGAATCGAATCTTGAGCTTGAAGATAATCTTTTAGTTCAAGGACATTGGAAACATTTCGACAGACGGCAGCACAAACGGAGAAGATGTTTTATTAAGCATCTGACAACATGATCTATAATTTCTGCTGTACTCACTTGATTCCAGCGATCAGGTAATGGCAGATTTGACTAATTAACTTTGAATATTGTATAATTATTAAAGGGCACCTCTAAAATCTCAAATGACAAGCACTAAAAGACAAACAAATTCCAAATTCAAAAAACGAAATTTCAAACAAATACAGTTTTTGCTTTGTTTTGGTCATTTGTATTTAGGTTACTGGCTCTTATTTGAGATTTGTTTTTTGTGATTTGAGTTTTTAGAGGTTCTCCTAATAGAAGATAAATATGTATTCGTATATGAAACCGCTGCAACTGTCGTCATTTTTCTTTTATGTGTGGTTGTTTTCTATTATTGTTTTCGCATTTTTAGCAGGAAAATATTCAAGGGGTATTTATATCGTCCTATTATTCTAATGGCTGAAACTGAGTTGTAGATTTGATGTGTCATTAGGTTTATGTTTGTCGTTCTCAACACCCCAAACTGTATTAAAACTCAAGCGCTTATTCTTGAGTATTTACCTTGCGTGACGATGTGACATGAAAAGTAAGCAATGCAGCCAACTTGAGTTTGACATGAGAGAAAAAAATGAGATAAACGACAGATAGTGTATAAGCTAATACTATTTTTTTTAAAAATTTTATCTGTTACCTGACTTACGCTTCTCAATCCATTTCTTAAATGAATTTTGACTTTCACCAGAGCGTTTACCAAAGACCAAATTCTCAACACTTATATCTTCATCAAGCTCTGCCCAGTGAATTCCTTCTCCATTACCAATAATTTTCCAATTATTCTGTTCACTCGCACTCCCATGTAAAAGACGAGGATACCAGGCAAGAGGGACTGTGATTGTACGACCATCGAAAAAGTCGACAATAAGTGCGTCATCAGTTACAACTACATTTTGAATTTTTGATTGTTCTAAATCAACTATAAAAGTATTCATTCCAGCTTCCCATTAATTGTTCTCGGTTATTCTCAACTAGCTTCTGTATTTTTATAATTTCGGTTCTATTAAAACCACCGCTTCTTTCAAGTCGAACAGGATCAAGCCAAAATTTTGCAATGTTATTCTCACGTTCAACGTGTACATGTGGTGATTCTCCGCGATCACCAGCATAAAATAAAAATCGATAAGGACCTATTCGCAATATTGTTGGCATTCTATAATTAAATTTAGCTAATCATTGTTCAAACTACAAATCGGACGATTTTTCGAAGACAATAGTGAAATGAAAAAGTTTCTTTTATAGTTAGAACATTCTCATAAAACGGAGAAATTTTCACAATTACAACAATAACAGACTAATACCTGCCGCCAATAACCGTTTCGTACTTATTGCACCAGCTATATTTTTATTTGCTGTCAGCAACTCTGATCGTTGAATGATTAAAATTTTCTTTTATAAAATTTCAAAAACAGTTTTATTTTTTTAAATCGTATTTGACATATAAAAGGAGTACGAAATGATCTTTCATGTAACAATTGAAAAAGCCGAAGATGGATGGTTTGTGGTTGAATGTCCTGTTTTGCCCGGATGTGTCTCACAGGGAAAGGATGAAAATGAAGCGATAGAAAATATTAAAGAATCTATTACTGCCTGGTTATGGGCAGAAGATCAAAAAGCTGTGAACAAATTAAAACTTTCTTCAAAATCAGAACCAATTCTAGTTTCATTTTAATATGGCTCGCCTTGCGAATATTTCTGGAAAGGAAGCAGTAAAAATTTTCAAAAAGTTTGGATGGGAATCTGTTGGTCAAGTCGGTAGCCATGTCGTTATGATAAAAGAAGGAATGAAAGTAAATTTATCAATTCCTCAGCTAAAGAGTTATCAATTGGAACCCGCGTGCATTAATCTGAAACTCCGGTATGAGTGTAGACGAATTTCTTGAACTACTCTAGACTTCCCCATCATTGGTTAACTTTCTTTCTGCTTGTGGCAAGAGACTTTATTCAGTATTAAAACTCATATCGAAGAAAATTTAAATCCTGCAAAATTTTAACTTTTCAAGTTGACAAAAGAAATATTATTAATTAGCTTTTCTAAGGATCGGTAATACGAAATTTTTAGAAACCCATTAGAATAGATAGAAAATAAGTATTTAAGTTTAGGATAAGATGTTTATGTTTAAAGTACTTACTCCATACTGGTCTCGAGGCTTATGTGACTCACGTGGCGGAGCTTTAAAGTGACGTTTAGTTTCTAATACTTATGACTGAAACGCATTTAAATAAATCTTTTGGTTTTTATGAAACTGTAAGAAGATAAATGAGACTGAGAAATTTATCCCGTGAGATACTAAATTATGAAAGAGTATTATTATGTATATGTCCTTCAATCGCTTAGCGATGGATACTTCTACACTGGTTTCACGACAAATATACCCCGACGGATCGAAGAACACAATGCTGGGAAAGTCACTTCTACAAAGAAGAGGATTCCCTTCAGACTCGTTTATTGGGAAGGGTGCTTGAGTCAAAAGGATGCAATAAGTCGAGAAAAATACCTAAAATCGGCATGGGGAAAACGTTATATCAAAAACAGAATTAGGAATTATCTCACGGGTTCACCCAGTGAGATTAGGAACCGTTGGGATTTGTGAAAGAGGTATGCGCCAAGAAATGGCTACTCTGCTTAACCAGAAAGTTTTTTCCAAAATTATCTCACGGGGTAAACTCGCTCAAGACGATTAAATCCTGCCTGAGCTGTTTAAGAATTTTTATTAAATACCTGCAAGTACTATTAGGACACAATAGATTAAAAACTACTGAGTTATATACCCATTTAAGCACAAAAAGTATTGCAAGGATAAGAAGTCCTCTTGATTTTGTTTTAAAGAAAAATGAACATATGTTAGTAAATAATAATCCAAAACAGTTAAAACCATTCAAAGAAGAATGAAAACAAAAAACATAATCCGTCCGAGTCTGTTGCACAACTCGAGCTTTTACTATCCTACCGCGACCCGCCGAGGCGGTAGATGACTGGGCAGGTAAAAGGGAGCGAAATCACCCATTTGAGAAAAGATGGAATCTTTCCCGCCTGCCTCACCACCCGTCAGTTGACGGAGAGTTCGGCGGGCAGGTTCTATCCAAATCACACACGAAAGATTCCATCTTTTTCAGTTTTGATGTATTCTTCTTATATATTGATCGTTCTGCAACAGACTCGTCAGCTGACGGACGCAATACCTGTCCTGAAGTATGAAGGATGGCGTTGTTGTAAATGTTATGTGCAAGTTTAATTGCTAACATTACTTTGTTGAAAACTTACGGCAATAATTTTTAGACAATTTAACAAAGATACTTAAATTTGCAAAAAAACAATTATGCCATTAGTAAAAGAACCCGAAATACAACACAAACTATTTTACGACACAGAGATTGAAAGCGACTTTCATCTACGGAAAGAAATTTTTCTTGACAGTTTACGAAGTCCCTCTGACAAAGACAAATACAAACGATACACTGGTTCGCCTTTAAGATATGCCGGAGGTAAAAGTTTAGCAGTCGGATTGATTGTTGAACATCTACCGAATAATTTAGAGAGAATCATTTCCCCATTTTTCGGCGGAGGCTCTGTTGAAATCGCTTGTGCAAAAGAATTAGGGCTTGAAATAATCGGCTTTGATATTTTTAACTTGCTCGTAAATTATTGGCAGCATCAATTCTCCAACCCGGAAGGATTGTATAAATATTTAAAGAAATACAAACCCACAAAAGAAGGATTTACTGAAGTAAAAGAAAAACTAAAAGGGCACTGGAAAGGAAATAATCCGCTTAAAAATAAGTTAGAATTAGCGGCACTTTATTATTTCAATCATAATACTTCCTACGGACCGGGGTTTTTGAGCTGGCCTTCTTATGTTTATATGGATGAGAAAAAATATTCCTCTATGATTGAAAAAGTTAGGCGACTAAAATTATCTGATGTAACCGTCGGATGTGATTCTTTTGAAAATATCCTCCTGAAATATCGCAACGACTTTCTTTATTGCGACCCACCATATTATTTAGATGGCGACAGTAAAATGTTCAGAGGAATTTATCCGCAAAGAAATTTCCCTATTCATCATAATAATTTTGAGCATGAAAAACTGCGGGAACTTTTATATTCTCACAAGGGCGGATTTATTTTATCCTATAATGATTGCAGTGTTATCATTTTAGTATTATTGAAGTAGCATGGCAATATACAATGGGTCAAGGAGAAACAAGAATTGGCTTTAACAGAATAAATGGAAACAAAAATCATGTAAAACAATCTCATGAAATTTTAATTGTTAAGAAATGAGTAAGAGAAAAGCGATGACCACAGAAAAAGCAAGGTATGTCAGACAAAAAGGATTTGACGATGCTTTAGAATTTGCATTAGCAATCGGATTGTCCCATGATTACGAAAACGACCGAAAAGCAAAAAAAGATGTCATTGACCCTTCGGGCGATGCTCATTCTGTTAAAAGCGGTAATAAAAGATGGCAGATATTTTTATACAATAGAAGTCGTTTTGAAAATGATTACGCCTTTCAATCTATGAATGGTATCGGACAATTATTGATTGAATGTATTGATGTTTATCCCGAAAATTTTCATGACTACACAAAAAACAAAAAGTATTACAAAGAAAAACTCCGTAAGCCAATGAGAGAACTTTGTGAAAAATTTCAAGAGAAAAGAATAGTGAGAACATTTATAGCAAAATCAGTTTTTAATGGTGATGAAGTAAATTATCTGGCAGTCAAACACAATAATGTGTTTCATATTTTTATCAATAAAAATGTTGTTGATATATTTGCTCAATATTTAGTGGTTGAAAATTCATAAGCGAGAAGACCAAGTGAAACCCCCGAACAGAAAGTTTTATTTAAGTATGAGGGAAATAATTTAGGAGAATTGGAAATAAGAAACAGCGGAGAAAATCACTATAAAGAAGTTTTATTTGTGATGAATAAACTAAAAGTAATGGAACTCCTCTTTAACAAAATCCCGCAAACAAAAAAATTCAACGATAAAGTTTTCATATACGGTGATGCGAGCAAAAAATTCGGTAGGTGGAAAAGATAAACCTGCCCATAACATTGTGCAAACCGCCATCCGTCAGCCGACGGACGGCGTTTGCACTCGGCCGTTAAGCGAAATGGCGGTAACATTAAACAACGAAGAAAGGAGATAACACTATGATAACTCGAATCTCATCAACCACCTTTGTAATGCTCGCAATCACAGTACTCGTTGGTTGCGCAACTGTTGCCAAGGTAACTCAAAAGGCTGCATCTCCGTTGGCGAGAATTCTTATCTATGTTGTTAAACAAATTTACAACCCACTCAACACACAAAGGAGTACAAGCACAATGCCGAAGTCCCGCAAAACCATATCAATATCTATACTCAGTATGATTCTCATCAGCTTT
>CAZNDS010000106.1:0-9199 GCA_964571865.1 uncultured Ignavibacteriaceae bacterium | reverse complement strand
ACCAATTGATTCAGCTTTCGCTAGAAAGATTGTCAACCCAACAGATCACAAAACACTCCAAAAATATTTGCCGAAAAATATTTCTGGATTTACCAGATTGGAAGAAACTGGAGCAACATCAAAATTCGGTGCTACAACATTTGCAACCGCCGAAGTGATCTACACAAAAACCGATGGGACAACAATCTCAGTCCAAATTCTAGATTATGCGGGTATCGACGAACTTTATGCACCTTACGATTCATATATTCGTTCGAATGTATCATTAGACGATGATGAAGGATTTGCTCACACTCTTAAAGTAAACGGTTATCCAGCATTCGAAAGTTATCAGAAGAATTTAAAAACTGCACAGCTCTCCGTAATAGTTGGTGATAGAATAATTGTAGACCTGAACGGTACCGAAGTTGACACTTTCGACGATCTTCGAACAATCTTAAAAAGAATGGACCTTAACAAGCTTGAAGAAATTATAAAATGATATCAGCAATAATTACTTCTACAAAACTAATTATACTCATCATTATAACAATTGTGCTTGCTATATTTGCACTGATTGCAGCTTTAATTGAGCCAAAGGGAAGATTGTATAACTTCATTAGTAAAGTTTGGTCAAATACAATTCTTTGGATTTCTGGTATCAAGATCGAATTGATTGGGAAAGAACATCTGCGCCCCGATGAAAGCTATGTATATGTCTCTAATCATGTCAGTATGTATGATATCCCTGTTGTAATAAAAGCAATTCCGGGGCAAATGAGAATTGTATTCAAAAAAGAGCTGGCAAAAATTCCGATATTCGGCTGGCAGTTGAAACTTGGACCTTACATTCTGATTGATCGTCAAAATCCCGGCAAAGCGATGCAAAGCCTGAATCAAGCAATTGAAAAAATAAAACATGGAGTTTCAGTCCTTCTTTTTGCGGAAGGAACTCGAAGTAAAGACGGTTCAATTCAATCTTTTAAACGAGGAGCATTTACGCTTGCAACACGAAGCGGAAAAAAAATCGTCCCGGTTACAATTAAAGGAACTTATGAAATCCTTCCGAAGAAAAAATTTAATATTAAAAGAGGTTGGGTTAAACTTATCTTTGATAAACCAATCGAGCACGATGGAAATACAGAAAAAAGTTCTGAAGTTGCTCTGATGAATAACGTTAGAGACGTTATAGTTAAAAATTTTGAGAGTAAATAAATGGCCGTCACCAGAGACGAAGTTAAACATATTGCAAAACTTGCAAAACTTAGTCTGACCGAACAGGAAGAAATCAATTTTCAAAAAGAATTGAGCAACATTATCGACTACATGGATAAACTGAACGAAGTTGACATCACCAATGTCGAATCTCTCTCACATCCAATCACAGTTGAAAATGTTTTTCGTGAGGACGAGGTTAAAAAGAGCATTTCACGTGAAGAAGTATTAAAAAATGCACCCGATGCTACAGAAGAGTTTTTCAAGGTTCCAAAGGTAATTTAATGTCAAAGATTATTGGAGTGATCCCGGCGAGATTTTCTTCAACTCGTCTGCCAGGTAAACCGCTTCGAATGATTGGTGACAAACCTATGATACAACATACATATGAATCGGTGAACAAATCTATTTATCTCGATAGACTCGTTGTTTTAACTGACGATGAACAAATATTTAAAGTCGTTAAAGATTTTGGCGGTGAAGTTGAAATGACTCCAGTTAATCTTCAAAGTGGAACTGACCGCGCTGCCTATTTCGCTGAAAGGAATCCGGAATTTGATATCATTGCAAACATTCAAGGTGATGAACCTTTCATTAAAAGAGAAGTAATTGATAAAACCATCAAACCGTTGCTTCAAGTTGATGAAATAGAAGTTGCTTCAGCCGCATCCCAGTTCGTCAATGATGCCGATGTTTCTAACCCTTCGTTTCCAAAAGTTGTATTAGATGAGAATGGATTTGCTCTCTACTTTTCCCGTTCCGTAGTTCCATTTTATCAGTCCGATAATCTTAAGAAAAAATATTTACGGCACATCGGGCTTTATGTTTATAGAAGAGACGCTTTAATTAGAATTACCAGACTTTCGTCCACAGAACTTGAACGAATCGAAAAGCTCGAGCAGTTGAGAATGATTGGAAATGGATTCAAAATTAAAATCGAAATATTCGATTACGAGCCAATATCGGTTGATACCGAAGAAGATTTGAAAAGAGCAAATGACTTTTATAAAAGACAGACTTATATATCCAAATGACAACACCAAACAAAATAGTATTCGCAAATCTTCCGACGCCAATCCATGCAATCTTCTTTGAAGGATTCGAGATACTAATAAAAAGGGATGATTTTACAGGCACAGAATGGACTGGAAATAAAATCCGTAAATTGGAATATCTCGCATTCGATGCCCTCAGCAAGAAAGCAGATGTGCTCTTAACATGCGGTGGTGTACAATCAAATCATGCTCGAGCAACAGCTTGTGTTGCAGCAAAACTTGGATTGAGATGCATCTTATATCTTCGCGGAGTCGAACCGAAAAATGTTGACGGTAATTTAGCTTTGAGCAAACTCTTTGGCGCCGAGATTAAGTATGTAACTTCGGAAGAATATGACAGCATTTTCTCCGTTGCCGAAAAAGATATAAAGAAACTTTCAAAGCAAGGATTGAAAAGTTATTTTATTCCTGAAGGTGGATCTTCAGAGATCGGAATTTGGGGATATATTGAATTTGTAAATGAACTTCAAAAGCAGCTTCGAAAAATAAAAAATAAACCGAGCCATTTAGTGACTGCAGTCGGCTCTGGCGGAACAATTGCAGGATTAGTTCTGGGAAAGAAGTTATATAATCTGAAATCTGATATTGTTGGAGTGAATGTTCTCAAAACTTCTGGAGATTTTGAAAAAATCACAATTGATCTTGCGAACAAATGTCTAAAAAAATATCGGCTCGGAGTGAAAGTTACTTCAAAGGATTTTGAAATTCTTGATGGATATTCTTCTGAAGGTTACGACAATATTAATGATGAAAAAGTTTCCATGTTGACAGAGATCGCTCATGAAACTGGATTGATACTAGATCCTGCATATACGGGCAAAGCATTTTACGGAATGGTTGATCATTTCATCTACCAGGGAAATGAATTTAATAAACTTATGTTTATCCATACTGGTGGACTGTTTGGTGTGTTTGCAAAAATAAACCAGTATGTAAAATTAGTGTAAGATACATAGGCTTTAGCTTGATACATGTTGCATTATTGAATAAATTTATATCGGATAGTTTCATGAATTAATTTAATGAACAACGAATCAGACTCAATAAAATACTGGTTGAAGTCAGCCGAGCACGACTTGGAATCAGCGTCTGCAATTTTTTCAAGCGAAAGATTTGATTGGAGTTTATTTGTTGGACATCTTGCATTAGAAAAATTACTTAAGGCATTCTGGATTAAGAATAATAACGACCCGATGCCTCCGCGAACTCATAATCTTCTTAAACTTGCAGAGGAATCAGGTCTTGTTCTATCTGACGATGAAAAATTGTTTTTACTTGAGGTAAATGATTTTAATATTGAAGCTCGATATCCCGACAATAAGTTTGACTTTTATAAAAAATGTAAACGGGAATTTGCAGAGGTTTATCTCAAAAAGATCAAGGAGTTTTACGAGTGTACGCTGAAACAGATGTAATCAATCTTATTAAAAAATTTATTAATCTAATTTCCGAAGAAATTAGTCTGCGAGAAGTTTATTTGTTCGGATCTTATGCAAACGGTGATGCAGGTAAATACAGCGATATTGATCTTGCAATAGTTTCAGACGATTTTGAAGGAAGTAGATTCTGGGATAAAAAGAAACTAAATAAATATCTATTGAAATCATCCTCTGACATCGAGATTCATCCTTTTACCTCTGAAGATTTTCAAGACACAGATCCTTTTGTTTTAGAAATTAAACGTACTGGGAAAAAAATTCTTTAGTTAGTAATAGCACGAATGAGTATAAGAAATGTTATATAGTGCGGAATGCGGATTGTGGAGTGCGGAATGTTATTAAATGCGGAATACGGAGTGTGGAATGTTATCGGATGCAAAATTTGGGGTGCGGAATATAGAGTGGTATCAAATATAGAATTCGGAAAGCGGAATAAAAATAAAGGATATCGAAAATGAATAATGAATTAAAAGTTAGAACAAAACTATTTGCTTTGGCTATAATTAAGTTTGTACAAACTTTGCCAAAAAATTATATTTCAAATGTAATTGGTGGACAGCTTTTGCGATCAGGGACATCTGTTGGAGCAAATTATCGTGCGGCTTGTCGAGCTCGTTCTCAAGCTGAATTTATTTCAAAAATGGGAGTCGTTGAAGAAGAAGCCGATGAGTCAATTTATTGGATGGAGATACTAATTGAAGCGGATATAATTAAAAAAGGAAAAGTAGAATATTTATTAAGAGAAGCAAATGAAATTCTTGCTATGACAGTGGCTTCAATAAAAACAGCAAGGAAAAATAAATAAAATGCGGATTGCGGAGTGTAGAGTGCGGAGTTTTACGATTTACTCCGCACTCCGCATTCCGAATTCCGCACTTGAAAAAGTTTTAATAAAATTTTAGGAGTATAAAAAAATGTTATTCGATCTTGACATAATCAAAAAAGTATATTCAAGACATATTAAAAATGTTGATGCCGCCAAGAAGTTACTTGGCAGACCCATGACCTACGCTGAAAAAATTCTTTATGCACATTTGTGGAAAAAAGCGAAATCGCCATTTCAGCGAGGTAAAGACTTTGTTGAGTTTACAATTGATCGGGTTGCTATGCAGGATGCAACAGCACAAATGGCTTTACTTCAATTTATGTCGGTTGGAATTCCAAAAGTCGCCGTGCCTTCAACTGTACATTGCGATCATTTAATTCAAGCGCAAACAGGTGCTAAAGATGACTTACTTCGAGCATTCGATGAGAATAAAGAAGTCTACGATTTTCTTGCGAGTGTTTCTAATAAATATGGAATCGGTTTTTGGAAACCGGGTGCAGGAATCATTCATCAAGTCGTTCTCGAAAATTATGCTTTTCCAGGCGGCATGATGATAGGAACTGATTCGCATACACCAAATGCAGGCGGACTTGGAATGATTGCAATCGGTGTCGGCGGTGCAGATGCAGTAGATGTAATGGCTGGAATGCCATGGGAATTGAAATTTCCAAAACTTATCGGCGTTAAACTGAGCGGTGAACTTTCTGGATGGACATCTCCAAAAGATGTCATTTTGAAATTAGCTGGAATCCTAACTGTTAAAGGGGGAACAGGAGCGATTGTTGAGTATTTCGGAGAAGGAACGAATTCAATTTCATGCACTGGCAAAGGGACAATATGCAACATGGGTGCTGAAATAGGTGCGACCACTTCTATTTTCCCATTTGATTCGAGAATGGCAGATTATCTAAATTCAACTGGGCGCGATGAAGTTTCAGCGATGGCATTTGCTCTTTCAATGAAATCTGAAAATTATCTAAAAGCAGATTCGGAAGTAGAAGCTGAGCCAGAAAAATTCTTTGACCAAATAATTGAAATAAACTTATCCGAGCTTGAACCACATTTAAATGGACCGTTTACTCCCGATCTTTCCTGGCCAATATCTAAGATGAAAGATGCAGTGATCGAAAAAGGTTATCCCGATAATATTAGTGTCGCCTTAATTGGCAGTTGTACAAATTCAAGTTATGAAGATATTGAACGTTCGGCTTCTATTGCACGTCAGGCACTTCAAAAAGGATTGAAAGCAAAATCGCAATTCACAATCACTCCAGGTTCGGAACAAATTCGTGCAACTATTGAACGTGATGGACAATTACAAACATTAACCGAGCTTGGTGGAACGGTTCTCGCAAATGCATGCGGCCCTTGTATTGGAATGTGGAAGCGAATGGATATTCAGAAAGGTGAAAGAAATACAATCGTAACATCGTTCAATAGAAATTTTGCGAAAAGAAATGACGGGAATCCCGATACGCTGGCCTTCGTTGCGGGACCTGAATTGACTACAGCTTTAGCAATTGCAGGAAAACTTTCTTTCAATCCTGCGATAGATTCTTTAACGAATGAAAACGGTGAAGAAGTGAAGCTTGATCCCCCAATTGGAGATGAACTTCCTAAAAACGGTTTTGTAATTGACGAAGAAGGATACGCTGCACCCGCAAAAGATGGTTCGAAAATAAAAGTCGTAATTGCCGCTGACAGTGAGCGGCTTCAGGCATTAAGCCCGTTTACAAAATGGGATGAGAAAGATTTTAAAAATCTGCCGCTGCTGGTTAAAGCTAAAGGTAAATGTACGACTGACCATATTTCACCCGCCGGACCGTGGTTAAAGTATCGCGGGCATTTGGATAACATCTCGAATAATATGTTTATTGGAGCAATAAATAATTTCACAGGCGAGGCAGGTAAAACAAAAAATTTATTGACTGGTGAAAGTAAATCAGTTTCCGATGTTGCTCGTGATTATAAATCAACCGAAACTGGCTGGATAGTTATTGGCGATGAGAATTATGGCGAAGGTTCATCACGCGAGCATGCTGCAATGGAGCCGCGTCATTTAGGCGCAAAAGCAATTGTCGTCAAATCTTTTGCCAGAATACATGAAACGAATCTGAAAAAACAAGGAATTCTCGCATTAACTTTTTCAAATTTCTATGATTACGACTTAATTCGTGAGGATGATAAATTCAGCATAGTAGGACTCAAAGATTTTGTTCCGGGCAAGCAGATCCAAATGATCATTCATCATTCAGACGGGACTTCGGATGAAATCATGTTGAATCATTCTTACAATAAAAATCAAATTGAGTGGTTCAAGGCTGGAAGTGCATTGAATCTCGTCGCAGGACAAATGAAGAAAAAAGTTCATAAGGTTCATAAAGTTAAAAATGTAAAGAAAATCGAAAAGAAGAAACCGGCAAAAAAGAAACCGGCAAAAGCGAAAGCTGTTAAAAAGCCAAAAGTCAAAGTTCAAAAGAAGACTAAATCTGCAGCTAAGAAAATAGCAGCGAAAAAATTTGTTAAAACTAAAAAGATCACAACTAAATCAGCCGGCAGGAAAAAGTCTTCAACCAAGAAAAAAACAACCAAGTCTAAGAAAAAGTAACAACAAAATATAATCATTCACAACTGCCGTCACCGACTTTTTGATGACGGTGAAAATTGAGACGCGAGCTTCGATAGGGATGTTAATATCCATTATATCTATGATTATTTACTGTCACCGAGCCCGCCGCTGGCGGGGTGGCAGCAAATAAGTTGTCCGAGAAATTGAGGCAACAATTAAAGAGTGGAAAAAAATTTAGAGATTACAAATGATTGGAATTATTCATTCAGATAAATACTTACTTCACTCTCCCCCATTTTATCATGCAGAAAATCCAGATCGATTGAAAGCAATCATAAGTTCAATCGAGAAAAGTTCTGAATTAAAGAATAAGGTTCAATTTCTCGATCCACGAACTGCTAACAAAGAAGATATTCTCTTAGTCCATACAAAGAAGCACTTCGATTATGTTAAAGATTCAATTCGAGCGGGAAAACGAATTCTGGATGCTGGTGACACTTATGCAAATAAACAAAGCATGGATGTTGCTTTGCTCGCTGCCGGCGCAGTTTTAACTGCTGTCGACAATGTAATGAACAAAAAATTTTCACGAATTTTTTGTGCTGTGCGTCCCCCTGGACATCATGCAGAATCGAATCGGGTTATGGGATTTTGTCTTTTTAATAACATTGCAATTGGTGCGAAATACGCACTCGAGAATTATAAATTAAAGAGAATCGCAATTATTGATTGGGATGTTCATCACGGCAATGGAACTCAAGAAATTTTTTATGATTCTTCAAAAGTCCTATTTATAAGTTTACATCAATATCCATTCTACCCTGGCACAGGCTCGGCACATGAAATTGGAAAAAATGCCGGGAAAGGATTCACAATTAATTTTCCCCTCCCTTCCGGAACTGATGGAAATATATATTTAAAAATATTTCATGAAAAAATTTTACCTAAGCTGATTGAGTTTGATCCTCAACTTTTAATGCTTTCTGCTGGATTTGATGCTCACCAAGACGATCCATTGGCAAATATGAATCTTTCAGAAGAAGATTATTATCAGATGACAAAACTTTTAAGTTCTTTCGCTCGGAGATCAGATATTCCAATTATCTCAGTTCTTGAAGGAGGTTACAATCTCAAAGCATTGGGAAATTCCGTCTGCAAACATCTTGAAGGATTTCTTTATGAGTAAAAGAATTTTAATTCTCTGTACAGGAAATTCCTGCCGCAGCCAAATGGCAGAAGGATTTCTAAAATCATTTGATAAAAATTTAGAGGTCTACTCTGCAGGCACGTATCCAGCCGAAAAGGTCAGCAGAAAAGCAATTCAGGTAATGAATGAAATTGGAATCGATATAAGCAATCAATGCCCTAAAGACGTGGACAGATTTCTGAATAAGAATTTTGATTTTGTAATTACGGTCTGCAATAATGCGAAGGAAAGCTGCCCAATCTTTCATGGAAAGATAAAAAATAGACTTCATATCGGATTTGAAGACCCTGCCGAAGCAGTTGGAACTGAGGAGGAAATCCTAAATGTTTTTCGAAGAGTCCGAGATGAAATCAAAGAAAAGTTTTGGGAGTTTTATCTAACACTTTAGTCTATTTAATCACCTGAAAACTATTTTGCTAACGGCAATTTGAGAGATACCACTGTTCCCACATTTTGTTGAGTTTCTATCTCCTGAGTTCCGCATTGTGTCAGTTTTTATGTAGGAAATTGGAAAAACAATAATAAGGTAATAAGGTTAAATTTATTCGCTGTTGATATTGTTACTAAGGTTTTCTCGGCTTGCATTAAATATTTTCAAGCTCAGTTACAATAAATCACATTCTGCTATTTATTTCTCGTTATCTTGAACCTTAGTAATCTGAAAATTTACCCATTAACTTAAAGCTTATTACCTTATCTGAAAGGATATAAAATTTAAATAATCATCTAATGATTTTCACTTGAGTCAGTCGGGTGTAGAGGAAATAGCATGAATTCACGCAAAAAGCTAAACTTTTTTTTCTCAAAAAGTGCGGAAAATAGGAGGAAGAAGTCTTAGCTGTTTTTCGAAGAGCCCGAGATGAAATCAAAGAAAAGTTTTGGGAGTTTTATCTAACACTTTAGTCTATT
>CAZNDS010000105.1:0-9336 GCA_964571865.1 uncultured Ignavibacteriaceae bacterium | reverse complement strand
TGATTTAGACAGAAAAAGATGGAATCTTTCGTATGTGATTTAGACAGAAAAAGATTCCATCTTTTCTCAAAGGGGTGATTTCGCTTCCTTTTACTTGCCCAGTCATCTCCCGCCTCGGCGGATTACGGTAGGGTATTAAAAGCTCGAGTTATGCAACAAGCTCTGACGGAGACGGATGACGGACGCAATAGTATTCGTTATTACAGGATGTTATGCGCCACTACGCAACAGTGATTTCAATTTCGTAAATTACCATCACTATGATAAATTTGCCGATACCCAGACTGGACAAAAATCCTGATCTCAGACATTGCCTTCTCAAGTATTCAAGGCTAAAGGAGGGTGAAATATGGGATGACCCTCTTGGTAAACACCGCATTGGTTGTTTCGACGCAGCAAGCCAAACCGATATTGAAGTGCTGATGGCAGGAAAGAAGGCTGTCTTAGCCATACACGATCCGCCTTACAATCTTGTTGCGTTTCAGGAACGAGAACTCTACGACTTTATTCAGTGGTGCAAAAAATGGATTACAACCACTGATTTCGCTCTTGCGCCAAATAGCTCCCTTTATGTTTGGCTCGGTGCCGATCAGAAGAATGGTTTCCAGCCATTGCCAGATTTTATGTTAATGATGCGCCACACTCGGTTTCAGACTCGTAGCTTCATTACGATGCGCAATCAACGAGGGTATGGCACACCGAAGAACTGGATGGCTGTCAGGCAAGAGTTGCTCTACTACATCAAAGGCGATCCTACCTTCAACGTCGACGCTGAGTATACTGACATTCCCAAGATTCTTCGTGGCTACTACAAAGAAGTCAACGGACAGATGACTGAGAATTTTGAGCGTAGCAAATCCGAGAATATTCGTGCTGGCAATGTTTGGGTAGACATTCAACAGGTCTTTTACAGAATGGAAGAAAATGTCAATGGCTGCTATGCTCAGAAGCCCCTTAAATCTGCTGAGCGCATCATTCTTGCGAGCTCAAACGAAGGCCACTTGGTTGTCGACTTTTTCTGCCACTCTGCTTCAACCCTGATTTCCGCCGAAATGAACAAGCGGCGTTGCTATACTATAGACTCCGATCCCATTTATTGCGAAATAGCAATCCGACGATTGGAACGATTTCGTCAGACAGGCAAAACAGGCTGGCAGAACGGGAACCCATTTGAGCGTGAGATTCTGACTGATTCTGAACTGAAATCAGTAGTCGGCGAGATTCCGTCGGTCGTGGAAGACAACCAACTATCTCTAATCTAAACGCAATGGAAAAACTGTCCAAGCAACTAGACGAACTGATTGAACGACTTTCTAATTCAAAGGAGTTTCGCTCAAAGCTTGAAGACCTGAAGTCTGTTTATCCCTTCAGCGAATATGAGTACATCATCTCGCATCTTCTTGCCGCCAAAAAGTTCTCGATAGACGAATACTATAAATTGAGGGACGACTACATCAACCGCAACCTGTATCTCTATCTCTTCGAGATGGACCCTCGAACGTTCGGGGACACTTGGGGGCTCAGCCACGTTTGCAGCATAGAACCTGGGTTTAAGCGACCTTCAAAAAAAGTCGACAATACCTACAGAGGCGAGTACGATTTGTATCTCGATTGGCGTGATCAAAAGGCGAAGCCGCACTACATCAAGATTGAAGTCAAGGCATCGAGAGCTAACGATCGAGAACGCAAGGAGGAATCACTGATTATCAAGGCAATAGCTTCAGACAGCAAACGACCCTTCCTGATGAACTTTCAGCAGCAGAAACCGAAGTGTTGCGATGTCTTCATCTGGATTGCTGTTTACCGAGACCAGATTAAGTATTGGGTCATCAACTCTAACGAGGTTCAGACTAATCGCTATTTCACCCCACAACACAGGAATTTCGCAACTGCCGAGAGGAACAAGGATTACAAGAAGGAAGACATCTACGAAGGTCAGATTATGATAACCGAGGACAACATTTCATACTTCGACAAATTCATCACTTCTGGCAACAGTCTGAAGGAGTCCGTAATTGCTCAAACAAAGTCCAGCGGAAATTGAAATGATGATTCTTGTCCAGTTGCGCAGCGGCGCCTAACACGCACAACAACGTCGCTCCCTTTTTTTGTAAGATATTATTGTGCTCGCTCAACGCCCCGCAACGCGAGACAATGAATTTGTTCTTAGCGTTGCGGGGCGCGGCGTTGTTGTGCGAGACGTTATGCATAATCTTTATATCAAACAATCATTATTTATATAATACTCGCATATCTGACAATGTGAGAGATTTTTTTCAAAATTTCGACTTACTATTCGATCGATATAATTCGAAAATATTTTCTCGTATTCAATCATATCATTAGTAGTGTAAACTTTTCTGAAAACATTTTCTGGGTGTCGAACGAAGAATAAAATCAACTCTATATTTTTATCCATTCTGAAATAATTCTTCACAAGTACAGAATAAAATCCCATTTGGGTTAAATATTCCGAAACCTTCGTTTCATAATCTTGTGGAGTAAAAGTGTCAGTCTTAAAATCAACAATTGTGATTTTGTTTTTTTCGATTATTATTCGGTCGATAATGCCGCGTAAAAATTGACCGCCAAATTTTGAATTGATTTCTTGTTCTACAAGAAAATTTGATTTTGAAAATATTGTCCTAAACGTTTCAGAATTAACGATTTCATTCAGCGTTGAAATCAATTCACTCCGGACCTCTTTTACTGAAAACTCTTGATATTCGAGCAATGATTTATCAATGAGTTTAATTAATTCGCTTTCGGTAATTTGGTGAGAAGTGATTTCTTCCATTATTTTATGAATGAGATTTCCAAATCTTGGTCCAGCTAATTTGGAATCTTCAGTTGAATCTAAAGCCACACCTGCTTTTGAAAAATTTCTATCAAAGCCAATTTGATATTTAATTAAATATTTCGTCGGGCAGAGAGAAAAAGTATTTAACTGTGTCGCGGTGAAAAATTCACCTTTAGGTACATCTGTTAATGGAGAAATTGCAATTTCTCTTACAGAGTAAGCTTGTTTATCCGCAATCGACTTATTTCCCTTTTCACCCTTTCCAAAATTCGGATTCAATTCAACTTCAAGTTGAAAATCCTTCTCACGTAACTCCGATTTTTTTTCAGTCATTATGATTGAACTCAATCTAGCACTGCGAGTAATTCTCGTTTTAGCTCTGAAATCATCAACTTCAAGAATCTCGAGAATTTTCTTTAATAATGACTCTTGAGAAAATAATTTATCGTGTCCGGTTCCGGAAATAATTAGATAATCTCTCGCTCTAGTTAAGGCAACGTAAAAAACTCTCAGCGCTTCATTGTAATTGTTTTGGCTTTTGATATGATAACCGAGCACCGAAGATTTAGTGTGAACGTTTTCGTTTTCACTGTTGATTTTGAATATAAATCCAGTGTTCTCTTCAACGTCAAGCTGACCATAATTAAGTTTGTAGTTTTTGATTTGAACATCCGACTTTGGAAGAATAACTATCGGAAATTCTAAACCTTTTGCTTGATGAATTGTTAGCAGCTTTACGCTGTTAGACATTTCATTAACTGGAGCTTCACTAACTTCAGTATCTTCTTTCCAATTGAATTTTAAGTACTCCGAAAAATCATATAGATCTGAAAATCCTTTTGCTTCAAATTCCCTTGCATTATCAAGAAGTTTCAAGACATTTGCACTGATTTGATTCCCCCTTTGTTCAGATGCAATTACGCCTGAATAACCTGTATCTTTTAATATGAACTGAATTAGGTTTGGTATTGTAGTTCTGCCAGCGAAGCTTAAGTGCCTATTTAATAAATCATAAACTTTAAAAACCTCTCTGTTATTGGGACCTTTAACGTGCACGAAAAATTTTTCAAATAGACTTTCACCATTTTGATTTTCACAAAGCTCAAATAATTCATTATCGCTGAGAGAATAAAACGGTGATCTTAGCACGGCTGCCAAGGCAACATCATTTTTTGAATCTGATAAAAATTTAAAATATTGAATCCAATCTGTTATTTCTTCAGTTTGATAATAACCTTTTCCTCCGGTAATAGTATATGGGATTTTTCTCTTTGCAAATTCACGCTCAAACTTTTTAAAAAATGATTTTTCACGAAATAAGATACCTATGTCTCGATAATCAACGGGATGCTCTCGTTCAGAATTCGCATTTTCATACTTCTTGAATATCTTATATCCGCTATTGACGAGCCATTCGATCTTATCTGCCAACTTTTCAACTTCATCCTCGATTGTATTGTCACTGATAATAAGCTCAACTACTCCATTCGCATTATTATTTCGTGCATGCACTAACTCAGAATATGAAACCTCTCCATCAAAATTCACGGCACTCAAATCAATATTCTCTTTCATAAATGATTTGAAGATATAATTATTAAATGCAATTAAGTTCGGCAGCAAACGATAGTTTTCTGGCAGAGTGATGATTCCGGAAGTTTCACTTTTCATTAATCCAATTTTTTCGTCATAGAAATCAAACTCTTCAATCAGCGAATTTGAATTAGATATTTCACTCTTTGCATTTTGAAAGACTTTAATGTCAGCGTTCCTAAAACCGTAAATGCTTTGTTTTTCATCTCCAACTATGAATAGAAAATGTTCTTCATCAAAATCATTTGTAATTTTTTTTAATATCGAATACTGAAGTTGATCCGTATCTTGAAACTCATCTACCAATATATACTTTAGGGATTTTGAAATTTCTTTTTTAACAAGTTCATTATTCAAGAGTTGATCAGTTTTTATCAGAAGATCATCATAATCCAAAAATCCAAGTTTATTCTTTTCACTCTCATATTTCTGAATGGCTGAGTTATAAATTTCGATGATCACTTTTGTTAGCAGAAATCTTTGTTTTTCATAGTTTTCGTCATAATACTCTTCATTGAAAAATGGTGAAAAATAATCCACCTCGATAATTAATTGTTCGATAATGTTTTCAAACTCAGTACAATCGATCTTCCCCTTGATAAAAGATTTCTTTCGTATACCATCCCAATTTTTAACGAACACAATCTGATTTATTCTTGAAAGAAGGAGAAATGCTTCTCGAAAGTTATGAACTTCAAATTTCTTTTCAACACGGGCGACAAGATCCGAAAGATCAGCACTCATGGAATCGGTCATAAATGGCACAACTTTTTTTAGTTGACCGACTAAATTTTGAATTCTTTTGTTTGAGGATTCGCTAGCAAAATATTTTATGTACAGCTCATCAATTTTACTATCGAAGTGTCCAAAGTCATAGCTGTAAAGATTATCTAACACCTTCTCGGTTAAATATCTTTTATTAATCATTCTCTCAAGCTTCTCGAAAAGATGCTGCTTCCCAAAAATTCGAAGCACATCTTTAACCAGGTTCTTGTTCAACAAGTCTCTAACAGCTTTATCGACAGCGGAGGCAATTAATTCGTTTTTCTCTGAATCTTCAATGATCGAGAATTGTGTGTCGATCTCAGCTTCAATTGGGTATTTCTTTAGAATGTCTGAACAAAAAGAATGGATTGTAGAGATTTTTGCAGTTAGAATTAGCTCACGAAATTTTTGAATCTTTAGTCGAAGTTTTTCAGGAATTCCACTTAATAGAAATTCATCAATGTCATTTGAGATTTTTGCTAACAGTTCGTTAGCAGCTTTTTCAGTAAATGTAATTGCAGCAATTTGATTTACAGAAATACTTTTTGAAACAACTGTTTCTAAAAACCTTTTTGATAAAATAAAAGTTTTTCCCGAACCTGCATTCGCTGTTAGCGCAATGTTCCGATCAACTAGTAATGCTTTTTTCTGCTGGCTGCTTAAGGTCTGTGCCACGTGCTAATCTTCGGTTGGTGATTCTGAAAACGTAGGAATAATTATTCTGACTATCGTCCCGGCATTCTCTTTGCTTTCGATTTCAATTGTTCCCTCCATCTCGTCAATTATTTTTTTTATCAGCGACAATCCTAATCCCATCCCTTCGCTTTTAGTGGAGAAATTTGGTTCAAAAATCTTAATTATATTTTCTGGTGAAATTCCTTGGCCATTATCCTCTATATTGATGAAATTATATTTCACATCCTTAAAGAGATTTACCTTAACAGTGCTGCTATTTGCTTGAATGGAGTTTTTGAAAATATTAATAAAAATTCTCTTAATCTCTTCACGGTCGCCATTGACAAAAAACTGATCATCCTTAACGAAATTAAATTCCATTTTACACTGCGATGCAAACAGTGAAATTGATTCTTTGATAATTTCTAAAAGATCGCACTTTTCAATATTCCGCTTTGGCATTCGTGCAAAGTGAGAAAACTCGTTTGTGATTCGATTTAATGCTTCTATTTGCTCAACCAAGCTAACGGAAACTTTGCCAAACAGTTTTCCAAATTCTTTTTTGTCCTCCTTATAAAGAACTTGAAGATGCTGTAAAGATAACT
Organism: uncultured Ignavibacteriaceae bacterium; assembly: GCA_964571865.1. Lineage (GTDB taxonomy): Bacteria > Bacteroidota > Ignavibacteria > Ch128b > Ch128b > JAHJVF01. The sequence goes on along the minus strand of CAZNDS010000105.1, from coordinate 2,898 downwards.
TCATCGGCGTAAGGGGATTTTTAATTTCATGAGCAACTTGCTTTGCCATTTCTTTCCAAGCATACTCCCTTTCTGCTTGAGCTAAGTTTTTCCGGCTTTCTTCCAAGTCTGCGATCATAGAATTAAAAGCTTCTATTAAATCTCCGACTTCTCCTGTTTCATTTGTTGCAAGCTGAACCTGAAGATCACCTTGTGAGACTTTTTTTGTAGCTTCCGTTAAATCACTTATAGGTTTGGAAATTCTTTCAACTATAAAACTTCCAAAAATGAAAATTAGAATCAGCGTGAACGAATACGCGCCGAAAATAAATGCATCGATTTGAGCTATCTCTTTTTGAATTTTTTCCTGACGGTAAATTGTTGGGCTGGAAATGAGAACTTGACCCAGCCCCTCGTACGAAAATTTTTTGAATCCAACTAAGTATTTATAATCCCCAACATATTCAAAATCAAATGAATATGATTTATCGTTCAAGAATAATTCATTATAAATTTCGGAGCTCATTCCCGCCTGGAAAAAGTTCAGGTCGTAAAGCTTTTTCTGTGTTGAATAGAAAAGCTTGTCATTCAAATAGACATTGAAATCAACTTGAAGTTTCTTCGAGATACTATTTAATTCACCTGAGTTTGTCGCAGAAATCCCTTTTGAAAAAAGGTCTTTTAGATAAATTTCAATTACATCAAGATCTTTTCGCAATTCGTTTCGAGTAGATTGATTCCAGCTTTCAAGAGAATTTTCCCGGTTATAATAAGCTAATATAATTAAAGGAATTATTGTTACGATAAGCAAGCCGGCAAATAGTTTCGTTTTGAATCGAATACTGAAACGATAACCCTTAAGAAATAAAACTACTGCAATTAAAAAAATAACCGTTATGGTAATTAAAAAATGAATAAAAATTAACCTGAAGAAATTGAAAACGTGCCATAGAAAACTTTTCCTTTCGATACTCACAGCGATAATTTTTCCCACAGCATTCTCCTCGTAAAGAAGATAGTACGTCGAATAAGATCGATTACCGAATTTTTCACTTGTCCAAATCTCATGGCTGCTGGATTCTATTGGTATTTCGGTAATTTCTTTTGGAAGAGAACGTCTTTCAGGTATATCATCTCCGCGCACACGCACTAATTCATTTTTCCAAAAAGCATAGATCACCGCATCAGGAAGGAGTTCTATCGGATTTCGTTCCCTCTGAATGTTCTTGAATATTTTTGGTGTACCTGAATGATTGAATTGTGCAACCATCCCTTGATTTGAACGAACTTCCAGCGTTAGAGCGGCAAATCCGAGAGCTTTGCCATTATCACGAATTGGTATTACACCAAATACATTATTAGGATACTGATTTTGATTTACAAAAATTGTTAACTGTGAGATTAACCTTGGATCGAAATATTTCTGAAAGTAATCTGTATTGTCAATTCCTACTCCGAATGAACCGAGCAAATTTCCGAATTTATTCAGTAACAATAAATTTGAATTCACTCCCTCGCTGCTAAGAAAACTATTCACCCACAGTTTAAATGCTGTTAGGTCAAAATTTTGTTCGTCATCACGCTTCAAAAACTCTTGAATGAGATCATCATTGTTTCCAAGACTTGTCAGAGTTTCGTTCAAAACAAAATTAGTTAGTTGATCTTGCGGCCTGACTAATTCAAAAGTAAGATTTCTTTGAAGTTCTTTTTCAAGAAGATCGTTTTTCTGAAAGAGCATTGAGATGTCAACAAGAGAAGAGAAAACTAAGATTGAAATTAAAATATTAAAATTCGCAGGTAATTTAGCTTGCAAAAATTGATAACTGAAAAAGGCGAGCAGCAGAGTAAATACTACAAGGAAGAAAAATGAAAACTGCCCGCTTCCATCAATCAGTAAAAATATTACACTCACACTTATAACCAATCCTATTGAGAATAGAGAGACATTGACTTTATTTCTAAATTCATACCAATGATTTACAGCACGAAAGATGAAACTAAAAAGAATTAGCGAACCAAGGATCATGCTCGTACTTGTTAAAAATACATTGATATGCATCACAAGAAATGGAAGACTTGGCAGAATAGATGCTGACTCAAAATATTTTATCGAAGAATCAAAAACAAAACTCCGTATGGTTGCACCAAATCCTCTAAGCAAGAGTGGGAAAACGAGCAAGCAGAGGACTCCCAATATTGTAATGAATGCTTTCGAAAAATATTTTTTTGAAAAATCAGAATGATCAACTAACCACCTTCGGAATAGAATAAAAACATAAACCATGTTGATTAACAAAGCAGAAGCTGTAATAAATAGTTCGCCGGGTGATTTGACAATCCCGAATCCAAATCTCGAGGCGAAATAAAGTGGATTAAAAAGTTCACTCTCAATGAAGTTGGATGGAAACTGGAAATAAAATAGGATAATCCGGATCAACCAAATAAATGCTGTTGTGACTGCAATCTTCGAAAGTCTGGAATTGATATGTTGAAAATCACTAATTAAAGAGTAGAAAAGAATTCCGATAAGTAATAAGAATAAAAGCTGCTGAAAATTTGAAAACAATTTTTTCAAATCTTCGATAAACGCTGACTTGGAAAGCCGATTTATATAAACAAAGCCTGCTCTTGATCCATCAACATGATTAAGTTGATGCGAAAATATTCTGCCATCCAAACTGGGAGAAGCACTTTCAGTTAGATTGAGTAAAACTTTTGTTTCATATTTATTCGTGAAATCATTTTCTAAAGAGGATGCAGTAAAGAATTCATTTCGAATCGGGTAATTGTTTTCGATGTTATCGTACCCAGCTAAGTAATAACTATCCTCCAAGTTCTCGAATATTTTTTTGTAGAAGGCAACAAACGTCCTGAAATTTCCCTTTTTAATTGTTATCAGACTATCTTGAGTTAAAAGTT
>CAZNDS010000104.1:0-9349 GCA_964571865.1 uncultured Ignavibacteriaceae bacterium | reverse complement strand
CTAAAATACCAATCCCGACATTGTCGGGACTGCAACAGACTCGTTAGCTAACGGACGGACACAAAGCTGCTCAAAGAACTTTTTGGTAAGTCTCAGACAGAGGGACGAAATAGAAAACGTTTCTCTTTGTTTTCCTTATCGGATTTGAGATTATTTCATCAGGATCATTTTTTTAGTTTGAAGAAAATCTCCGGCATTAATTTGATAATAATACACACCGCTTGGCAATCCATCAGCTTTGAAATCGATTACGGTTTTTCCTGCCTGTGCTTCCCCCTCGAAAAGTGTTCTTACCTTTTGACCAAGCGAATTGAATAATGATAAAGAAACGAATTTCTCTCTCGGTATGGTAAAGGTAATCGTCGTTACCGGATTAAAGGGATTTGGATAGTTTTGGTAAAGACGAATTTCGGTTGGGATAACATTTTCATTCCCTACACTTACATATGTCGGCACCACAAACGTTCCCGTTCCGCCAAGATCGTTGTATCTTCTTTTAAATTCCTGCATAAATTGATTTGCAATGAAAATGTCTTTGATAATTAATGTATTTTCATCGTTGTCATTTTCTGCAGCATTGCTCCAATTATGCGAGCCAGTGATCACGAAAGGATTTGAACTTGGATATGAGGCATCAACAATTCCATACTTATGATGCAGAGTTGCACCGAGATTATAATCAAACACTTCAATGTTTGATTTTAAAAACAAATATTGAGAACCGGAGTCATTAACGTTATCGATAATTCCTCTTGCAATTGCTCCATTATTTTTTCTCGCAACTATCTCATTTGCCAAATCGCTCCTCGTAAATGAAAGAATCGCGAAGAATAAACTTGAATCGGCTGTGGCTAATGTATTTTTAATTTTTGAATTCGTCTGATCGGACGGACTAAAGTAGAGCTGAACTTCTCTTCCACCGATTGTAAAAAAGTGCGGTGTATTATCCGATTTAAATGGACCGAACTTAGCAGCAGATGAATTGGGTGAATCTGTATTGCTTCCCCACATTTCTTCAAATTCTTTTGTATAAGCTTGAGCAAGTGCATAATCATTTATTTCCACTACATTATTAATCCAGCCGCTTTCATCTCCTGAGACATTCCACGATCCAGTCCATACCCAGTCGTTAGTTACTTCTGTATCTCTTCCGTCAAAAACGAAAAATTTATTGTGCATGAGTCCATTTATATTGGGACGTTTGCTTATTAAAAATCCTGCGTTGATCAAGGATTGCATCGAGTTTTGAGTTGTACGTTTGTCATAAACAATTCTAACTTTTACTCCGCGATTTCTTGCGGCAATCAGTGCATTCACGATTGTATTTTGATTATAAAAACTATAAAGAGCCATATCAATTGAATACGATGCCGAGTTAATTCTTTCTAACAGTTTATCGGTTAAGACAACGTTTCCTTTTGCGGCATTTCCCGGAATCGCTGCCGTTTGGTCGACAGTTGTATTAAAGTAAATGTTGATCGTACCGGTTGATGGATTAGTCGAAGCTGTTGTAACTGATCCAAGCGGACCTTCGCTTGTACCAGCAGCGTTAGTTGAATAAACTTTGAAATAATATTTTGTCAGTTGGTTTAATCCACTAACTGTAATTGAATGATTTTTTGTTAGCGAGGCATCTTTCAACATTCCCATTTCAAGCGAAGTAGTTAAGCCGTACCGCACTTCAGTATCGCCATCGCGTAATGTCTCGTAAAAAACTTTGAATGAAGTTGGAGTTATGTTTGATGCAATAACAGGTAAAATAATTAATGGTTTATTGTCGGTTACTATATCTGCAATAAATCTTGGGAGAAGCTGATAGCTGCTTGCATCATAAGGTGCAGTAGTTTTGAAAGCACCGAGTGCTGCAATAACATCAAATGCACCGGATGGGATCGGCTGTCCAACGAGTGTTGTTCCATTCGTAATTCTCAGCAGAGTAGTTCCCGTTCCGTCATTAATTGTATAATTAATATTTCCTCTCCAATTTCCAGAACCAGAAACTGTCACATTATTAACACGGACGAGCATTCCTTCATAAGCTTCATAGGCATTCCAGTTTTGTGCTTTAATTTCAGCTATCGTAAGAAAAAGCGGTCCGACTGTTTTTTGTGAATCAAGTCTCGCGAACGAAGTCGGATAAATCTGTGTCAATCCATTCCAATGAGCAAGTGTTCCTGTAACCCGAACTGAATCTCCGATTTTAACAGATGCGGAAAAAAGTCCGGCGCCGCGTGCATAAACTGCAATCCCGGCATCGTGATCTTGAATGTATGAAGGGCTGTTGAATTCGTTCGCAACAGATACAATTCCTGTTACAGTAAATACTTTTCCGGTGTCAACAGGAACTCCGTTTGAATCATTATTTCGCAGTGCTGAAATAGGTGTGAATTGTGAATATGAAACATTAAATAAAATTAAAACAATAGTTATCGAATAAAATATTCTCTTCATTAAGTTCTCTACTTTCTTTTTTTGCATGTTTAGTTTGTGTCAGTTGATAAGATAAATCTCAAAATTCGATTATTGCCTGAATCGCATATGTAAAGCGTTCGATCATGGAACGCTGCACCTTTTGGATTCTTAAAAACTGATGGACCGCCAAACGAATGCTGCTCGGTCCCGAATTGATTAAACTTGAATAAACTATCTCTCTTGCTGTCAATGATAAAAATATTATTTGAATTATCAACGGTTACATCCATCGGACTTCCAAATTTATTTGGCTTTAAGAAGTCCACAGGTTCAGTACTCGGATCGAATTTACTTACATATCCTGCGTAATCTGTTGTAATAATAAATCTGAGCCACTGGACTTTGAAACTTGTATTTCCAATTTGAGTTGTAACGATCTCTTTATTTTTTCTATTGAAAGAAGTTACCGCACTAAGTTGATTGATGGATAACAATCCGCTTCCGTTCGCTTCGAAGTTTGGTAATCGACCCATCAAACTGTCTCGATAAGTTCCATCCGGATTTTTAGGCTGTGTGAATTCCAATATTGCGTTATCAGGATCGATTGGACTTGAGTTATCCGGTCCAACACGTGTTATAAGATATGAATTATCAAAAAATACTGTAACACCCGTGTATCTTCTTAAAGTTTTCTGGAAGTGACTTGAAGTCGAAGGAAGCAATCTTTTAATTGGTGCCGTTGCAATTTGATTCCCGGAGGAGAACATATCAATCTTGTACAATGCACCAAAGACTTTAGATTCACCTCCAATTGTTGTATCAAACTCCGCACATACAAAAAGATTCAACCGGTAATCTTGAGCATTACTACACGATCATTATCAGTATCGGCAACATAAATGAACGGTTCTTTGCCAATTAGAATGTCAGTTGGATTGTTGAATCCTTCCCAAATTGGTTTAAGCTGGATGTAAGATGTGTCGCTCGGATTCACAATTTTTTTTCCAGTTGAGAATTCTGTCAGATCTAATTTATCGCCGCAGCTAATGAAATATAAACTGGCAATAACAATATTGAAAATCGATGCGTACTCCCTAATCGGTTGAAGTTTGCATATGCATAATCAAACGAAGTTTTCGCAAAAGAAATGGGAGCGTTAACTCCAACACCAAATGTGAAATTTTGTTCGTTCACATTAAGCTTGTATCCCCCTCTAACAAAAAACAGATTTTTGAAACTATACTCAACACCAAATCCAACATTTTCTGAATTATCATTCGGATGATTAAGCTGAATCGATGTCGTCAAAATATGATTATCCGTCATGATTGGTTCAACAGCGAATCCAATTCTGAACATCGTTGGAGGAGAAAAAGCCTGAAACTCCGAAACTTTTGTACCATCAATCTGATAGACTTCCCCCTTCGGTGAAATTTGATTTCCAAAGTTAGATACTGCAACCGCGAATCGTGAAGTTCCAAGCCCTGTCCAGTAGTAAGTTCCAAGATCAACCATAAAACCATTCATATAAATTTTGTCCAAAGTCTCGTGCATGTATTTAACTGTAGCACCGAAACTAAATTGCTCTGTAAATTTGTGAGCATAACTTAAACCGACAGCAATGTCGCCGTAAGAAAAATATTCTCCCGTTCCTAAAGGAAAAGTTTCTGTTGTTACTTTCATATCGTCCATGTGCAAAGTTGTGAATGAAACTCCGACAGCACTTACGTCAGACAACTTATAAACGGCACCTGCAAATTGATGTTTGATATCTACTACCCAATCCGTATGCGAAAAGAAAACTTGATGCTCGTTAAACTGCACCAAACCAGCAGGATTCCAATACAACGCAGAAGCATCGTTTGCCATTGCGACGAATGATTCTCCAAGTGCTGATGCTCTTCCGCCAACTCCAATTTTCAAGAATTGTGCAGTTGATATTCCAGCACGCTGCCCGCCAAGCACAGGAAGAAGCTGCCCATAACTGATTGAGTAAGCTAGCAGAAGCGTTAATGATATGTTTATTATGTGTTTCATATAAAATATTAAAATGTAAAAAGTAAAATTGTAATGTAAATATTAAAATGTATCAACTCTTATTCTTCAAAATGAATACATCCGGTACTAAATGAATATAAATACTCATGCAACTCGTAAACGCTGAACTATTTTATCATTTTTATTTTTGATCTGTCGATTTGCATTTTCATTTTTAATTTTTGATATAGAACCTCAATCAGTCATCTATCCAATCAATGAATGACGAAGAGCTTCAAAGTCATCCATCACTTTTAATTTTGATATGTAATTTTGCATTTTCATTTTTAATCTTTGATTTAGAACTTCAATGAGAGTCCAAATTTGATGTTTCGTTTCGTTAAAAACCTTGCCGGATTGAACGGATATGGATCAAGCGGTGCTTGATAATCCGGATAAAATGGATCATTCCATCCGGGAGGAGTAGGATCTCCTAACTCATACGCTTTACCCGTAACCGGATTTATGATAGCAGAATTTTTCATGTTCAATAAATTGTTGACCTCAATTGTGAATGCAAGCCGCATCCCGCCAATGGAAAAATATTTTTCGAAATTCAGATCGACCCAGAACCAATCCTGACCAATCCCTCCATAGCGGTTTTTTCGATCAACGAGATATTCCGGACGACTATCGACATCATACTTGCCAGAAAATACGTACGGAGTGTATCTCTTACCTGATTGATAAAATGCACGCATGTACAGGTTATAATTATCAAGAATGCCATTTCCAAAACCAAACAATGCCTTGCCAGGCTCGACAAAGAAATTGAGATTCACCGATGCTTGGAAGGGACGATCCCAGACAGTGAACTCTTCTTTTATTGTTTCATCCAGATCACCTCGTAAGACGAGAACACCTTCATCAGCACTCGAGCTTTTGCCAGTTGCAATTGAGTATGCACCTGTAACAGAACCTGTGAACCATCTTCCAATTCGTTTTTTATATTCGACCTCGATTCCTCTGCTTCGAGCATAATCTTGATTAATGTAAGTTATAAAACTTGCAGTCCCTAATCTTGCACTCTGAATATAAGCAGTTCGAGTCGCAACGTAATCGAAAATATCTTTGTAGTATGCGGTAAGAGTAAACACATCATCCGATGAAAATTGATTTCGGATTCCAAGCTCGTAAGCGACAGTTGTTTCAGGATTTAGATCCGGATTCCCAAATCTTTGGAAAGATGATTTTGCACTTTGCGGACTAAGTTTTGCATAGACAAACTGCGGCTTGGGCCATTTGCTGAAATGACCGTAACTGAAGAATAAAGTTTGATTATCAGAAATTGGGTGAGATATGCCAAGCCGCGGACTGACACGAGCTTTGAATCTGCTGCCGAATAACGAATATGTGTTTTTTTTGTATCGCTGGCGGATCTCATCCGGGATTGTGATCACGTCAGGATCGTTTACGGCGTCATCAACGTACTTACCAGGAAACCAGTAATCAAGCCGTAATCCGAAATTCAAGATCATTCCGCTGAAGTTTATGTTGTCTTGTGCATAGATCGCACCATTGGCTGGAAAAACTTTATAGACATCATTGTTCAAACCCATCTCACCGATCCATGGTTTATAGATATCGACTAACTGCATTTCGCGAAAACTAAAATCGAATCCAGCTTTGAACTTATTTTTTTCGTCGAAGTGACTGGTTACATCTCCACGGATACTATATTCTTCCACATGATGGTCGTGCCATGTGAATGGATTTCCATAATCCCAAAAACCATCGCCGGGAATAACTCCAATCGTATCGCGGTTCGGATTATAATACTCGATCGGAAACGTAGTGATGTCCTTCGGTTCTCTATATTCTTTCCAATCCAAACCATTTGCATCTGCTCTAAGTTTTGTGAAATAGCGTGAGACTTTAATCTCGTAAAACGTTTTTGCGTTGAGAGTATGAATATAAGAGATTATGTGGTATTGATTGTTATGCGTATAAACGTTTGCATTATCCAGATTGTGTTGAAACGGATACTGATAACCCGGACTTGGCTCGACATATTCCAAATTCGTTTGAAGCGACTGCGAATTCTGATTTATGTTCACTGATTGATTAAACGAATAAGATAATTTTATTAGCGGACTTATTTTGTATGTCGCTTTGCCGAGCCAGAACCAGCTGTTTTCTTGACGTGGGGCAAAACGAGTCCCAAAAAATGTCGAAGAGTTCAATTGTTTTGCAGTATTTCTAATGTATCCCTGAGTTATTCCATCGGAGATACCCATATAGAAATTTCCAAACAAACTCACAGATCCAGGAATATCTAATCCTATTGCTGGCAAAAAATAACTCGTGATTGGCTCCGGTCCGCTTAAGCTTGCTTCAACTATATCTAAATTAAAAGTTGAATACGAGCTTTTATTAAAACCGAGATTGTCTCTTTTCCAGCTAAACGATCCTTTATATTCACTCCCCCCCTCTCTAGTTCTGACGTTTACAACACCGGAAGTTGCCTGTCCATATTCAGCATTATATCCGCCAGTTATAACTTCAACTTCTTCAATTGATGATGCGCTCAATTGAAGTCCGAATCCGGTTCCGGATAACGGATCTTGTATCGAAACACCATCCAACAAAAATGCATTCTCGTACGCTCTGCCGCCGCGAATGTGAATTGCATTATCGGAATACACAACGCCCGCCTGCTGAGTGACAACATCTTTAACATTTTCAACTAACGCGACCTCAATATCTTCACGTGTGATTAACTTCTTGCTCTGAGTCTCTTCTACATCGAGCATTGGTTTCTCGCCAACGACAACAACATCACGATCAAGAGTTAAAACAGTTTCTTCAAGTTTGACGTTCAGGACTTTCTTCTCCCCTTCCGCAATCTTCACGCCAGTGAATTGAACAAGCTTATACCCGATCAATGAAACTTCAACTGTATATGAGCCGGGATTAATATTTCTTATAGTGTAATTTCCATTAATGTCGGAGGCGGCGCCGTAATAAGTTCCTTTTATAATTACATTGACTGCAGGAAGTGTCTCGCCGGTTTTTGCGTCCGTAATTTTTCCTGACAGCGTTGCCCTTTCTTGAGCAATCGAGAGGGTTGCAGAGAACATTAGCAATAAAACAAGAGTTATGATTTTTTTCATGGGGTTACTCCAAACTCGTCAATCAAAATTTTTCTTAGAAATTCTTTTGTGTTCGATGGGGCTCCGTTACATCTATGCAATGGGAGACCAATAAATATCCTTTTTGTATCAATGTCCTTAAAACCAATTATTGGATTTCCGGTTAATCCCAATGTATAAAGACTCTTTGCTCCAGCATCACTGGGGAAAAATGTTCGTATACGTGCAACCGGAATGGTGGAATTATCTATCGCCATTGCAGGATAACCAAGCGAGGTTCCATCTGTTGTTAAATTGATTTTAGTATTCCTCGGAATAATGTTAATCGGGATTGGACTTACGCTGTCGATCGGCAGAAAATCGCTGAGTCCGCGTGTATCAAACGTTTGCGGAAATACCATTGATAGAAGGATTTTACCACCCGATTCCGTATAATTGCGGACTGTTAATTGTGCAATTTCCAGCGAGGGATCGTTGTCTGAATACCAGATCACAACTTTGAACAGCTTTAGCATTTCTGTGAATGTCGGATTAATAAATTTTGGCAGCAGAACGCCCGGAGTTGTTGAAGTCTTGCCAAATTTTATATCGAGGACATCGAATTTATTTTTGAATATTCCTAAGTTGATACTGTCCATCGTTGAATTATAAAAACTTGCAGCTTGATCGTTCACTCCGTAATCATCAATTATTAAAATATTTCCCTTTTGTTTTTTAACGAACCAAGTCTTGCCTGTATCAGGCATTTGGATCATGCGGCTGTATGTTCCGGCGATATCAAGAGCTTTTACATAAAACACATTTTCAGCATCAAGTTTAAGATTGGGCAGTTTCGCTGCATAAGGGGTGCCAATTGTTGTTCCGATGAAAACATCTGCAGAAATTGATGATCCGGAAAACGGAGCTTTGGCGCGAATGGTTACAAATCTTGGCGAGCCCGGAAGCTCAATAAAACTCGAAGTGTCGTTTAATGCTATGTAAACTTTTTGAACTGTTTCATTTCCATCAACATCGGAAATGTTCCATGCGAAGGATGCAACTGTGAATGTCGTATCCGGCACGTGACTGTTCTGCTGAAATGAAACAATCGGTGGAGAATTTTTTATCGGGAATGTCAGATTTGCAGGCGTTGGATCGATTGCACCAAAGTCAATGAATGGTTCTCCCTCATCCCATTTTCCGTTCTTGTTTGAATCTGTAAACGGCTCGCCCCCGTAATTAATTCCGTTAACAACTACAGTTTGATCATATTTTTTATTTCCTGCATTGTCAATTGCCGCAGCCGAGAAGATATACGATGTATCAAGACCTCTGATCACAAGCGAGAATGTTGAATCGTTTAGCGGAGTGAATCCATAATTTTTTTGGTCCCAGGAAATCAAATATCCGATAACAAAACCATCCGGATCGTCTCCCCACCAGTGAACTTTAAGCTTGCTGCTCTGCTGACTTATCGTCTTCCCGGAATCTGGATGCAGAAATATATGAGTATCCGGCGGAATATTTTGAACCTTAGAACCGGTTATAGACTCCGAGCAGGAAATAATTAGAATTGATAATAACAATAACGGAATAAGTATATTATATTTTTTCATATGATTATTAAGTAAAAGACTCCATCCCGGCATGTCGCGATGGAATCTTTCTAGATTTAACGAAAGTATTGCAAAATATTTTTTCATGTATTCAACAAGATATTTTAATTGTAGAGGCTGACCAAAAAGTTCTTAGAGCAGCTTTGTGTCTTAGTGTCTTTGTGGCTCTTGTGTTGAATTTGACTCTTAATCGAAATTTTTCTTTGCCACTAA
>CAZNDS010000103.1:0-9703 GCA_964571865.1 uncultured Ignavibacteriaceae bacterium | reverse complement strand
TTTTGGAATTGTTCCTTTACTGTTTATTCAAACTCTTCATTACTCACTTTACTATCCGACCGGAATTTTGATTGCCTGGCCCTGGCTGAGTGTAATTGTGCTATTGATGTTTGCTTATTATGGAGTTTACATCTACACAACCCAAGTGAAGAATAATAATATAACTAAGATTGGAAAAGTTTCAGTTTGGATTAGTGCAGCGTTTTTTATTCTGATTGGATTTCTCTTTGCAAATAACTTTTCACTCATGGTAAATAAAACCGAGTGGTTGAGGATTTATGAACAGACTAACATTGCTGGAGCGGTTACAGGTTTTGCATTGAATTTGCAGGATGCATCATTGCTCCCTCGCTGGCTGTTTATGATCGGCTTATCAATAATGACAACGTCTGTTTATTTAATTATAGACTCAGTTTTTTTCGCTAAGAGTGAAACTGAAAATTACAGAATTGCCGTGAAAAGATTCTCTCTCAAGCTATATTTATTCGGAATGTTGTGGGCTGGAATTACAGCTGCTTGGTACATCTTTGGTACATTATCAAGAGAACTGTTGGACACAGTCAAAACTGATCCGTTAGTGCACGGACTATTTATCTTAAGTGGTATATCAACACTGGCGCCTTTAGCAGTTATGTGGATTAAAAAACAAAACTTCACTAAATCTGCTGCTTGGCTGATTGCCGTTTTTCAATTTTTCGTGCTGACCTTTAATGCTTTGAGCAGACAGTGGGTACAGGACTTTTCAATTGCAAAGATTGTTGATTTGAATCGCGAGCCGGTCATTACTCAGTGGAGTTCGATGGTACCTTTTCTAATCATATTTGTTATTGGTGCGGCAGTTATATTTTGGATGCTGAAGAAAATCATCAGCTTGAAATCTGGAACTTGAGAGGGTGATTTCTGCATCAGAATGAGTAGTAGAAAATAATAATTTTGTTTGAAGACAAAAGTTTCATTTGAATAATAAAAGATCATAAGTAAATTTGTCCTCATTAATTATTATTAATAGGAAGAAAAGCTTTGAGTAAGTTCAAATTCGTAATAAAGAGAAGCGGGGCAATAGTCCCTTTTAATGAAGAAAGAATAGCAAACGTGATTTACAGAGCAGCAGTCTCTGTTGGCGGGCGTGATAAGGACAAAGCTGCCGAGCTTGCTCAGAAAGTCGTTCAGCTGATGAATGAATCATTCGAAGAAAATTACAAACCTCACGTAGAAGAAATTCAAGATATTATCGAGAAAGTTTTGATCGAAAATGGTCATGCGAAAGTTGCTAAGGAATTTATTTTATACAGGGAAGAAGCCGCCCGAAGAAGGCGAGAGGATTCACGTCATTACTCGAAACCTTCGGACGTAATTCCCTGGGCGAAAGTTTGGCGCTCGCTCGATTGGGCAGTGCAGCATGATCTTCATACTATTGAATCTGTGAATAAGCGTATCAAGAATGGCGACTTCCCGCACATCGTGCACGAATGTGAGTCCCTTTACGAAACAGAGCTTGACACTGCCGCCGATCTAATCAGTGAAAGAGCAAATGAATTGAAAATGGTAATGGTGAGCGGTCCATCTTCATCGGGAAAAACTACAACTACTTATAAACTCGAACAAAGATTAAAAAAATTAGGAATGAAATTCGTTCCATTGATTGTAGATAATTACTTTTTTGATTTGGAGCTTCATCCTAAAGATGAATTCGGCGACTATGATTTTGAAACACCTCAAGCATTAGACCTTGAAATGATAAATGAACATTTGAAGCTTTTAGCAGAAGGTAAAGAAATTAAAATCCCATATTACGATTTCAAGGAAGGGAAAAGATATTTAGACCGAACAAATATCAAACTTCATGAAGGAGAAGTTCTTTTGATTGACAGTCTTCATGGATTATTTCCGGATTTCAGCCGAGAGATTTCAGCTTCGCAGAAGTTCAAGCTTTACCTTGAGCCGCTTCTTCAAATGAAGACGCCTGAAGGACAATACATTCAATGGACTGATATTCGTTTGATCCGCCGTATGCTTCGTGATTCCGTACATCGTGCATACAAACCTGAACAGACATTACTCCATTGGCATTATGTTCGTTCATCCGAAAAAAGAAATATTCTTCCTTACTGTAACTCGGCGGATTACATAATAAATACTTCACTCTCTTACGAAATCCCGCTTTACCGTTCGAAGCTTTTAGTAAGATTTAAAGAATGGGATAAAAAATATAAAGACAATCCATTAAGAATTGATGCGTACACACGGGCTGAAAGAACACGAAAATTCTTAGAAGCTATAGAACCCGTTGAAGATGATTCACCGGTTCCAAGCGATTCTGTGCTGAGAGAATTCATAGGCGGAAGTACGATAAATCTTCATTGAAGACTAAACTCAAATCAAGCTTAGCGGATCGATGTCGATTAGAAGTTTTACATTTGTAGTTCTGAATTTTTGAAGGAATTCCTTCTCCGCAGCTCTCACAACTTTGTGTAAATAACTTCCAGATTGGTCTAATGCCCTTTTGCTTTTCAGGATTATGTGATAGCGATAACGATTGTTTAATTTTGCAATTGCAGCCGGTGTTGGGCTTAATGCAGTTACGATATTCTTATCAAATTTTATAAGCTTGAAAAAATCTATAGCATTCTTTCGTACTTGATTAAGATTAAAACCGCAAAATTCTATTAAAGCGATTTTAAAAAACGGAGGATAGAGGGCTGATTGACGTTCCTGCATTTCCTGAAGATAGAAACCGCTGAAGTCGTGCTTTCTCACAAATTGTAAAACGTAATTTTCCGGTTTTAGTGTTTGAATAACAACTTCCCCTTTTAATTTGCTTCGTCCCGATCTTCCAGCAACTTGAGAAAGGAGTTGAAAAGTTCTTTCCGCTGAACGAAAATCCGGAAACATTAAACTTGCCTCTGTAGAAATTACTCCAACCATAGTCACATCGGGAAAATCCAAACCTTTTGCAACCATTTGAGTTCCAAGCAGAACGTCGTAATTCCCCTGAGCGAACTCCGAAAGAATTTTGCTAAACGAACCTTTTTGTGACGTTGTATCGAAGTCCATACGGGCAATGCGTAATCCAGGAATTAATTGTTCCAGCTCATCTTCAACCCGTTGAGTCCCAACTCCTTTGTATTTTATCTCAAGACTGCCGCAAGTTGGGCAAGCTTCCACTTCTTTTTTTGAATAACCGCAGTAATGACAGATATATTCCTTCCTGAAAAAATGATATGTCATTGTGACCGAACAATTTTTACATGTTTCTGTGTATCCGCAATCAGGACAAATAATATAAGTTGCGAATCCTCTGCGGTTCTGGAGTAAAATAACTTTTTCTTTTTTTTCAATTTTTTCTTTAATGCGGTCGATCAACGTCTGCGAAAAGACTCCATGCAATCTCTCTTCTTTTTTCTCTTCAATGAGATTTACGAATGAAATTGCTGGTAGGATTGCATCATCTATTCTTTTTTTCAGTTCGATCAACGTGTATTTTTTTTGCCGTGAATTGAAATAGCTCTCCATCGAAGGAGTCGCCGAACCAAGAATTACAATTGCATTTTCAATTGAACTCCGGACGACAGCAGCATCCCTTGCATTATAAAATGGGACCGATTCATTTTGTTTATAGGAATGATCGTGCTCTTCGTCAACGACTATAAGTCCGACATTTTTCAACGGGGCAAAAATTGCCGAACGGGGTCCGACCACGATTTTATATTCTTGATTGATGATTGCACGCCATTCATCGAATCTCTCGCCGAGCGATAAACGGCTGTGAAGAACGCCGACCTGTTCGCCAAAATAATTTTTTATTCTCCTTATGACTTGAGGCGTTAAGGAGATTTCCGGAACGAGGTAGATCGCCGTCTTACCTTTATTGAGCACCTCGTTTATTAGTTCGAGGTAAACTTGAGTTTTTCCGCTTGCTGTGACTCCGTGCAAAAGAAATGTTTTGAAAATGTCACTGTCGATCGCCTCTTTTATGATATTAAAAGCATTTTGCTGTTCATCGGTTAGGATTAGACTTTTTTTCTCTTCTTCATAGCTTTCGATGTACTCGCGTTTAATCTCGATCTCTTTACTTGTGATGAGCTTTTTCTTTGCCAGTGCCTTGAGTATTTGTGCGGATGCTTTCGTCTTTTCGAGCAATTCCTTTTGAAACATCGACTTTTCTTTTGATGTGTAAAGAGTCACAAGAACATCGACTTGTTTTGGTGCTCGTTTTTCAATCGCAGAAAGAATGGTTGAGAATTCTTCAACCGACATTCTTTTTAGTTCGATTAAATCCTCTATTTTTATGCCGACTTTAGGTTTTTGTTTTTCGACAAAAACAGTACACAACCCTTTTTCTTCAGCTTTGTTCAGATTATAATTTAAGTTTTTCCCTCCACCTGCTTTAAATTTCTTTTTTAATTCGTTTAATGAGAACTCATTCTTTGCCGAAATTATGTGTAACAGCTTAGAATAATTTGAATTTTTGTCTTTTAGATTTTCTAATTCTGCCAAGATCGGTTCAGAATCGGCGACAATGGATTTTTTACTTTCAACATCTGAGCCATACGGTACAGCCGCTTTTAATACTTCACCAAGCGAAGCAAAATAATATTCTGCAATCCATTTGGAGAACTTAAAAAGATTTTCATCAAAGATGGGCTTTGAATCTAATATATCTTCAATAGATTTTATGTTTTTTAGCTCAATATCAATTTTGTCTGTTATATTGATAATGAATCCAGTAAGAATTCGTTTGCCAAACGGTGCTACTGCTCGGACTCCAATTTTAGCGAAATCTGTTAACTCGTCTGGAATTTTATAATGAAATGATTTCTCAAAGGGGAGAGGAAAAACTATTTCGGCAAATTTTGAGTTCATGTTATTCAACTACTTGAATAATCGAAACCTCTTGAATATTTTCAAAATCTTTATTGTTAAATGTAGCTATATGATTAATTTTGTTCATTAGCATCACAGAGATTAATTCCATATCAAAAACGCTATTACCAATAGGTTTATATTTTTGGATCAGAAGTTCAAATATGGAGAGACTGTGAAAAATTGGAAATAGGATGTTTATATTCCGTTTGATTTCGTAATAGAATTTATCTAATACTTCACTATCGAATTTATATTTAGTGCCAACAGCAAATAATTCGGATATGTTTTTACTTGATGTAAATAAATTAAATTCTTGACTCTCCAAAATTTTTCTCGCTCGCGTATTATATATTGAATCACAATCTAAGGAGTAGATAAATATGTTAGTATCCACAAAGACATTATTCATATACCAGGTCTCTTACATTTTTGTCATCCAGATCTCCTTTCAAAGAAAGGCTGCCAAGCACCGTCCACTCTTTTTTCACAGTTTTTGCAGAATTAATCTCAGTAACACTTACTTCGACATCTTTCCCAAGTAAATCTCCTGGGTTTTCAAGCTTAATTATATTTGTTCTTAGTTTTGTTTTGAACTTAATCGTACTCATCTTAACACCATTCATCTTTGAGTAAAATTAGAAAAATAGAATGTAAGTTTCTACTCTTAAATAGTCACTAAGAAGTCAGGTAACTTCACGGACTTTTGAATTATCGGAATATAAATACTTCTTTCATCGAAAGATTGCTGAATTTCGGACGAGGTTCAATTTCAGATTTATAAAACTGAAGCTTCAAGCAAAGTCAGGGTTGCATTATCAACGTCAAGCAAAGCACGAACGCCAATTGGCAGAGTGAATTTGTCTTTAATGTGACCAAATGATAAACCATAAACAATCGGAATATTCAGATAACTTAAGCGGTCGATAAGAACTTCACGAAGATTGAACGATATATTAAAACTCGGATTTACTTTTTTCTGTTCACAATTAGAAAATACACCCATAGCAATTCCAGCACACTCTTTCAATTTTCCTGAGTTAATAAGTTGCGTGAGCATTCTGTCAATCCTGTAAGGTTCTTCTCCAACTTCTTCGATGAATAGAACTTTGTTTTTGAGATCGAGATCGAATTCGGTTCCAAAATGTGTAACTAATAAGGAAAGATTTCCACCAATCAATTCTCCTTCAATTTTACCTGGAATGATTTTTAATACTTCGGGAATGGAATTGAAATCATCTTTATTCGGCGGAAGCTTATTCGGAGATGGCATTTTAATCAATTCTTTTCCTTCAACAAGAATTTCGTTGAAATATTTAAGTGAAAATTCATTGAAAGTCGAAATGCCGACAGGTCCGTGAAAAGTTACGATCCTAGATTTCAAATATATCGCAATCAGGAGTGAAGTAATGTCGCTGTATCCAATTATGATTTTCGGATTTTTTCTTATTAGTGTATAGTCCAGGTAAGGAAGTATTCGTGGAGTCCCATAACCTCCTCGTGCACAGAGAATTGCGTCAATATCATTTCTTGAAAACATTGCGTGAATGTCACTTACTCGATCATTATCCGTTCCGCCGAGATAACCAAATTTATTTAAAACATTTTCCGCGGGAATACCTTCATATCCGAAAGAGCTTAATAGTTCAGTGATATCGTCCAATTCTTCACGCGAAATAAAGCTTGCCGGTGCAATTATCCCAATTCGGCTTTTCGGTTTTAACCTTTTTGGTTTGAGAAGAGGGAGCGTTCGATCAATTCCATCAACTGCGATTGCATTATTTAGAGAAATGGGAATGAGAGAAGACCCCGCGGCGGTAATTGAAACTTGCTTTAAGAATCTTCTTCGACTTGATTTCATTTAGAAGATTTACTTAATACTTCATTAAGTTCTTTGTCAAACTCATCAAAATCTCTCATGCCAAGGATGTACTTCTGTTGTTTTCCTGTCTTATCGAAAATAAAAGTTGCAGGTATTGCGCCATTCCACTTTTTATTTAGAAAGTTTATTAAGTCCTCGACATCATCAAAGTCATTAACATATATTTTAAAATTCGCCTTATTCTTTTTTAGGAATGGAATAATTTTAGAATCAACTTCATCAGGATAATCGACACTTAATCCGATAAAATCAACTTTCAAATTTTTGTATTTGTCAGCAAGTTTCACAAGGTCAGGGAATTCTTCTTTGCAGGGCGCGCACCAAGTTGCCCAAACATTTAGAAATAATACTTTGCCGTTACGATTTTTTATTATTTTTTCGAGCAAAGTTTGATCGATTTTTTCAACCTGGTAAACGGAATGTGAATCCGACTTTTTTCCAGAAGAAAATCCAAAGTTCACCGCAAATGCAAATGTTAAAAATAAAATTAAATTTACAACTTTCATTTTGAAATCCTTTTAATTGTGCATCCGAATGCTTTTGTTTTAGTTACTTTTATCTCCTCATTGTTAAGAATGTTATCGAGAGCGTTCCTTAAATCCTGAGTTTTAACTTCGCTTTCACGGCGTGAATCATCGATCCTGCCATGATATAGGACTTCAAAATCAGAATTTAAAACGTAAATCTCAGGAGTCACGCTTGCGTGGACTTTATCCGCAATGACATTGTTTGCATCTTTAAGTACGAGAAAATTGAACTTGTTCTTTTGACTGTGGTCACGAATTTCATCGACTGATTCCTGTTTATTGGAATTTATTCCATTGAATGAAATTCCATTTGCACTATAATCAGACACAAGCTTTACCATACGTTCATTATAATCATTAGAGATTGGACATTGAGTTGCAATAAACATCAAGACTAACGCCTTTGAGTCTTTGAAGTCGGTGAGTGAATGAATATTTCCATCCACATCTGGAAGCGAAAAATTTTCAACTTTCATAGTTTCTTCAGCGGGAGATTTTTCCTTCTTGTCATCGCCAATAGCACAGTTGGTTAATTGAAAAGTTAAAAATACTGCGATAAGATACTTAAGCATTATTGCTCCTATTTTTTTGGAAAGATTAAACAACTGTCAATACGATAAAGTTTCTTTAATCAGGTTTTACGAACAATTCGTCGATTATCGTTTCGTTTTTGAAAAGATCATCATAACTTTCTCTAAATCTTGCGACGTAAAATTTGTCGTCATCAACTATTACTTCAGGAACTCGTCTTCTCGAATTGTAATTCGATGACATAACAGAGCTATATGCACCGCACGACATGATTGAAATTAAATTACCTTGTTTGAGTTTTGGCATCGGGCGGTCTAATGCAAGAAAATCTCCAGTTTCACATACAGGTCCAACGATATCATATTTTAAGGGCTCTTCATTCGATTGTTCGACAGGTAAAATATGATGATAAGCGCGGTATAGTGCAGGCCGCAGCAGATCATTCATCGCAGCATCAATGATCAGAAAATTTTTTTCACGATGTTCCTTCGTATATAAAACTTTTGAAACTAACGCACCGGAGTCAGCCGTTAAATATCTGCCTGGCTCCATAAAAATCTTGCAATTAGATTTTTTTAATAGAGATAGAATTCCTTCGGAAAATTCTCTTGCTGAAGGCGCGTATTCAGCTTTGTATTGTACACCAAATCCCCCGCCTATATCAAAGTGTGTTATCTGAATTCCAGCTTCGCGAATCTTTTCAATGAGTTTATTCATAATTATTATTGCATCTTGGTAAACCGAAAGTTGAGTAATTTGTGAGCCTAGATGCATATCGATTCCAACAACTTCAATGTTTGGAAGAGTGTCAGCAAGCTTAAATGTCTCCAGAGCAGCTTGCTCATCAATTCCGAATTTGCTTTCGTAAAGCCCTGTAGTAATGTATGGATGAGTTTTCGGATCGACGTTGGGATTTATTCGGATTGCAATTCGTGCTTTCTTTTTTTCTGCCGCAGCGAGTCTGTTCATCAATTCAATCTCTTGGATTGATTCGGCTTTGAATAGAAAAATATTGCTTCGCAGTCCCATTAAGATTTCGTCTTCAGTTTTCCCGGCTCCGGTAAAAAGTAAATTTTTTGGATCAGCCCCAATCTTTAATGCACGATACAACTCACCGCCCGAGTTCACATCTAAACCTGCACCCGCGCTGTAAAGGAGTTTCATTATATTGAGATTAGAATTTGATTTTACTGCATAAAAGATCTTGTGATCTAAATCTTTAAATGAAGTTTCAAATTCATGTAATCTGTCAACACATGATTTTTTACTGTAAACATAGAACGGAGTACCAACCTCTGCTGCGATTGAATTTAAACTAACTTTTTCACAAAATAGATTATTATTTTTATATGAATAATTTTCGAGCTGCATGAATATTCTCAAACTTTGGAAAACAAAATAAGAAAATTAAAGGAAGTTTTTATGAAAACTCAGCTAAAGAATTATATCGTGTTTATATTATTATCAATGATTTTCAGTTACTGCGGGAAAAAATCGATTCAAGATGGAACTTCAATTTCAGATATGCTTGAATTTCTTCGCGGGTATGATTTTTCAATAAGTGAAGTTATGGATTATCCAATTTTAGCAATTCAAAATTGCCTAGAGGGGAAGATGTTAAAAATAAATGATGAGACAGTTATCATATTAGAATTTGATAATGTGGAATCTGCATCGAAATATGCATTAGCTTACGCCGGGACCGAAAAGAGTAACAAAACATTTGCAGTAGGAAAATTTGTAATTCGAAGTGAAATTTCTTTTGATGTTAGCAAAGCTATGAAAGAAAAATTAGGTTCTTTCTGATTTTAATTGTGGGATTCTACTTTGAAATTAAGACTGTCTCTCCTGTTTTCCGCATTGGGTCAGTTTTTATGTTGATCATTGTAAAACAAAAATA
>CAZNDS010000102.1:0-9743 GCA_964571865.1 uncultured Ignavibacteriaceae bacterium | reverse complement strand
CACGGAGCAAAAACAATAACAAGATCAGCGTTTTTCCAGCAGTTCAGATAATTTCTGTCGGAGAGGAAGTGCAGCGGTTGGATTATTTTCCACATCTTCAAGAATAATTACCATTAACTGCATTGCAGGTGCATAATTGGAATTAAGTTCAAGACATTCAGTCACATACTTTTTTGCATTTTCAAAATCACCTCGGTTGAAGGAGATTTTTCCTAAACCATACAGCCCATCAGATGATTCAGGGAAAAGTTCTAACGTTCTCCGAAATTCTTTTTCTGCACTACTGTTTTCCCGCAATAATTCGTAAGCACTGCCAAGGAGAAAATGCGTGCGAGACGATTGGGGATCAATCGAAATCGATCTTTTAAGCACCTGCACAGCATTCTTGGGTTGATTGTTTTGCAAGTAATAAACAGCTTGTTCATTCAAGAATGAAACTTCCTTTGGATGGAAATGTAATTTTTCTGGTTCGAATCGGAAAACTTCGAAATATTCAAACTCATCAATCGGGATGTAGACTGGAGTTTGATTGACAGCTTCAAACCAATTTCTGATCGATGCAAAATAAGAAACGTTATTTGCGGTGAAATATTTTCGCATGTAATCAGTGAGATTATTTTCATTGAGATGAGAGATGACTTCCGGATTTACAAGACCTACCATATCGATAATTTTTCTATCAGAATAAAATGCGAGCGCACCGATATCGTGAGTTGCAATTATAGCATCTTGCGGAGTATTATTTTTCAACCAGTTGGCAATTGCAACATGACGGACGTCATGATATTTCCAAACTTCGCTAGTTTCGTCCATGTATTTCGTATTCTCGTCGATACTGAAAAAGAAAGTAACTCCGATGAAGAGAGCGAATAAAAAATTCAATCCAAAACTTTGGTCTGACTTTGCGCGATTTTGAATGTACTCGAGGAGAGCAGCTAATGTGTAAAGTGCTGTTAGAATCATCAGCGGGATAACGGGCATTAAATACCTACCAAAACGATGAGCGAATGGGAGCTTAATGTAATAAACCGCAATCAATCCGATTGTGAATAATATGAAAATTAAAATTGGATTATATCTTCGCTTATATACGTTCGTGATAAGACTGATAATCCCTAAACAGAATGTTACACCTATCAAGACAAATTCACCCGATGAAAAGTAGTCGATCACGTCACGCTTTAGAAAATTTTCTCTGTTCGAGCCGAAGTAATATTCTATTTTAGCTGAATAAGAATTCGGCAGCAGCGAACCTGAAAGTATTAAATTAAAAATGAAATAAGATCCAACCAATCCCAATCCGATTAACAGAATTTTTACAAGCTGTTGTTTACTGAAAAGCTGAATTGCATTCACGTCCTTAACAGATTTATTGACAACAAAGAATCTGTAAAGATAATCGATTGTAATTGCAATCCAGAGGAGCAATCCTTCAGGACGAGCCCAAACACTCAAGCCCAAAAATATACCTGTGAGAACTGCATTCATCTTTCTATAAAAATAAATTGATGCAGCAACAAAAAAGATGAACATAGTCGTTTCCATTCCTGAAATAGAGATCAAGTTCAATTTTGGCTGGATCGCTATCAATACAGCGGCAGAAATTGCTAAGATTGTTTTTGTCGGAAAATCTAGCTCCACAATTTTATAAGTAAAATAAACCGTTAGTGCCAAGAATGAAATTCCAAGAAAGTAGCTTAAAATGAATTCATTTTTGATTATGAGATAGAATATCGCCAAAAGAACCGTGTAAAGCGGCGAAGTCGAGCCTGATGTAATGACTTCATTCTTGAAATAAGAATAAGCACCATACTCAATTAAATTCTTCGCAAACGTAAGATGAATCCATGGATCATCGAGAGTAAATCCGAAATTGAGGTTTTGATTGTAAGCATATAAAACGTACCAAATTCCAACGATAACTGAAAGAAGCACAATTCCTATTTTGAACAGTAAAGCTTGTTTGCTGTTTAATGTTTTTGAGAAGAAGAGAGGCGTTTTTTCTTTTTTAGTGATTTCTTTCTGCTTGCTATGCTTCTTGTGAAATTTTTTACTCATACTTTGTCTTATATTAATTGGATTTTACTGCAGAGACAATTATGCCGGTGCCGACTTTTACGTTACTCTTATAATCGAAATACATCATTACTAACGTGAAAGGGAATGTGAGGAGATAATAGATCGGCAGTATCAAAATCAGCAGTTTAGAAAAGTTTACGATCAGTATAGGAATTTTTATCCCAAGCCGCCAGGCTTTGTCTCCCCAAAAGCCGTATGTGTAATTTAACTTTCTCATCTTGAAGCCAACAGATTCAAGTTTCTGTGTGAAATCCTCTTTCGAGTAACCCTCACGGAAATGCTCGCCGATAAAGCTTTCATCTTCGTATGAATGAACGTCGCTCCCGCCGAAAACTGAAGGAGTATTAATTATAACTATGCCGTTTGGTTTTAACGACGTATAGAAGTTTTTGAAAACTTTAAGATCGTCTTCGATGTGTTCCATCACATCAATACAGATGATCAGATCGAATTTGTTTTCATGCTCAATCTTTGTCAGGTCTTCAATAGCGAATGAGACTCTGTTTAATTTTTGTTTCTTGAAAAATTCTTTGCAGTCAATAATGTAGTCATCCTTAACATCAATGGCGTGAATTTCAGCACGCGGATAATTCTTGGCGATGAAATAGGAGTACTGACCGAATCCTGTTCCTGCATCGAAAACAGAAAATTCATCTTTTTCAATTTCATGAACTGCAAGCTTTATCTCTCTCCGCGCATACCAGGAACGCAGAAACATTATATCCAAAATGTTATAAAATAATTTTCTTAATAGCGGGCTTGTTCTTATGAAAGAAGCAAAAACATTTTTAACAGGGTCGTAATGCATCAAGAATTGAAAAGAGAGTTTTGAAGTTCGTTAAAAACTGTTACGTGCGATATACTGCTCATGCAGTTTGGATTGAAATCGCATGACATTTTATAACATCCAAGACAGTCAAGCTCAGAAGTAACTTTGGTGATTCGGCCGTATGTTTCAATCTCGGTGGAGGAAGTAGGACCGAAAAGAGCAATAACTTTTTTATTTAATGCTGTCGCTGCATGCATTGCCAAAGTATCGCCGGTAACAAGTAAGTCGCAGAGATTCAGTAATGAAAAGAACTGACGCAAAGAGTTATCAGTGCCGGTATTAATCACACGGTTGTAATCGATTAAGCTCAAACGCAGATTTCTTTCTTTTTCGTAGTGTCCGCCATAAAGAAAGACGTAGTAATCTGTTTCTTCCAAGATCTTCTTGATAAGATTTTCAAAACCGTGATATGTCCACTGCTTGTACTGCCATCTCGGACTCGCACCTGTGTTCATCCCGATAATTTTTTTGCCGGGCAATATTTTTATTTTGTTTTGGAAATTATCGCCGAACCTCAATTCATCATCAGTAAGCTTTAAAATGATATCATACTTATTTGAGTTGAGCCTGGCGATATTTTGAATGATGGATTGATAGGTTTTAGTATTTTTCTTTTTAATGTCGTCAAAAGCTCCCATCTCGAACCACTCTAACGCTTCATCATTTAGTGCGACGACCTTTCCTTTTTCATCAAGTCCGAAACCGAGCTTTTCATAACCATTAGCTTTGGTGCAAATTGCTGAACTGACGGGAGAAGGATCCAAATTTAGAACGATATTAAAATTCTCAGCAGATAAGAAATAATTTGTTTCGAAACTTTCTAGCACAAGTATTTTATCTACAAATGGATTATTCACAAAAAGCTGAACTGCACTGCTTCTCGTCAGCCAGGTTATTCCAGAATTTGGATGTTTTTCTTTTAAGCCCTGAAGAATTGAAGTCGTACGCAGCACATCTCCGATAGCATCTAATTTTATAATAAGAATTTTGAATCCTACCGGATCGTAATGAGGGCACGAATCACATTTAATACCTTCTGACTTATGGAATGTACAAGGTCTATCGCCTGGAAAGTGTTTGCAATCGTATTTTAGTATCATGTTTATAAAAGAATTTTCGAAGCGAAGTTACTAATTTTTTTTCAGAGATTAAATTTATAATCTGTGTAAAACAAGCATTGTAGAGTAAGTGTAAATCTGAGTTGAGTAATTTCCGCTCCGATCCAAAATCAGCTTTGATAAAAAGAGATGAATAATTTATGTTGGACCAACAACTTGAAAGGAATAGTTATGAAATCTTTAAGAGTAAATCCAATCGTATTAATGCTGCTCATAATATTCACACTTCTCACTGGATTTCTTATAAGTGAAAATGATGAAATAACTATTTCAACGGTCGAGCAGGCTGAAAAACTTTTTGGATTGAAATTTAATGAAGCGAAACGGGATTCCATGCTCGATGAGCTTCGGGATAATTTGAAAAGCTTTCAAAAGCTTCGTGAGATTAAATTGAATAACAGTGTGATGCCTGCATTGCTCTTCAATCCAATCCCGCCAAACTTTTCTTTTGAAAAGAAAAGAATTCCATTCAAAGTTGAACCGGTAAGAACAACAAGACCGAAAAATCTGGAAGATGCTGCGTTCTGTTCAATTCCAGAATTGTCTTACATGATTAGAAATCGTCTCGTAACATCCTTAGAACTTACCGAGATGTACCTAAACAGGCTGAAAAGAATCGGGCCAAAGCTTGAATGTATTGTTACTCTCACTGAAGATTTAGCATTGGCACAAGCGAAACGAGCTGATGAAGAAATAGCGAGAGGAAAGTATAGAGGACTTCTTCATGGAATTCCTTATGGTATAAAAGACCTCTTCTCAACAAAAAAATATAAAACAACTTGGGGTGCACCACCATACAAAGAGCAATTAATCGATGCAGATGCTGAAGTCGTTAAACGGTTGGAAAAAGCCGGTGCGGTGCTTGTTGCAAAGTTAAGTATGGGCGAATTAGCTTGGGGAGAAACCTGGTTTGGAGGTTACACTCGCAATCCGTGGAATCTGGAACAGGGTTCAAGCGGTTCATCCGCCGGTTCTGCTTCTGCAACTGCTGCTGGATTGATCCCTTTCGCAATCGGAACAGAAACTTGGGGATCGATAATTTCTCCTGCGACAAGATGCGGAGTGACTGGCTTGCGTCCAACTTATGGAAGAGTGAGCAGAGTTGGTGCTATGGCTTTAAGCTGGTCAATGGATAAGATCGGTCCGATTTGCAGGAATGCTGAAGATTGCGCCATTGTTTTCAATGCTATTTATGGACCGGATAATGTTGACCCAACAGTTTATGATGCGCCTTTCAATTATGATTCAAAATCAAATCTTAAAAAGATTAAGATCGGTTTTGTTAAAAGCGAATTTGATAAAGAGCGTGAGCAAAAAGAATCTGATGATGAAGTGCTTAGAGTTTTGAAATCACTTGGCGCCGAACTTAAACCAATCGAGCTGCCGAATTTACCGGTGAGCGATCTGAGTTTTATTTTAAGTACCGAAGCATCTGCTGCATTCGATGAACTGATTAGAAGCGGGAGGGAAGATGAGTTAGTCCGACAAATCAAAAACTCCTGGCCGAATGTACTGCGGGCGCATCGGTTTATTCCGGCAGTTGAGTATATACAGGCAAATAGAGTACGCACACTTTTAATTAATGAAATGCAAAAAATATTTGATGAAATAGATGTCTATGTCGTACCAACTTTTGGTGGAAGCAGTCTGCTGTTGACGAATCTTACTGGTCATCCATCTGTTGTTGTTCCAAATGGATTCAATGAAAAGGGAAGTCCGACAAGTATAAGTTTCGTAGGTAAGTTATTCGGCGAAGCCGATGTTTTAGCAGTTGCAAAGAAGTATCAGGAAACAACGGAGTTTCATAAGAGGCGGCCGAGGTTGTAAAAAAACAAAAAATTTTATTATGACTTTTTAGTAATAAGTAAAGTGAAACTATTATTGATTACGTTTTTGCTTAATTATTTTTAAGATTCGTTCAAAATACTCCTCGAAAGTTTCGGTTGATTTCATAGGAATATTCTCTAAAGCTGACCCGACTAAATTCAAAACTTCATTGTACCGCCTAAAATTATCTTCCAAAAGTTTTTCATCGCCTGTTTCCCAGTATTGCCCCTCATCGATAACTTTGAGTTCTTCAAAATATTTTGCGTTTAGATACCTGAATAAATGAATTATCAGTTTGTGAATATTGATTCCAGCAAATTGAGTTTTGGTCGAAAGCATATATAGATAAGGTTTTTCAGATTCTTTTACAGATTTACCAAAAAATTTCAGGTTCGCTATACTGCTCATTCTTCTATTCGATAAAAAGCATAAGTTAACTGTTTCACATTCGGGTGGAGTAAAAGATATACCATAAATTTTGTCCTCTAAATAATCTTCATCGTCTCCACCCTTCAGGAATTCGGTTTCAAATATGTTATAATTCCAATTATAGATTTCAGCAATATCACACACTTCTTCTATCATTTCTGATAGCGAAGCGTTCCTGCTAAACTTTCCACTGTAGTGAATAGTTAGACCCATAGAAGATTCATAAAAACTTAGTTTTTATCTATTTTCTTAAAATTTACTTCCAGATAAGACGTTTGAGTAGTTTTCTTTTTCATACAATGAATGCATCGATATATGAATTACTTTGTATACGGTGAAATATTGATTCCTTTCGTGGATTAATCCACCAATTTTCATTGATTTAGATTTTATATGAAATACTTCAAGGAACAATTATGTATTCCTCTCTAACAAATTGTTTAACACCTTCTATTAATTTTGAACGTTCATCTGAACAAACAAAAATCATATCAGGATATACTTGCTTGGCAATCAAGTACGATGAGAGTTGTACTAAATCAAAAATGTTAGGGATCCATGCTCTTTCAAGAATAGAAGTCGCTTGTTCAATCATCTCCACTGTGAATTCAATCCGATTCATATTTAGGATATCGGTGGTAAATCTAACAGTAAGGGTATTAAATTCTTCCGTTGTGATTTGGAGATCCTGTTGGAGTGGGTATTTCCATAAGCGATAGAAAACCTTACGTATCTCAATGATCGCAAGGTTTAAATAAAATAATTCACATTTGGTGACAAATAGTTTATTTACGACGTTAGAGCCAGCTTCATTTTTATAGCGTTTAATAAATGCACTTGTCTCAAGAAAATATCTTGACATTTATTCATTATCTCTTTCCTCAGAGAGGAGTCTTGCTAATGATGGTAGCTTCTTGGTTATTTCCCACACTTGTTCTATAGAAGGAGCAGCAGTAGCCATTTCTAGTAATCCCTGATTTAGCTCTTCACTGCCGAATAAAGGATCGATAAGTCTTCGCGGTAATGCATGTGCCGAACCTTGTTCATTAAAAAGATTTTCTGGAATAGGCCAGTAAAAGTACCACTCACCTGATGGTGTCATTTGCGAAGGATAAACCTTTACAAAATCGTCTACTGTTGAAGCATTTTCAGCAGTAACTATTTTATTTTGTTGGTATGTATTGTCCATATAATGTTATAACTCAGTCCATATTTGAGATTCGATATTCATATCAATTGCAGTTTGATTGTTGCGAATAGTTTTTTGAACTTTTCCGGTAAAAATAAATTGATGCGAAAAATCCAAACTTTCAATAAACGCTCCAACATGCCGAATCTCAACCATTTCCTTACCGTCAAGAAGCTCGGTAGCATGAAAAGGTTGATTAAGTTTCATTGGTACAGCATACCCCTCATATAGCTGCCAGATAAGTTGTTCAACCGAAGTTTTTGGCGTATCTATTTTAAGACCGAG
The DNA here is from genome assembly GCA_964571865.1 of uncultured Ignavibacteriaceae bacterium. Lineage (GTDB taxonomy): Bacteria > Bacteroidota > Ignavibacteria > Ch128b > Ch128b > JAHJVF01. Next base: position 1,987 of record CAZNDS010000102.1, on the reverse strand, counting down.
TTCTGTTGCTTCATCCCGATCAATGGGATATGCATGTATAGTTATATCTCCTGTAATTTCATTTATAATTTTTTTTATTTTTTGATTTTCTTTTGCTTTATCCATATGAAGTGAAAGAAGTCTTTCAGTTAATAGCTTAGCCATCCTATATGCACGATATGCATTGCCGATAGACAACGGATGCAGTTTTTCAACCAGCATTTTATAAACATCTGCCATTTGACCAGCTTTTACACCAGCTTTCTCTTTTGCAAATAAAAAATAAGAATTAAGGTCTTCCACACTCACTTCAAGACGTTGCTGGGGATTAGCAGGATTTGAAGGATTAAAAGGATGTCCTGTAGTAGGATCTACTGGTGTTAATTCGCCAAGCTTCCCCATGACAATTCTGTCCGCTCCTAGCGCAATAAGTGTTCCTGCGCTATGTGCTTTATATGGCACCAACACTTCAAACATATCGCAATGATTACGAATTAATTTTACTATGCGTATTGGGGCTAACATATCTCCGCCAGTTGTATATAACAACAAACTTATCTTTTCTACTTTACCAATCTTCTCGAGATGTCTACTTAAGAGCGGAATAACATCTCCCGCAATCCGTGTTGCAAAAGGTTGTCTATCTCCCGTAAAATATATAATCACTCGAGAGCCTTGCTCTTTTTCTAATTGTTGAATAAGGTTTTTTTTGTCCATTTTTTGGTTTTAATACAACAAAAATTTTTTTTTAACAATTTTAAGTTACTTTTTTACTTTCACAAATGCAATCACATCCGGTGTGAGGATGTAGAACTTGTTCCACAGAACGGGATTCCTTCGGAATAAACTATTCCTCCAGAGTACGGACAAGTATAAGAAAATGTCCAGTTTTTTAATTAAAAAACTGGACAAAAGAGTTCCAAATAAATTTGGTTATTAAACTATGAAGAAGAAAGATTCATCTTTTACTAATTCTCTAAGTAGTCCAATGCTTTTATCAATATCATATATAGGTAAACGTCTATCTTCAAAAACTCTCTCAAGGAATTGTCTATATCTTAACGCCAGTGCTTCATTTAAGAAATTTCCATTATTTGTATGTAATTCTAATTCATCTAATACTTTATCAATTTTCTTAATTCTGAAGTTTTCATTTTTACTAGATGCAACTATTCTAATCATCCATAGATATAGAATTAAATCTGCAATATCATATGGACTTTGGGACACTCCCTTTTGCATATAATCCCTAATTACAGAAGATAAATTGCTTATACAAATATCGATAACCGTATGAACATCCATAATATGTTTTTTATAAAAATCTTCTTGATAGCAATGGAATGCAGTCCAGCAAATAACATTACAAATTTCCTCTGCATAATATTTGTTAATTTTTACTGCTCTTCCGGTTGTAACCCAAAAAAAGGATAAATACCAGGTAATTCGGTCAAATAAATCTTCTATATGATTATGTATATCAGTTAATGGATTTTGTAGCAACTGAAGATGAATTCTAATAATTTCCTTTATTGAATAAGTAATATGCCAGAGGAAAACACTTTCTCCTAAATCATTTTGTTCTCCCAAAGAGCGAAAGTGCATACTTATCTCCTCGTTGTAATCACTGAAGTGCTGATACGCATTTACGTGCCATCGTTTTTCATCCACTTTATTTAATATCTGAGAAGATCGAATAAAATTGAGAAAGGAGTTTTCATTGGCAGCATTATAAGGCACAGATAAATCGAAATACATTAGATTTTTCTGTTTTTGGTTTGACGCATATAACGCTAAAGGAAAAATTGAATTAAGATTTTTAATTATATCCTTTAAGGTATAATTCAAATTATATGGATGATTTGAAATCAATAAAAACAGCCTTTTCATCATAATTTCTAATATTTTATTTCCATAAGCTTGTTTATTTAATCCGATATATTTCATTAGCAATTTGATATAAAGTTCATTTGCTGTATAATTAAGCTCTATTACGTGTTGCTTAGTA
>CAZNDS010000101.1:0-9794 GCA_964571865.1 uncultured Ignavibacteriaceae bacterium | reverse complement strand
AGCGTATATATACGGCAAATCAAAAGAAAGTATGTTGTGCCCTTCAAGAATATCTGGGTTTCGCTCGAGAATTGTTTTTGTTAATTTGATTAACAATTCTTTCTCAGATATTTTTTCTCCTGAGATTACCTTTTCCCAACCAGTATTATCAGAGAGTACAACAATAATGATTTTATCAGATGGTCTTGCAGGCTGGCTAAATCCTTTAGATGAATAAGTTTCAATGTCGATCTGCATTCTAGATAAGTCTTCGATTTCAAGCCCTTTGAAAAATGTCTCCCCGCTCTGAAGCAAGTATTGAGTCACGGGATCAGTCCTAATGTATATTTCAGGAATATCAGAAAAAATCGTTGATGGGACATTTTCGATTTTCAAATGTTTATAAACCGTCCTCACCGCCCGCCACATTTTGTTCCAATCATCGAAGACACAGAGATATTGATATTCGCCACTCCCTTCTAGTTTCTTCTGCCAGTATTTTTCTGCAAATCCTTTAAGAAGTGTGTTATCGGTTAAGTGAAAAAATGGATAAAACTCTTTTTCAGATTCAACAATATTTTTCCCTTCTCTGCAGTAAAGTCTCATTTTATTGGCTGAGATTTGCTGAACGTAAATGATATGCTGCGTATTCCCATGACCCATTATAAGTGGATCAAAATTTATCAATCGGGCGATTTTTTCCCTCCCGAAGATTTTTTCCCTGATAATATCTTGTGCTTACCTGAAAGCTGATTCCAAGTATCTGAAAAAGCTTCTTCCATTGAGGAAATATCCTCTTTGGAAAATAATTCTTTGTTATAAGCCGTTAGTGGTATAATTACATGAGAATTCTTCCCATTAGTTCTTTCAATGTGAACCCATGTTGGATGAAATTTAACCGAAGAAATGCGGCAAAGATTAGTTTTCAAATTCTTCTCGAGCTCAATTTCTAGAATTACACCTGCTTGCTTGAATCGACCCCTTTGATTCGAGATGAAGTTTCCAAGTGAAAACGCAACAAGTCCTGTATCAAGATTGGATTCGTCACCAAGTTCAATTAATTCCAAAGGTTGAATTACATGAGGATGGGAACCAATTATAATATCTGCACCAAATGAAAAGGTCTTTTCCACTACGATTTTCTGCCAGGAATTAGGAAAACGTTGATACTCATCACCAAAATGAAAATAGATAAGAACTGCATCCACACCCAATTCTTTGCAACGATTAATGTCGGATTTAATTTGATTTTCATCAATCTGATTCACAAGATATTTTTTTGTTTTAGACAGCGTGAATCCGTTCATACCATTAGTGTATGCTAAAACAGCAATCTGAAAATTGGAAATTTTCACCACTCGAATTGAATCTCTGTCATTTGAGGACAAATAGGTTCCTACTCTAGTTATTTCGAGATCATCAATTAAACGAGCTGTACGAATCAATCCTCTCTCACCTCTATCGAGGGAGTGATTATTTGAAGTTACTAATACATTAAAGCCCGCATTTTTGATTGCATGTAAAAACTCATCAGGAGAATTGAAAAGCGGATATCCTGAAAAACTGCCGCCTGCTGTTACAGTTTCCAAATTGCCAATAACTAATTCTCCGCTTGATAATAAATCACGCACGAATCTAAAACTTGGATTAAAGTCATAGATTTCCAATGAATCGATATACGCCCCATTTACTTGAGGTTTATGGCACATTAAATCGCCAACGCACAAGATTTTAATCTTTCTGACTGATTCATTATCGTTAATAATAAATTGAGGGGCAGAATTATCCCGACTCAATAATTGAAATAGAGTAGAAATGTATACGATTAAGATCAAAGCCCAAATTTTGAACATCGCAGTAAGAATAAAAAAGAGACGTAATTATTTAAAAATTGATAATCCTTATCAATATTACCTGCAATGGCAGGGTAACTTTTAAAAAACTACGCCTCTAAGTTAAAATTTTAACTATCTTTTGGAGTTTTTCTATTGATTCTTTCTTGTTGAATTTCGTTTCGAAATTCTTGAGCTTTTTTCCGTAATTCCTGCAAACCTTTTCTGAGACGAGTTCCGGCAGCGTTTTGCCCTTTCATGTAGAACTTCTCGAAATCAGGCTGCATAGAGTCAATAAAGAACTTTAATTCTTCTAATTTGCTCATAAATTCCTCCTTTATTTTGGAAAAATACAATTACTTACTGCTCAATATAAACATTTATCAGCCGAAAACAAGCATTTTTTTAGAATTTTACCAGTTTTTGTTTTTTTTTCAAAACCTGCCTGTGTGCGGACTCAAGTCGATCTAACATCTCATCCAATCTCAAATAAAGTTTCTTGTGGTTTCTTTTTTTCTTTACAGATAATGCATAAGACGTGATAATCGGCATAGCAATAGTAGTATCAGAATAGCAAACAACTGCATCGGGCAATCTGTTTGGATCTACCTTTCTCCAGCTTACTGCTTCTGCCGGGGTAGCTCCAGAGAGTCCACCTGTATCTGGTCTTGCATCTGTAAATTGGAGAAAGTAATCGTGTCCTTTTTCATCAATTTGTAGAACCTCCTGAATTTGAGGTTCAGTTTGAAGCATGAAATTCTTTGGAGAACCCCCGCCAAAAATCAAAACAGCACTTTTTCCTTTTTTCATTTTGGCATCGAGCACGATCGCAGTTGATTCATTAACATCTTTATTGATATCAAATTTTAACTTATTTCCATGAAATTCTAGTGCAGCCACGTTCATCCCGATAGAACTATCCCCTGGAGACGAAGTATAAACTGGCACTTTAAATAAATATGCATTCGATAGAAGACTTTGATGCGGAATTTTGAGTGCTTTCTCTCTTTCGTAGACGAATTTACCAAGAATATAGTGAAATTCTGCCGTACTCATTTCCTTCTGAAACTCAGCAGACCTTAGCACTTTTCGATAAAACGAATCTGTTGAAAGCAGCACATTATAATCAAAAACAATATCATAAATTCTGACAACCTCATTTTCACGAAGTGATACATCATTAAAAAATGGACTCCCTTTATGTAAGTCCAATCCAATTCCAAAATGAGTATCATGATACAGATTCGCACCTGTGCTCACAATCCAATCAACAAAACCGGCTTTGATCAAAGGGACAATGCAAGTCCCGCCCAAACCAGCCGGAGTTAAAGCACCGGTAAGACTCATACCAACTGTAACGTCAGGTTCGAGCATTTTATCAACAAACAATCTGCATGCATCATGCAATCTTCCTGCATTATATGCTTGGAAGTAATTGTTTACCAAATCTACAATTTTAATATTTGATGGAATTGGTTGAGTAGAAATTTTTTTCCCAGACAGATATTTCTTTTTCATAAGAATGTATTTCCTTATTTAAGCAAGTTCAATAGTTATTCAATTAAAAATCTTAAAGAGATTCTAAAATTAATTCCGATATATCCTTGATTTCCACGCTTTCAGCTGTATCGAAAGTCTTTATTCCATCAGTTAACATTATCATGCAAAATGGACAAGCAGATGCAATCACATCAGGTTTTAGTGTAAGAGCTTCTTCGACACGTTCGATGTTAATCCGCTTCCCTTCAGTCTCCTCGAGAAACATTCTACCGCCGCCAGCGCCGCAGCAAAATCCGCGGTCACGGGAGCGGTTCATTTCTACTAAATTAACTTTATTTATTTTGCTGATCGCATTACGAGGTTCATGATAGATATCATTGTAACGGCCGAGGTAACAAGAATCATGATAAGTCACTCTCTTTGCTAGCTCATTTTGTGGATTGATAGAACCTTCTTTTATCAGTTTCTCAATTACCTCCGAATGATGATAGACATCATAGTTACCACCGAATTGATTATACTCATTCTTCAACGAGTGATAACAATGCGGACAAGCCGTAATTATTTTTTTAATGTTATATTTTTCTAAGGTCTGAATATTTTCTTTCATGAGAATTTGGGTGAGATATTCGTTTCCAAGACGCCTTGCAGCATCTCCGTTACATTTTTCTTCTTTACCAAGAATTTTGAAAACAATTCCGGCTTTTTTCAGCAATTGAGCAAATGAACGACTGACTTTTTTATATCTCTCATCAAATGAACCTGCACAGCCAACCCAGAAAAGATATTCTGGTTCGTTATTTTGAGATGCAATTGGAATGTCTAATCCTTCAGCCCAGTCAGCCCGTTCCTCATAACTGAATGCCCAAGGTGAAAAATTGGTCTCAAGGTTTTTAAACACAACATTTAATTCATTTGGAAAGTTGGCTTCAGAGAGTACAAGACCTCGACGCATTTCAACGATCGAATCAACATGTTCAATCATGACAGGACATTCATGAACACATGCATTACAGGTTGTGCAAGCCCATAACTCTGCATCTGAAATATAATTGTGAACAAGCGTCTTGTCTTGTTTTTCTTCAACTTTATTTGCTTTTAAGCTGGCTTTATCGAGAACTCTCTGCCGAATATCCATTATCACTTTTCTTGGCGAAAGAGTCTTACCAGTTGCATTCGCAGGACAAGCGGCTGTACAGCGTCCGCATTCAGTACAAGTATAACCGTCAAAAAGCTGCTTCCAGGTTAGATGCTCAATATCCAAAGCACCGAAATGAGTTAAATTTTCATCCTCAAGATTCAGTGGAATAATTTTATTTTTTTGGTTTTTAAGTTTGGAAAAATAGACATTTGGCAGAGATGTAATTACATGCAAATGCTTAGAATAAGGAAGGTAATTCATGAAGATTAAAATCGTAACAATATGCATCCACCAAAATATCTCATAGTAAATAGAACTATCAAATGATTTGATGTCAAAATGAGAAGCAATGGCATGACTAATAAATCGTGAATCGTATTCAACTAGGTGTGGATTAAAAACATTTTGGGCTAGCATTGACAGTACCACTATCATTATCATAACAAGTATGAAACCGGCATCAAGATTTCCATCATGTTCAGACTTCAATCTCTCAACCCTGAGAATAAATCTCCAATAAACCGCAACAATCACCCCAACAAGAATTAAGATGCTAAAAATATCTTGAGAGGCTGTAATTATGCTGTAAAGTTCATTAAGAAATGAGAAATGAAAGCTCAGATTAAATCCCTGAATAATGGATTCGATTACGACTATAACTAAAACCAGAAAACCCCAAAAAATAAAAGCATGCATCAATCCGGCCAGCGGCTCTCGTAAAAGTTTTGATTGTCCAATTCCTATCAGCAAAACATTCTTAAGTCTTTTCAGCGGTTGATCAATTCTGTTATCCTTTTGCCCAATCTTCAAATAGCCAAACATTCTGACTAGATTATAAATTAAGAAAGAGAAGGCAGTTACTAGAATAATCGAAAATATTATTGTTCTCATAAAATCCTACTCTTAAATTTTTCTTTTAAAAATGTAATGGTTCTTTCAACGACGAGATCAAATTTCTTATTACTTCCTTGAAATGGATGAACAACATCAAAAGTATGGCCCGCCTTTTCAATTAGGAGCAATTCTGATTTATCAAAATTGGAAGATTGATACAGCTCATAAGCTTCTTCGACGGGAACGGCTAGGTCTTGTTCACCATGAACAATAAGAATCGGTGCTTCCACTTCGTTGATTCTCTTTTTAAGGTCAAATCGATCCATGTTCTCAATTATATCGTCCAGAAGAACACGATTCAAGCGCATGATTTGCTTTGTTCGCGTGTTCATCACTTCTAAAAATCCTTTTTCTTTCCACTCATTCTTCTGCCTTTCGGTATACCGATCTAAATGCGATACACTTGCCCAGAGCACCAAAGCATCCACATTCTTATTTTCTGAGGAATAAATTAATGAAACAGCTCCACCTCTTGAATGACCGATCAGCCCAATTTGCAGATTGTCAGGAACAAATCCGAAACCACCATCCCTATAAAATTCTATAACTTCAGTAAGTTCTTCAACCTCAAGAGAAAAAGTGTTTTCAGCAAATTTATCTAATTCGGTAAAATTGTATAAATCATCGCCAATTCCATTGTGTGAGAAATTAAATCCAACAGCAATAAATCCGTTCTCAGCAAGTTTTTCACGTAAATGTGGACCATAGCCCCAATCTTTGAATCCTTTGAATCCGTGCACCAAAAAAACGCATGGTGAAGATTCAGGAACAGGCGGGAAGCAAGTCGATATCCTCACAAGATTTCCGCGGGAAGTTACTAATTGAAAATCTTTCTTCATTCAAACCTAATTTGAAAAAAGATGCCTATAAAGTCAAGAAAATGAGAACAAATATCTTTTAAAAACTACTTGTCATTTCCAACTAGCAAAGTTCTCTCGTTCGAACAAAATCAATGATATGAACCTCGGGGCAAGCCCCGAACCCTGTTCCGACGCAAGCGTCGGGGAATTATACCCAACCTTCTCGCCTGCCTTCGCCGAAACAAAGACTCGGCTTTGTGCAGGCAGGTCCGCCGAAGTCCGTCGGCTGTCGGACGAAGGCGGATTAAAACGACAAATTTCTTTGATATTAGCAGTTTTGATTTTATATTTGCCACAAATTTTTAATTTATGTCTGAACTAAAGAAAATACTCTACATTGAAGACAATCCTGACTCCCAGGAGTTGTTAAAGATTTATTTCCGCGGAATTGCTGAGTTAGATTGTTTTGATATGGCTGAAAATATTATTCAAATTGTTTCCGACAATAATTACCACCTAATTCTTATGGACATCAATCTTCCAGGTAGAATTGATGGTGTTGATGCAGTAAAACTTTTAAGACGCGATGAACGCTTTAAAAAAATACCAATTATTGCAGTAACTGCTTACGCAATGGTTGGGGACCGAGAGAGATTTCTTGAAGTCGGATGTGACGATTACATTTCAAAGCCATTTTTTAAGCAGGCACTTCTCGATAAAGCTGTCAAATTTTTATAATCCCCCAGGCACACGTAATCTAGCTCAAAACATCTAAGAATATTTTAATGTCTACTATGAGGATTAATATTGCGAAGAGAATTTTCAATTTCCTGTTTTGAGAAACAAATGAATACTGGGCTCCCATCCCACCCGAAATAATCGCTCCAATTCCGGCTGGAATACCGGCAAGAAGGAAAACATAACCCAACGTAAAATCAGGCAAGTTAGGATTTCCCAAACCTGAAATGACGTATGAAACAGCTGCAGCGAATGTAGAAAATATTATAATTAAGTTACTCGTTCCGATTGCTTTTTTAAATGGAAGTTTAAAAATGTAATGAAGAATCGGTACTGCTATAATCCCGCCCCCAACACCTGCGAAGGCAGAAAGTGAACCGACCAATCCGCCGAAAATTGGAGCAAAAAGATAAGAATATTTTGCTGGTTTTTCGTTCTCGAATTTTCTATCACCGTTCTTCATGAACATTCGAATTGTAATCAGAATTAAAACACACCCGAAGATTAGTTTCAAAGTCTTTGCAGGCAAACTAACCGCGACGAATGAAAGTGATGAACTCGCAACGACTGCAAACAATCCGAAAAGAATTCCATATTTCACATAAAGATTTCTGTTCTTAAAGTGTCTATAAGTGCCTGCTGAAGATGCGGCCACCGATCCAAAAAGACTTGTACCGATTGCAAGAAGTGGAATTATTTCATTTGAAAAACCATGAAACTTAAACAGGAACAGAAATGCCGGTACCATTATAACACCACCACCCAATCCAAAAGCACCAGCAATAAAACCGACTAAGAGACCGAGCAGCAGATATGCAGCAGCAACAAGAATTTCCATTAATTTATATTTAATAATTTATTGGGGTGTAAAAAAGAATCATGTTGAACTCATAGTATTAATATCTAATAAAACTTTCTGACTTAAATGTTTGAAGATTTAATTGGCAGTGATAGACAACTCTATTTTTAGAACAATAACTCACCCTAAATTCACTCCTTCTCTTTGTAAGAGAAGGAGCTGGAGGATGAGTTTCGTTACCTAACATGACTCGTTTTTATACCCCTAATAATTTATTGTAAAGCTTTCGGTTCTTCAGGATCTTTATAGTCTCAATAAGCTGATGGTCTGTCTTCATCATGAACTTGATTCTGCCATTTTCGCCATTTAAGTGACTTGCTATTTCTGAAATTAATACCGAATAAATTTCTTCAGAATTTTTATCTATTAAAGAACTTATGGAAAGCTTGCTTTTATTTTTAATAGATTGAAGTTCCGATATGACAGCCGTCATGCTTTTGTCTTTTTCAGCGATTTCAAGAGCTTCTTCAAACTCTTTCTCAAACTTGGATTTGTAATCAATTTTACTCACAGCTAAATATGATTTGAAATCATTAAGTAGGTTTTCTTTGGAAATACCAACCAAGTTCAAGTTCGGATTTTCATTTAAATACTTCGTTGCAAATTTGAAAAAGAGAGCTCTTTTATAAAAATCTTGAATAATATCTGCGAACTCAGGATTCAAAATTAGTGTATCAGGAGTCACACCTCCAGATCCCTTAACTATTCTATTATTTTTTGTTTTGAAAACCGTAGCAATAGAATCGTTTGAAGTCATAATTACTCCCTTAGATTTAGCAGAATACTCTGACTTTTGAATACACCTGCCGCTTGGAGTAAAATATTTTGCAGTAGTCAATTTCAGAGTTGCCTTGTATGGCAGCGGAATTATTGATTGAACCAATCCTTTCCCGAAAGTTTGCCCGCCGGTAACGATGCCTCTATCCAAATCCTGAATGCAACCAGCAACGATTTCACTGGCGCTTGCAGAATTTTCGTCCACTAAAACCGCTAACGGAATGTTTTTAAAAATTGGGACTTCAACCGATGCATAAGCTTTGTTTGCCTCAATGGCTCTGCCTTTCATTTCTACTAAACTTTCACCAGGCTCTATAAATTTCTCGAGAACATCAACCGCACTTTGAAGCAAGCCCCCAGGATTAGATCGCAAGTCTAAAATAATAAGTTGTGTTTTTTCCTTATCTTTTAGAGAATTAAACGCTTGTTTTATTTCTTCACCGGCTCTTCGGGAGAAACGGTCAAGCTTTAAATATAAAATTCCCTCTTCACCAGGAATAAAATCTGCGAATGATAAATTTTTTACCTGAATTTCCTCTCTTATCAGATGAAATTCAGTAAAGTTTTGCTCACCTTCTCTCTTAATTTTAAAGTGAACTTCGGTACCTGGTTCACCTCTTACCCAATTACTAATATCATCATAGTTTTCACGAGTTATTGCATTGCCATTAATTTCTATTATCACGTCTCCAACTTTCAATCCTTGCCGCTGGGCAGAATATCCCGCTAAAATTTCTGTGATTGCAATTTCATCACCTTTGAGACCAATTAAAATCCCAACTCCTCCGTATTTGCCAGTCGTAAGAAGGTCGACTTCTCCTTTCTGGCTTTCATCAATAAAGACTGAATATGGATCGAGAGCTTGAAGCATTCCTTTGATCCCGCTTTGCATGAATTTTTCGGGAGATATTTCATCAACATAATTGAGAGTCACGTCTCTATAAACTTTTCCGAACAGTTCAATATTTTTATTGATTTCGAAATATATATCACTGCTGGCTGTAAAAAATCCAACAGAAAACGCAAAAAGAAATAGTGGTATTAAAAACATGCTAAATCGTTTCAAAGGCTATTCTCCGGAAATCAATTTTTGTTCGATAATTTTAACAATCTCTTCATGTATCTCATTAACCTTTTTATATCCATCAATAACATGGACCCGATTTGGTTCTCTGTTGCCGATCTCAAGATAACCTTCACGGACTCTTTCAAAAAAATCTTTCCCAGTAGATTCTATTCTATCATGACTTTTCTTATTTGCTGTCTGTCTTTTT
>CAZNDS010000100.1:4986-9853 GCA_964571865.1 uncultured Ignavibacteriaceae bacterium | reverse complement strand
GTTTTTTCTAATGGCGGTCATTAGAAATTGTTACCTAATGACAAATTTGGGTTTATGTTAATCAATGATAATGGAGAAGCTTCGATTGTTACAAGAAAAATGTTAAATTTTTTCAAAACCTGCTTCCCCCTGGTAACGATGTCCTGACCTTTTTACTTTTTTACTTGTTATTCTTGAAATTTCTTAAATGTTTTTTTAGATTACAAAGACTTCTGAAATATTAGCCATATGTCACTCTGAACGAAGTGAAGAGTCTGTTTTCATTTCAAAAAGAGATATTTCTTCCGACAAGTCGGAATCAATATGACAGCTTAGAATTTTTCAGAAGTCTCATTAGAACTAATAAAAATAAATCGATGATATTATAATCATTGTGAGGTCATAAATGAAAAAAGTATATGCAGGCTTTTTGATTGTCCTTTTTTTTCTTGTGCAGCAAAGTTTAGCTGGGAACACAGGAAAAATTGCTGGTAAAGTAATTGACTCTGACACAAAAGACCCAATTCCATTTGCTAATGTAATAATTGACGGAACTCCGCTCGGTGCAGCAACAAATCTTTCAGGTGAATTTGTAATCCTAAACATACCGCCTGGTGTTTATACTGTTACAGCGTCAGTTGTTGGTTATATGAAAAAATCCATTCGGGATGTTCGTGTAAACGTTGACTTCACAACTCGCTTGGAATTCACCTTATCTCAAGGTTCTATCGATTTGCCAGCCGTTGTTGTGCAAGGAGAACGCAATCCACTGATCAGGCAGGACTTAACAAATCCAATAGCGTCAATTACTGATGAAACAATTGATGAACTTCCTGTTGATCAAATTAATGATGTAATCAAATTGCAGGCAGGAGTTGTAGTCGGGAATGACGGTGATCTTCATATTCGTGGAGGTCTAGGCAACGAGATCGCATTTAACTTAAATGGAGTTACACTGAATGATCCATATGGAAATAGAAGGTCTGTTGGAATTGCAACAAATGCTGTTCAAGAAGTCTCAGTTTCCAGTGGTACGTTTAGTGCCGAATACGGGAATGCATTAAGCGGAGTTGTAAATTATGTTACTAAAGAAGGACCACAAAAATATACTGCAAGTATAAAAGCTTACAGCGGAGATTACTATTCAAATCGAAAAGAACTCTTTACAAATATTGATGAGATCGATCCATTCAATCGTGCAAGAACAGAAGTAACCCTTGGCGGACCGTTTCCATTTTTGACAAATAATATATCATTCTTCCTCTCTTCTGTTTATGAAAATTTTAAAGGATCACTATATGGCGTGAGATTGTATAATCCAACCGATTCTTATCTCGAACGAAATAACTTCAGATCTGGTGATTCAAGATATGGAGCCTCAACAACGAGTTATTTCTTTAATCCTTATTCAAAAGACTCAACTGGAATGCCGACTGGAGACGGAGCGATTGTTCCGATGAATTGGTCGAAGTCATTTAACTTCCAAGGTAACTTGGTTTATAAACCCTTAGCAACTTTAAAGTTCAGATATGAGCTTGTGCTTGATAACGGTAAATCGCAAGATTATGAACGTGCATTTAAATTTAATCCTGACGGCAGAACAACAAATTACAGCAGCGGATATATAAACTCATTTGGGATAACGCACACTGTTTCTAATAATCTATTCTATAATTTAAAAGCTTCTTTTGGTATAAATGAATACAAATCATATCTGTATGATAATCCATCGGATCCTCGGTATCTTCCATCAATTTATGCCCGCGGGATTGGAAATACCGGTTTTCTTTCTGGTGGAACTGACCGAAGCAGATTTAATAGAAAGACTGAGACTATTGGCGTTAAAGGTGATTTAGTCGCACAGCTCTTCGGAATTCACGAAGTCAAATTTGGCTTCGAAATCAGAAAACACAAATTGAATGTTGAAAGCTACTCAACTCAAGTTGGTTACATCAATTCATTGGGCGATTTCACCACCTTCAATCCATCAGACCTGCTATATGATTCACTAAAAATCGTTCAGCAGATTCCGGCCGATACCTCATTGTATACTTATTATGAGAGAGAGCCGTTTCAAGCAGCTGTATATTTATTGGATAAAATAGAGTTGGCTTCGTCAATGATTCTTAATGTTGGTTTACGATACGAATATTTTGATCCAGCAGCACAATATAATCCATATGTCAGCAGAGATCTAAGCGATTTAAAAGCAGGTGCAATTATTCCAGGAATCAAAGAAGCGCTGCCAAAACATAGGCTGAGTCCTCGTTTAAGTGTCTCATACCCAATTACAGATGCTGGAGTGATAAGATTTTCTTATGGACATTTTTATCAAGTTCCATCACTTGCAAGTTTATATTCTAATCCCAATTTTTATGTAGCTAATTTTGGTGAGAATCCAACATTTGGCAATCCAAATGTTGAACCGCAGAGAAGTGTTCAATATGAACTTGGACTTCAACAGCTTCTAATGGAAGATCTCGGATTGAATGTGACAGGATTTTATAAAGATGTTAGTAATTACATCTATACCCAACAGATATTTACTCCGGAAGGGAGAGGATTTTATCTGTTGACAAATCTTGCTTACTCAAACAGTAAGGGAATTACAGTTTCATTAATCAAACGAAGGTCTCCTGGTGATCTTTTCTCAGCTACACTTGACTATACATTTTCACTTGCTGAAGGAAACAGAACATATCCTGCAGATGAACTGTTTTTCAGCGAACAATCCGGTAAGCGATCGGAAACATATTTGGTCCCATTCAGCTTTGATAGGAGCCACGTAATTAATGCAACAGTTGCATTCACAAAACAAAATAACTGGACTGCTTCATTAATTGGTTATATGCAAACTGGAACTCCGTATACACCGATATTCCCATCGAATATTGTTGACATCACCTTCGAGCAAGGAAGCGGACGTCAGCCGATTCAATGGAATGTTGATCTGAAACTTGAGAAATTTTTCATGCTGGGTAATTTGAAGTTCTCGTTATTCTGTCAGATTGAAAATCTTTTTGATACAGAAAATGAATTATTTGTCTATGCTTCATCAGGCAGATCACGATCTAATCTTGAAGAAAAAGACATTCCGATTGTCTACTCGGATATTCTTAAAAGAATCAAAAGAGGAGATGCTGGCTTAATGCCTCTCAATGAAATCGAAGAATATTATTCACATAGACCCGAAAGAGTTAATCGGCCGCGTGAAATAAGAGTCGGTTTCTCATTAATCTTTAATTAGAGCTTTTGGAGAAAGTTGATGAAATCAAAAATTATATTTCTATTAATAACATTACTAATCTTAACCAATAGTCTCTTTTCGCAGAAGAAAGATAAGTATGGCTATTACATTATTAAAGAACTCACCGAAGCTGAAGCACTCCGGATCTATGGTAAACCGACAGATGTTTTGCTTAAATCATTGGGAAATAAGAACATCATTAAAGAATCCATAATCCAAGGGAATAAAGTCAAAACAGTTCTATTCAACTATGGTTCAATTTGTGCACCGAATTATCTCGGCAATGTAGCTGATCTCGTTTGGAATAATCTTGGCTACGGATTTGAATTTGGTCCGCTTGCAGCAGGTGAAGTTTCCACTACATATAAAGATCAAAGTGGAAATACTAAAACAGATACCTTCAATATTACAAGTGATTCATTTATTCGAACTTTTCAAGGTGATTATAATCCGGCTGGTACAATCAAATGGGGTTGGCTGCCAAAAGATGGCTATGTTGATCCTTCACAAAAAGAAATAGCGAGATTAAACTCGCCTGACAGTAACGGTGATGGAAAACCTGACAGTTGGCCCGAAGGTTGGTACAATGCGGGTGCAGGAAAATATTTATGGCCTGCCTTTCTTGGCGATCAAGCTACTGCACCTGATGAAGAGGTATATTTTGTTATTGATGATTTTACAAATGCCGAGTTTAATTATTATCCCTCACCAAGTGATTCAACTGTCCGAGGTCTCGGCTTGGACATGACAGTTCGTGTATTGCAGTTCAATAATCCGCTTGCTGAAGATATCATCTTTTTAGTATATCAAACAACAAACGCTAGTCCGAAAACTTTACCGCGGGTTTATTTTGGAATGCATGGCGATCCGCACGTTGGCGGACCACGTGATTTTCGTGATGACAGAGCATTCTTCATTCCACCACTTGGTACACTTGCAGATCCTTATCCGCAAAGGGCAAGAAGCATGGTATATGCATGGGATGATGATATGAAAGGTGACGGCTTAAGAAAAGCTGGATATTTTGGTTGGAAGTTTTTAGAAAGCCCGAGCAAACATAACGATGCAAAAGACAATGATGACGATGGTATTACGGATGAAAGTCCATTTAACGATGCCGGATTCTATATTGATGGAGTTGCCTATCCTCTCACCACCGGGATTTCTGATGTAGCAAAATATACTGCAACATACGGTGCACCAAAACCTCGCTGGGCTGGTGACGAAGATGGAGATTGGGATCCAGCGCGAGATGATGTCGGAGTTGATGGGATTGCTCCTGACTCGCCAAATTATCCCGGTGCGGATTACGGCGAAGGAGATGGAAAACCAACGCAAGCATGGTACTTGGATCTCGACGGCAATGGACGATACGACGTATGGGAACCCATTTCTGAAATTAGGATTGCAGGGTATAAGTGGCTTGGATCTGAAACAAATTTTGGTCTAAGAGATATCTCAGAATCTGACCAAATTGGATTAACAAGTTTTCATGCTGAAGTCTACACAAATTCTCTGCCGAATGTACCGATGAATGATCCTTTAATGTGGGAATGGTTATCAAGCGATTCAATAGATGCAAATCAAGAATTGTTGAATAAACCTGGCGATAACATTTTTAACTTTGGTACTGGACCTTTA
>CAZNDS010000100.1:0-4976 GCA_964571865.1 uncultured Ignavibacteriaceae bacterium | reverse complement strand
GAATCAGGTGAAACGCAAAGGTTTTCTATGTGTATTTTGTTTGGTGAGAATTTGAACGATTTAGTCTTGAATGCCGAAATCTCAACAAGAATAGTTGAAGCAGATTACAGATTTGCGCAGCCTCCAGCAAAACCGGTTGTTACTGCAGTTCCTGGTGATAAGCGAGTAACGCTGTATTGGGATACACGTGCAGAAGAATCAATTGATATAAAATCTATCGAAGCCAAGATCCTAAATTTGCTGACGTCTTTAAGATAACCGACGGAAATGGCGTTCCATTTCTTGGAGAAGCATTATTCGATCCAAATAAAAGTAAATATGCTCAATTCGATTTGAATGACTCTTTATCCGGATTTCATCCTGTTGAGTATGCCGGTCGTGGTGTAAAATATTTCTTAGGCACAAACACCGGTTTAGTGCATGAATATGTCGACTCCACAGTACTTAATGGAGTGAAATATTATTATGCAGTTGTCTCGTACGACGGCGGTTCATTAATTACTGGTAAAGAACTTCCGCCGACAGAAAGTCAATCTGTAATAATTCAAGATCCTATCACAGGAGAACTGAAATTTGAATCTAATACGTTAGAGATCGTACCCGGACCTTCACCAGAGGGAACTGTTGCAGCCGGTCTTGATGCAGATATTAAACGAGATAAAGGAATTTCAACTGGAAAAATAAATCTAAAAGTTTACGATAGTAAATCCGTTCGCGATAAGAGTGAATTCCGGATCCAATTCACAGATTCACTTGTCTATGATGTATTGAATTACACCGGTATCACAGATAATTTTATTTCGAAGGATACTGTATTCGTTAATTTATCAAATAAAAATATTGTACTCGGCAGCGTTGACGTAAAAGATGCTTCTGGAAATGTTGTTCCCGCATCAAAATACAGCGTGAGTTCGTTGACTGGAAAGATAAAAGGAAATGCGAGAAATGATTTGCCCGCTGGCCAAACGTTCACTGTTTCTTATCAATTTTTCCCTGTGTACCAGAGCAGATTTGTGAAAGGGGAAGATGGTAATTCGACATTTGATGGATTAAGAATCTTTGTGATAAAAGATACTTTAGGAATTAATCGGAAAAATTCAGGCTGGCTGCCTGGAAGAGCAAACAATTTTAGAGATTCAATCATATGGGTTCCGAGAACTGTCAGTTCCGCAGCACCGCACCTGCCAACGGATTTAGATTTCAAGCTCGAATTTACAAGCATGGATACGACCGCAGATGGTAAATGGGCTGTGCCCGGTGACACAGTCATTTCTCAGCCATTGAACCGCCCAATAGTCTGTCCATTTAAAATCACAGTAACAACTGCTGATTCACTGCTCGGAAAAAAAGCTGACTATATTATTTTTGAAGGCATTACGGCAACTCGCAATAACAGCAGATGGGACCTTGGAGAAAATATTATTTTCTTCCCAAGAGTTAGGAGCGGAATAAGAACTTCTTATCAGATAGATTTTAATCTTCCGAAGGCAGGTACTACTCCAATCTACCCCAAAGCAGGTGATAGTTATGTGTTAACAACTACAAAACCCTTTAAGAAGGGGGATGTCTATTCTTTCAAAACGAAAGGAGAAACATACGATAAATCTGCAGTTAAGTCCGCATTAGCGAATGTCTATGTTGTTCCGAATCCATACGTTGCATTTTCAGAAGCAGAAGAACCTGCAAAACTTCCGAACAGACGAGGCGAACAGCAGATCCAATTCAGAAATCTTCCGCGGGAATGCACTGTAAGAATTTACACAATCACAGGTGAGTTAGTCGAAACTCTTAATAAAAATGATGACTCGAGTATGCTCGGTTGGAATTTGCTCACGTATGAAGGACAGAGGATTGCTTACGGTGTTTACATTTATCATGTAGATGCACCCGGAATTGGTGAGAAGATTGGCAGATTCGCCGTTATTAAATAGAATTTTGAAATGAAACTCTTTGGAGATATAAAATGAAAATAAAAGTTTTAGTATCCTCGCTTATAATAATTGGATTTGCTGCTGACTTTTCTCATGCTCAACTTGATCGGAGTACGACCAAAGTCGCTACGACAGCAGCGCAATTCCTAAAGATCGGTGCAGGTGCACGAGCGGTTGGAATGGCTGGTGCATTCTCTGCAATGGAAAACGATATCTATTCGATTTATTGGAATCCCGCTGGTGCAGCAAGAATTTATGGTACAGGTGCTGTTGCGTTTAATCATGCAAATTGGCTTGCAGATATGTCGTATGACTTTGCAGCACTTGCATTAAACATTGGTGACTTAGGTTCACTTGGATTCAGCTTCACATCTTTCAGAGTGCCTGAGGATAAAGTCAGGACATTCGAAAATCCCGAGGGAGATGGAAGGGTTTGGGATGCAAGCTCACTTGCTCTTGGTTTAACCTATGCTCGAAATTTAACCGACAATTTCTCAATTGGATTCACAGCCAAGTATATCCGCGAAGCGATATGGAACATGTCGGCAAATACTTTTGCAATAGATGTTGGTACAATGTACACGACACCATTCAACGGACTGAAAATCGGTGCGAGCATCACAAATTTCGGTACAAAGATGCGGCTTGATGGAAGAGATATTTATATCAATGTTGATCCGAATTCAAATCCAAACTCCGGAGCTAATAATGTTCCTGCGGAATATCGTATGAATTATTTTGATATCCCATTGACTTTCCGAATTGGTCTCTCGATGGATTTGATTCGTTCAAGATTTGTTACTGCTACTGCGGCTTTTGATGCAGTCCATCCGAACGACAACACCGAATATGTGAATTCGGGAATTGAATTCAATTTTAATAGAATGATATTTGTACGAGTCGGTTATAGATCACTTTTCATGCGCGACAGTGAACAAGGATTGACTTTCGGATTCGGTGTTTCGTATCCAATCGTCAACGATATTGGATTATCTTTTAATTATGGTTATGCAGATTTTAAAAGATTGAAAAATGTCCAGTTCTTTGATCTGACGATACAGTTCTAATAAATTTTATTTCTAATTCAGAGTAACACCAGTAGAGTTCTACCTGGTATTTTTTGAATTACATGATTTTATTCTTAAGACGACTTGTAAGTAGATTTGAATGATAAGGTGATTACCTTAGTAACACACATCAAGTAAAATCTATCAACCTTATTAGCCTCAATTGATTAGTATTGGAGTGATCTGACATAATAGTTCAAAAAATTAAAAAATAAGTTTGCTCCATTAAGTTCTAGAGGTCCAATGCGTCGGGATTTTGACTAAGATGAATTAAGATCAGGTTATCGGAATTGAAGATTGGAATTCAGTCTTATTTATTTACGTATTCAAATGTAAAGAATGAAGATTAAGTATAATAATTTATATAACCATTTTATTTTTGTAACTCAAAATAGAGCACAAATTATTCCTGAAGCGAAAAGAGAGAGAATTGAAAAATATATTACCGGTATCGTTAAGAATCACGATTCTAAATTATATGCAATACATGCAAATCCCGAACACGTTCATATGTTGCTCTCTCGCTCGCCAAGACTATCAGAAGAAACTATAGCAACCATTATTGCTGACAGTACCGAAAGGTTTATAAATGAGAATAAACTGACAAAAGTCCGTTTTGCATGGCAAGATTCGGCTGCGGCGTTTTCTGTCTCAAAGTCAGGAGTCGATAGAGTGTGTAAATATATTTTCAATCAAGCTGAGCATCATCAAAAGGTTAGCTTTGCCGAGGAGTATGAGAAATTCATAAAACATTACGAGAAAACACTAAAACTCAAAAACATATTAGAGTGAGCACACTGATAATTGATATAAGTTTTGATGCAATGACACTCGGCAATAATTAAACCTTACTCATTTAGCTTGAATTCGAGCAGTATAATAGCTTAGATAAATAAGGTAATAAGGTTAATAATCGTAAGTGAGTTCGAGTTACTAAGGTTGGCGGATTAGGATAAGGTTAGGAATAAAGTAAGACAAAACGATTTTTGGGGGTCACGCATCCATTTCAATTCATAAAAACCTGGCAAAACGTATTCATTCAATCTCATCATAAGAAATTACAAACCTTAGTTAATTTAAAACCTTAGTAACCGACGCATCCCCTCATGCATTAACCTTATTTCTTCATCTTGAATCTGACCAATATGAATGAAAAGTTGAATAAGGTAATAAGGTTAAAAATCTGTCTGAACTCTGCTTACTAAGGTTGCAGATCATGATAAGGTTAGTAACAAAGAAAAACAATTTTAGTGGAATAACACATTCATATTTTTTTGATCAGAAAGTACTCGATTAAAACTTTTTTCTTCAGTATCGGCATACGACAATCGTAACCTTAGTATACTTTAAAACCTTAGTAACAGTCGCAACCAGCATGCATCAACCTTATTTACTCATCTTGAATTTGAAAGATGTTCATGTCACATTGAATAAGGTAATAAGGTCAAAAATCGTTCCTGTGCTCAGGTTACTAAGGTTGATGGATTAGGATAAGGTTAATAATAAACTGAAACATTTTTTGGTGAGTAACACGTCAAATATTTTTTTCATTCATAAAATCCAAATGAAACGTATTCCTACAATCTCATCATAAGAAATTAAAAACCTTAGTTAATTTTAAGACCTTAGTAACTGTACGCCCCCCAAAAGCACCAACCTTATTTCTTCATCTTTTAATCCGAATGGTGTGCATGGAAGTTGACTAAGGTAATAAAGTTGATAATCGTAAGTGAGTTCGAGTTACTAAGGTTGGCGGATTAGGATAAGGTTAGGAATAAAGTAAGACAAAACGATTTTTGGGGGTCACGCATCCATTTCAATTCATAAAAACCTGGCAAAACGTATTCATTCAATCTCATCATAAGAAATTACAAACCTTAGTTAATTTAAAACCTTAGTAACCGACGCATCCCCTCATGCATTAACCTTATTTCTTCATCTTGAATCTGACCAATATGAATGAAAAGTTGAATAAGGT
>CAZNDS010000099.1:8211-9891 GCA_964571865.1 uncultured Ignavibacteriaceae bacterium | reverse complement strand
TTCAATCAGTGTTTTGTATCGGTTGACAGTTTGTCGCTCCGAAATCCCGCACTTCTTAAAGCCGCAAACCGTTCATGCATTTTCACAGCGAGTCGAAATAGATAAAATAAATGTATTAATCGATGAATGGCACAAATCTGCCGAAAAAGCTGACGAGGAAGCTTATTTCCAATTCATGGACGATGAAGGAATATTTTTAGGGACTGATGCATCCGAGAGATGGACAAAAAAAGAATTCATGGAATGGTCTGAAGCGCATTTTAAAACAGCTCCGGCTTGGATTCTAATTCCCATCAGACGAGAGGTAATTATCTCCAAGGATCATTCCTTCGCTTGGTTCGATAAAGATCTTGAAACCGGAATGGGCCCCTGCAGAGGTTCTGGAGTGTTAATAAAAATTGGAGATGATTGGAAATTACTGCATTATAATTTAGCTCTAACAATTCCGAATGAAGCGGTCCATGAAATTAAACCAATTGTAAAAGAAAAGTTAAATTTAAAAAAATAGTTTTTATTCTGGGTTAAATTAAAAAGTCGGGAATTAAAAAAGAAAGAGTGCCTTCCGTTTAGAAAGGCACTCTATGATAGAGAGAGTTATTTGAGGAGTAACATTTTCTTAACACTAATGAAACTGCCTGCCTCAATTCGGTATAAATAAACACCGGATGAAAGTCCATTCGCATTGAATTGAACTTCATAGTATCCGGCATTCATTTCTTGACTCACTAAATCTGCCACTTTTTCACCGATCAAATTATAGATCGATATTTTAACATTCGTTTTCTCTGGCAATCCAAATCTAATCACTGTACTTGGATTGAATGGGTTGGGATAATTCTGATTTAATTCGAATCCAGTTGGAATTGAGCCGATTGGCTTGTCGCCGATTGAAGTAGTAGAAGCAGGACTTACAATTAGATCAGCGTCTTTTGATGAGTTGTTTGCATAATCAACTGTCAAGCTTGGAGCGACTCCCTGCATGTAACCAACTGCGTCGACAGCAAGTGTGTAACTGCCTGCTGGAAGTTCCTCAATTTTGTAATTGCCATTAACGTCAGTTTCAGCTGAGCCTGCAATGTTTCCATCTACATCTATTGCAAGAACAATTCCTCCGACTAAATTATCACCTTGGGTAGTTCTGACTTTTCCAGCAATTACTGCGAAGCCAGTATCTGCTCGTGCAAGAAGGTTGATATTCAACGATGATAATACACCTGTTTCAGTGACAGTTACTGTATCAGCTTGTCTCCAAGTTTTGGCAACGCCACCATCTTTGTAGTATCCTGGGAAGAATGGAAATCTCGGTATTGCTTGAATAATGTATTTACCTGGTTCGAGATTTTCGACTAAGTAATTGCCAAGCGAATCTGATCTTGATGATTTAAATGGTCTGAATCTATTATTCAGCAATCTGTAAAGAGTGACGTGTGCCGGAACGCCATCGCCGGATGTGAAGTGCTTAACTTGTCCGCTGACACCATTTGCATAAACTGGCTTTAGATCCATTGTGAAGTTGATATCAGTTTTATTTTCATTCACAAGGATTTTATCTGCTTCGAGGAATGTTCGTTTATTATCCCAATATTCTGGATAATAAGTATGATTGAATGGTTTTGCGAATACAACATATTTCAATCCACCAATTACTCTGAAGCTGTAATTACCAAGACTATCGGTAAC
>CAZNDS010000099.1:0-8201 GCA_964571865.1 uncultured Ignavibacteriaceae bacterium | reverse complement strand
GCATTGGAATGATGGATGGACTAGGAGTATTTTTTGCCAAGAATACTGTCATTGCGGATTTTACCGGTTCACCTGTCGCATTTTTCACCCAGCCGCTAATGTTATAAAATACCGGAGGCGGAACTTTGCTCAATCCTGCAGATGCATTGAATGGTACAGAAACTCCGATAAAAATTGAATCCGCTGTTCGGAAATCCGATTTATCATTATAAAATTCAGGAATGTAAGCAGCTTTGAAATATTTGATTTTATACCAGCCAATAGGAAGAGCTTTATTGAAATTACCTGAATTGTCAGTATATGTTAAATCATGCCGATTCGCATTGAGGTTTATAAAATAAACTGCAACACCTGGAATAGGATTACCGTTTGAATCGTCTGTAACAGTGCCAGTAATAAATCCAAGCGGTCCATATACGAAAATTTTAAATCTATGAAACGCAACTCCACCCTTGGTACTGGTTGCTTTTACCTGTACGTGGAATTCACCGTTTGTCGTTGGAGTCCAAAGAATTAATCCTGTTGCGGCATCTATTGTCATTCCATCCGGACTTAATTCGAGTGAATATGTGATAACTGCTGCAGGGTTATTGCTAACAGCGTTTACATCATAAACATATTGGACGCCGACCGATCCTGTACGCGGAGGTTCACCTACAAATTTTACGAAATCAGGAATTGGGGGTGTTGTTACAGTTGCGTGATTTGATTCGGGACTAATTCCGGTGGTATTAAATGCCTTAACGTAATATTCATACGTTTTTTCCGGGGCGATATGATAATCGAAAAACTTTGTCCCTCGCCAGCCATCCATGATCAGACGAAATTCTGCTGCGTTTGGATCTTTACGAAATATTTTGAAATGATACATAACCGGAGTTGGGGAACTGGGCATCGTCCAATTAAGTTCAACAAATCCATATGTATTTGTCGGCATTGGGCTATGAGCTTTGAATTCTGCCGTTAAATTTTCGGGGGCGGGTATTTGCGCAAAAACTGATGCAGCAAATACCAAAAGGAAAAATACTGTAAGTTTATTTATTGCTTTCATTTTGTCCTCATTTGTTAATGGTTTTTTTCATTGCTGAAAAGGAGTCAATAATAGTGCCGAGAAGTCAGTTCGCACATAATTTAAGCCCTAAAAGAATTTGAATTAATTGAAAACCCTGCTTTAAGAAATATTCAATAATCAGCGATTTTCGAGGTATTTATTAGGAAATGAATACTTCAGGTTTGCATTTAAGAATTTATGCTGAGATACGAATGGATTTCGATTCTACTGCTTTGTTTGATCGGACGTCCTACGAAAATATTTCGTACCTGGCGAATTATTTGCACGGAGATAAATGCTGCAGTCGGATGGAAAATTTCTGCTCAGAAAGAGAAACTTAAATTAAAAAATGTGGTGTAGTTTTGATAAGAGTGAAAATTCTTTGACTTGAGTGTCACCGAATTTGGCTTAATGAAATTATTTGATATGAAAGCAAAATCGATTTGTGAATAAATCCAGACAAGTGCTAGTGAGATTAATGATATGTTTCTCAATTTGTATGATGAGTTGTATCGATTATAGAGTCCATCCATTTCCTGTGGATTTGTTGCTGCAAGATAATCTTTCTCTTTTTTGAAACTATCAAATGAAAAATAAACAGAAGTTCCGAGTGTCAAGGCAGTTGAAGATAATAGAATCCATCCCTTTGTATCGATGCTATTATGTAAATGTCCCCAGCCTGGAAGGAGCAACGATTTCGCAAATGAAGTTCTGAAACTTTGCGAGCTTGTTTCGAATTTCTGTTTCTCCCTGTTGAGCAAAGAATCGATGTTTATTTTTTCTTCAGATGTTTTTTGCATCGGAGGTTCTGTTAAAATTTCTCTTTTTATAGATTTAAAGAAGGAGATGATCTTCGGTGAATTTTTAAGTGAGTCGAGTTCGTATTTATTGTCGACTTTCAAAATTTCCTTAAAGCTTTCTTTTGCGGAATTCTCATCCCAAAGCGAGTATTGAGAAATCGCCCTCATCCGCAGAATCTCTATTTTATTGCCGCTTGATAAAGTTGTATAGGTGCTTAGTATCTTTTCGGAAAGCAAAATAGCAGTTTTAAAATCGAATGATTCAAATTTCTTTTTGAGTGAATCTAGATCTGCCGGCTGCTGCTGTGGAAACAACGCACCGTGCAAACCCAAGGTGAGCATAAGAAAAAACGGGAGCGAATTTCTCAGCATTATTTCACGAGCACCATTTTTTTGGAATCGACAAATTGTCCAGCAGTTAATTTATAAATATACATACCAGCAGCAAGTGGAGTATTGGAATCATCTTTGCCCGCCCAGTCTAATTCATGAGTTCCGGGTTGGAATTCCTCGTTACATAACACTTTGATCCTCTCTCCAAGTAAATTGAAAATTTCTATCAAAACATTCGATTTTTGGGCAATTTTGAATGAAATTGTCGTTGATGGATTGAACGGATTCGGATAATTCTGGTTCAAGGTGAATTCAGATGGAGTTTCGAAATTTTCTTCGACATTTGTAAGCAGGTCTAAGCGTTCTACCGATGGAACATCACGTCTTGAATTATTTTCACCACCGAAAACATAAATCCAATTTTTGAATTTAACTGCCATCGGATTTCGTCTCGGAAAGTTCATTGGAGGACCAAATCTTATTGCTGCCGATCCGAAAGTTGTAGAAAATATTTCTGTTGAAGCGAGTGCTCTACTCACTTCATTATAACCACCGATGATAATGATTTTATCATCATCAAATCTGACAGATGCGGCTGCGGCTCTTGCTAAAAGCATCGGAACAGGAATCTTGTGAAATTTTTTATTCAAAGTATTAAACTTGAATATTTTCGGATTCACTCCAAATGAGACGCCGCCAAAAATGTAAATGTCATCACCTAACGAAGCGACTGCCTGATGAACAGGCAATTGGATATTCGAATAAACTGAATCAAATACAAATGTGACAGAATCCTTTTGCATATCATATTCTGAAATATATGCAAGGTAATGCGGCATTATACTTGGGTAATTTTTTGAGCCGCCAATTAAATAGAATTTATTTCCTATAACTTCACCGTTTGTGAAAATACGATTGAAGTTTTCATTAGAAGCAATGACGTACGGTTCAGTCTTATAATTCCACATTTCTAAAAATTTGTAAGTATTGCTTGAAGGTGCTCTATAAATTCCTCCGCAGATTATTACACTGTCTTTGAATGGCTTCGCAATAAAAGCATGCCTGCTGAATCTCATATGCCCGATGATCCGCCAACGATTTGCCTTCGGATTATATTCTTGAATAATATTTACCGGAATTCCAAGTGAATCAGAGAATCCTCCTAAAATATAAATTAACGAATCTTTGACTACTGCCTGAGCTCCTGAAACCGGGAAAGGCATATGGCTTACAACTTGCCATACAGGTGTTTGCGAATACGCAATGCTGCCCGTCAGTAAAATCAGCCAAAGCGTTATTTTTATTCTAAGAATTTTCATGTTCTAATTACATTCCTAATAAATTCAACCAATAATCATACCATTCTTGAAATTGAAATTTCATTTTTGATCAAAATTATGTTGATATGTTAAAGTATCGCTTTTTTTTATAATTATTTGCGTTTCCAATGATTGGTAATTTGGATTTGCAATTATAAGTTTATGAGTCCCGGGTTTTAAAGCGATTGGTTTACGAAAAGGAGTTTGTCCAAAGAAAATGCCGTCGATTGAAATTTCCCCCCACGGAAAAACCCGACAATCAAGAAATCCATATAAATTGAAGAAATTGACTTCAATTAGCTCGAATTCATCCGGTTTAACTATAATTTTCTGGTTGAATGGCGGAAAATACGGATGCATAAGTTTCAGATCGTACTCACCAGGTAAAAATCGAAGCGGTTCCTCAAGGGGTGTTGTATCAACTTTTTTTCCATTTATAAAAACTTCAGCCCATGGAAGGCACTCGATCGCCAATTTTCCGGGAACATTGGACGGAATACTTTTATTTTGATTGGCATTCGACTGTTCATTTTCAGGTTTGCTGAGGCTCTCCGCAGGAATGTTTTGCTCTCTCGCGTTCTTATTCTCTGTCTGATTTTGTTTTACTCCTTCTAATTCACCGCTTTTATTCTGTTCAGAAGAAATTGGAAAGACCGAAGAGTCAATTTTTTTTATCACCGTTTTGGAAGGATCAGTTGCGGAACTATTCGATGTGTAATAAATGAAAAATACGGCAGAGACTATTACAATTAACGCGGCAGCAGGAACTAATCGTCTCAGCAATATTGATTTTTCATCACCGATAGATTTCTTCACGGGTGCGATATCGACACCCAATTCTTTCAAAATGGATTCAGCAGTTGCTGCACGGTTTTTCGGATTTCTTTTCATTAATGACGCAACAACAAGATGAATCTTTTCAGGCAGTTTCTCCAATTCATCATTCAAGCTCTCATCTGTATAATTCAGAATGTTGTTGATTGTCGAGTTGATATCATTTCCAAGGAATGGATTTTTTCCAGTGAAAAGCTCGAATGCAACAATTCCAGCAGAGAACAAATCACTCTGATTTGAGAGTTTTTCACCTCGGATTTGTTCCGGTGACATGTAACTTGGAGTCCCAACTATCGATGATTTGCTCGTGACAAGATTTTCTTCACCGGTGAGTGCCAATCCGAAATCGGCAATTTTTAAGTGATAATTAATATCAGTCAGAATGTTTTCAGGTTTTAGGTCGCGGTGAATGATCGCATGCTTGTGAGCGTAATCCAGTCCTTTCAGCATTTGGATTACAAGTGACTGCTTTTGGTTATCATTGAGAGCATTGCTTTTCAGTACTTGCCGGAGATTTCGACTGTCAAAATGCTCGAATGAAATGTAGAAATATTCTTTGTATATCCCAAAGTCAAGAACTTTAATAATATTTGGATGATCGAGTTTCGCAAGGATTTTAGCTTCACGTTTAAATCGTTCAAGAATTGTTTGATCGGAGAGGTTAACAGAATCGAGAGTCTTTAAAATTATTTTCTTTCCAAGAAAAATATGATTGGCGAGATAAACGCTTGTGAACTCATCCTTTTTCAGGGTTTCAATTACTTCGAATTTATCGAAAAGGTATTTTCTTTTCTCAAGACTCAAGAGAATCTTTGCCCTCCATGTCTTTCAATTTCATTTGTACCCAACGAACCGAAACGCCAAGCGATTTTGCCGTAAGTGTCCGATTATCATCAAACTGTTTTAATCTCTTGTTCAATAATAATATTTGAAAATCCTCGAGAGTACCTTTGAAGTCGATAAGATTTTGACCTTCTTCGATCACAATATGCTCAGGAGCAATTTTTTTCTCGTCACAAAGTATCAATGCTCGCTGAAGGACATTCTGCAGCTGCCGAACATTTCCAGGCCAAAAGTGGCTTTCTAATTTTTTTACCGACTCAGGCAAAAGCTGAATGCTGTCGTTAGAAAATTTTTTAGTGAAATAATTGGCAAGCAGTGAAATATCTCCCTTCCGTTCCCGAAGCGGAGGAATATTTATCGGAAACACATTCAATCTGTAGAACAGATCTTCTCTGAATTTTCCTCCACCGACAAGTTCCTTCAAATCTTGATTTGTTGCTGCAATTATTCGGACGTCAACTTTGATTGTCTGTGTATCTCCAAGACGAATTATCTCCTTGTTTTGGAGAACTCGCAGCAGTTTAGCTTGTAATGCTGATGAGATATCTGCTATCTCATCCAAAAAGAAAGTTCCTTTTTCAGCAACTTCAAACAAACCTTTTTTATCAGTTGTCGCACCGGTGAAAGCTCCTTTCTTGAATCCAAAAAGTTCACTCTCGAGCAGCGTATCCGGAATTGAGCCGCAAAACTGAGCTAAGTAGGGATCATTCCTGCGAGAACTTAGGTTGTGAATTGCTTGTGCTATCAATTCTTTTCCCGTTCCACTTTCGCCAAGAAGAAGAACTGTTGCATCGGTTGCTGCTACTTTGTGGACCAAACTGACGAGATGTTCCATAGCAGGACTCTTTCCGATAAGATCAGGAATTGTCTGAACCGACTGAAGCTGATTTCGCAGGAGAAGGTTTTCGTCCTTTAATTTTTCAATGTCACTGATTTTTTCCAGCGCAAGTGAAACTAAATTAGAAACAAAATCAAGAAAGATCAGGTTCTCTTCTGTGAATTCTTTTCTGTTTATTCGACTATCGGCCAAAATCACTCCCCAAACATATTCTTCTCGAATAATTGGAACTCCCAGAACGGATTTGATATTGTGGATCTGTACACTATCGAACTGAGAAAGTTTTGGATCGCTCTGAACATCGTGATAAAGACAAGGTTTTTTTGAATTGATTACCTGTTGAAGAATTCCCGAAGAGAAGCTGGACAAATCCTGAATATTTTCCTTTTGTAGATTTCTCGCTGCGATGATTAAAAATTGATTTTTACTTGTATCAAACTTTGCAAATAATCCACGTTCAGCATTGATCACATGAATGATGAGATCGAGTGTCTCTTCAATCAGCGTTTCCTGTAATGTCACAGAATTCAATCTCCGACTGATGTGATAGAGAATATCGAACTGCTCTCTGCTGATGGTTTTTACTTGTTCTATTTCAGGTTTTACTTTTGGCATAATATCTAATTAACTCTGAATGAAGCAGGTTTCGATCTCGCTTTGTTTGAAAATCGATCAACGCACCACAGTACCCAAAAATATCCTCGCGAAGGGAGAGTAGTCGAAACTTCGACTGAAATGCTGTCCGAACTGATCTTTTCTTTCTGCCAGAACGTTGCAGGAGGAATGTCATCTGTCAAGATTTCCGCAGTATAGCTGAAATCAAAACCAGGCGTAAACCTTCTCCACTTAAGAGTTGGTGATGGAGTAACTGATTCACCGTTTAACGGATATTCAAGAATAATTTCCTGCTTAATGGCTCGATTGAGTTTGTCACTTCCAATTGAATGAATTTTATTGAAGAGATCCTTAACGATTACACTGAATTTCAAACCGATGGCTTGTTCGATATCATCAATTTTGAGTTCACTCTGAGAAAATATTTTTTCATACATTTTTGACGTTGCATTGTAAACCAAGGTAAGCTTTACGTTGAGATCCGAGTTTTCGAGGAAAACTGAATCAACGTCGTTGTCCTTATCGGAAACTTTTGCTTTCACTTCTAGTGATGCCGTTTGAATATCCGGATATTGATTCAAAACAGTAGTGAAAAGTGCGAGACTGTCGAGTTTTGGAATTTCATTCAAGAACGATTGAACCATGTAGTTTTTTTTATTCTTCCAATCAATGAAAACTGAATCGCTGCTGTATCCTTCTTTTTGGATCGTCAGCCACCCGCTATTTGGTGAAATATTCTCTATTTTGAAATATCCCGAATTATTTGTTTTGACGAATTTATTTTCGCCCCTCCAATTTATCAGAACTTCACTTAGAGCTTTTCTTGGTACAGAAAATGTCTGAATCGTTCCTTCGATTGCAACAAAGGCAAAATTCGGATTATTCGGATCGAGTGGATTGCTGCGCGGTGCATCGCAGGAATTGATCGACAACATTGCCAATACGACAAAATTCAAGGTGAATAAAAGGGTCTTTACATTCTTGCCGTTCATTTAGATGTCTGAATATTTCATAATGCTAAATTTAATCAAACTTTATCAAATATAATTTTTTTAAGAACAAGATATTACATTTTGTTATATGATGAAGAAAGTTGGATTGATTTATCTCAGAAATAGAATTGAAACACCGAGGACTGCTGTAAAAGCACCGAGAATCGCACGCCAGCTTAGAGTTTCTTTATAAAAATACTTGACAAGTAAAAGCATGATTACAGGAACTGTTCCCATGATAGTCGCTGCAATTCCGACTTTTGTATTTGCGATTGCTATAAGCGAAAATGTTATTCCCAGTACAGGTCCGGCAATAGAACCGCCGACAGTAAGCGCAAATGCTTGTGTATCTTTCTGAAATACCTTGATTGGATTTTTGAATTTTCCCAAGAGCAATACAATTGGGAAGAGTACGACGATTGAGGAAATTAATCTAACGATTGTTGCAATTAATCCATTGATACTTCCTTCATTAAATGCGAGCTTTGCGAAAATTAGTGCAATTCCCTGTCCGGCTGCACCCAAGAATCCAAAAAATATTCCCACAAACAGAAATGAGAGCGTCAATTTAGGTGA
>CAZNDS010000098.1:0-9900 GCA_964571865.1 uncultured Ignavibacteriaceae bacterium | reverse complement strand
CAAAAGCATTCTTTACTGGGATGGAAAGGCGTTTGTGAACTATCCAACCAACTAAATCTGAAGTTAAAATAAATATTTACAATACTATAGGACAATTAGTAAGAAGATTAATATCTGAGGATAAACAAGCAGGAAATTATACAGTATTCTGGAATGGCCGAAACGATAATAATTTATCAATGCCATCTGGTACTTACTTTTATCAGATTGAAGTTGGAGATTTCATAAAAAGTAAAAAGATGATATTGTTGAAATAACGATAAATGTTGGGATAGTTAATCACAAAATATTATTTTATTATTTCAGTGCCATATCTTTCTAGGTATGGCATTTTTTTTTCGAAGCATTTCACCATTCGACAAGAATGTTTTTCTATTTGAAAGGGAGTTGTTGTTTTTCTGTATCAGACTAGAAAACCGATGATTACCTAGTAGACTATAAAGCAATCCGCAACAGGAGTTTCGAATTAAATAATCTTGGATCATGTTTATAAATTTTTGTGAAATCAATTGTATTTACATACAAAAACATTCAGTGTAAAATTTGAACCACTCATAAAAATTTCTTACTTTATAATTAATAAATGAACTGAAAGCATCCAACAAATTCAATTAAGAGGAGTATTATGGCTCAAAACAAAAAACTCGTGCAGTGGGTAGATGAAATGGCGGCACTATGCAAGCCAGAAAAAATTCATTGGTGCGATGGCTCTGATGAAGAATTCAATCAAATGATCCAGTTTCTTATTAAAGGTGGTACGGGAGTTAAATTAAGCGAATCCAAACGTCCGAACAGTTATCTTTTCCGGTCCGATCCAAAAGATGTGGCGAGAGTTGAAGACCGAACTTACATCTGTTCAAAAAGAAAAGAAGATGCAGGGCCAACAAATAATTGGATGGCTCCAGATGAAATGAAGAAGACATTAAATGGTCTATTCTCTGGTTCAATGGTTGGTCGAACAATGTATGTAATTCCATTTTCTATGGGACCGCTTGGCTCAAAAATCTCACAGATCGGAATTCAGCTAACAGATTCACCTTACGTCGTAATCAGCATGAAAATTATGACTAGAATGGGAAAAGCCGTTCTTGATATTCTCAAAGATGGTGACTTTGTTCCTTGTCTGCATTCTGTTGGTTATCCGCTTGATGGCGGCAAGAGCGATGTTCCTTGGCCATGTAACGAGACAAAATATATTGTTCATTTCCCGGAAGAAAGGTCGATTTGGTCTTATGGTAGCGGTTACGGCGGCAATGCACTGCTTGGTAAAAAATGCTTCTCGTTAAGAATTGCATCTGTCATGGCAAAAGAAGAAGGATGGCTTGCCGAACATATGCTTATCGTTGGAATTACTTCACCAGAAGGAAAGAAAATGTACTTCGCGGCTGCATTTCCATCTGCATGCGGAAAAACAAATCTTGCAATGCTAAAACCATCTCTGCCCGGATGGAAAGTTGAATGCGTGGGGGATGATATTGCTTGGATGAAGTTTGGACCTGATGGAAGATTATATGCGATCAATCCCGAATACGGATTTTTTGGAGTCGCACCAGGAACTTCGATGGAATCGAATCCAAATGCTCTATTAAGCTTGAATGCAAATTCACTTTTCACAAATACGGCTCTGACTGATGATGGAGATATTTGGTGGGAAGGAATGACTGATGATAAACCTGCCCATCTAATCGATTGGAAAGGAAAAGATTGGGTCCCTGATAAAGATTATCCTTCATCTCATCCTAATTCAAGATTTACTGCACCCGCTAAACAATGTCCTGTGATGGATGCTGATTGGGAAAATCCAAATGGCGTTCCGATTTCAGCGATTATTTTTGGCGGAAGAAGGGCTTCGTTCATTCCGCTCGTTTATGAAGCGTTCAATTGGCATCACGGAACATTCATGGGTTCGACTGTCTCGAGCGAGACAACTGCAGCCGCAGCTCATCAGGTTGGACAATTGCGCAATGATCCTTTTGCAATGCTTCCTTTCTGCGGATATAACATGGGCGATTACTTCTCGCATTGGTTGAAAATAGGGAAGAGAGCGTCTGCGGATAAACTTCCAAAAATTTACAATGTAAATTGGTTCAGAAAAAGCCCAGATGGTAAATTTCTCTGGCCAGGCTACGGCGAAAACATGCGTGTACTAAAATGGATTTTCGAGAGAATTGAAGGGAAACAAAATTATGTAGAATCCCCGCTTGGTAATATTCCGTCCAAAGGTTCACTCGATGTATCGAATCTTAATATTACCGAAAATACTCTTGAAGAACTCTTTGCAATCGACAAAGAAGCAGGCCGAACTGAAGCCGAACGAGTTCGTGAGTATTATAAAATATTTGGCGATACACTCCCGAAAGAACTGAACGATGAATTAAATGCGTTAGAAAATAGAATGAAATAATTTATTTAACTGAGTATAAAACTTTGTTCAAATCAAAAATGCCGCTTGTTCGAGCGGCATTTTTTTAACCGTGATTAAAAAATTTCTATGCTCAAATTAACACAAATCTCTAAAATTGATAAAGTAAGAATTGTAAAATATATTGAATTTGAAAAGATTGTATATGCAAACTGATCTCAAAAAACAAAACGAATTCAAATGCGGATACGCAGCTATTCTCGGAATACCGAATGTCGGTAAATCTACATTAATGAACTCCATTTTAAAGACAAAGCTCTCAATCACAACATCTAAACCGCAAACAACACGAAAAAAGATTCTTGGAATTTATTCTGATGATGATTCGCAAATTATCTTTCTGGATACACCGGGATTGGTTGAGCCGAAATATCTTCTTCAGAAGAAGATGGTTGAATCGATAAATTCTGCACTCAAAGACGCTGATATAATCATTTCAGTTGTTGACACAAATAAAAAAACTCTTTCAAATTTTGGTGAGACGATAATTCCATTAATTCAGTCTGTAAGAGAATCTCAATTTAAATTCCTTGTAATCAATAAAATTGACCTTATCAAGAAAGAAGAGCTTCTTCAAATAATTGATATGTTAAACAAAAAATTTCAATTTGACGAGATCATTCCGATTTCAGCGCTTACAGGATTTAATGTAAATGAATTGACCGGGACAATTAAAAAGTATCTTCCTATACATGAACCGTTTTATCCAACCGATATATTGAGCCAAGAACCAGAGCGATTTTTTATAAGTGAAATTATTCGTGAAAAAGTGTTCGAACACTACCGCGAGGAAATACCCTATTCGACTGAAGTTGTGATCGCAGAGTATAAGGAGAGAGAAAACTCGAAGGATTACATCAGTGCAGAGATTATTATCGAGAGGGAATCGCAGAAGAAAATTATAATTGGGAAGGGGGGTGAAGCTCTTAAAAAAGTTGGACAGCGTGCTCGCAAGGACATTGAAGAATTTTTAGGTAAACAGGTATTTCTCGAGCTAAGAGTAAAAGTGCGGGAAGATTGGAGGAACAATCCGAGGTTCATGAAAGATTTTGGCTATTAAATTTTTATGGGTTGAATTCAAATTAACTGTATGAAATATAAAGCTGAATTTATCTTATTTGTGATCACAGTTATTTGGGCAGGGACTTTTGTCATTATCAAACCGGTACTTGAATTGATTTCACCGATGGTGTTTGTTTCGATAAGATTTTTACTTTCTGCAGTCATTCTTTTTTTTATTTATAATAAGCGAGTATTTAAGATCCCTAAACAAACAATTCGAATGGGTTCAGTACTTGGTTTCTTTCTCTTTGCCGGATTTACCGTCCAAACTATCGGATTGAAGTATACATCTGCAACAAAATCTGCATTGATCACAGGAACGTTCGTAGTATTCACTCCGATTCTTCAATTAATCGTTGAAAGAAAACCTCCGAAGATGGGAAGCGTAATTGGGGTCATTCTTGTATTTCTCGGGATGTTGTCTCTCTCATCGACCGAAGAATCTCTTTATAAATTTTTACTCTCGCTTGGAAGAGATTTTAACATTGGTGATTTTCTAACTCTAATCTGTGCTTTCTTCTTCGCATCTTACATTGTATACCTTGATATGATTTCAGACAAAACGGATTTCAATGATCTTGTTTGGGTTCAAATTTTATTCACAGCAACAGGTGCGGTCATCAGCATGGTTGTTTTTCAGTGGACGAAAATTGAATCAATTGTTTTCACTCTCAACTCGCAGGTAATTTGGACAATTTTATACACGACGATTTTTGCAACTATCATAACAACATTTTTACAGACGCGATATCAGCGATTGACAACTCCGACCCGTGCCGCTGTAATTTTCACATGTGAACCATTGATAGCTTCGATTTTAGCATACTTAATTTTAAATGAAACAATTGGTATCTTTGGCATTATAGGAGGAGCTTTGATAATCTTCGGAGTTCTGATCTCTGAGATTTTTGACGACTTAATTATAAAAATGAAATCAGGTTGAAACAAAGTTTGGAGTTTTTATGAAAATAATTTTCACATTACTTGCGCTTGCATCTATAATTTTGACAAGCTGCAAAACAGAAACTCCGCCAAGTGTGGAAGTCGAGAAAGAAGAAGTTCGTAATTTCTTAAAGCATTGGACAAATTTTGTAAATTCTCGTTCGCTTGAAAAATTTGACGAATTTTGGATTGAAAGTAATGATGCTTCGCTCATCGTTCCGGAAAAGCAAAGTGCTGTTATTTCATATGTAAACATTCTGAATTATTATTCAGAAAAAATTTTTGAGTTTGATTCCCTCGAGTTTAATATATGGGAACCCTCAATTTGGATTTCACCAACAAAGAGCGAAGCACAGGTTAATTTCTCAGCAAAGAAGAAAATCATGTTTAAAAATGGATTCATTGTTGAATTCGATCCGATCAGAGCGTCTGCATTGCTTTTAAAATTTGGCGGGGAGTGGAAGCTACTGAATTTGCATGAATCAACACAAACACAATGAGAGCTGTTATAATTGCTTCGGGGTTGGTTCAAGGAGTCGGCTACAGATATTTTATTTACAGACAAGCCGTTCAGCTTGGTTTGGTTGGATATGTAAAGAATCTTTTTGACGGTTCAGTCGAAATTGTTGCAGAAGGTGAAAAAAGTCTAATCAATGCATTGATTCAAGAAGCAAAAGTTGGACCGCGTTCAGCTCAAGTAAAAGATTTGAAGATAAGTTGGGAAGATTCAAAGAATGAATTTCATGAATTTAAAATTACAGGATGGTAAATGATTAAAATCGGTTTTGGTTATGACGTACATAAATTTACACCTGATCGAAAACTAATTTTAGGAGGGATCGAAATTCCATCGTCGCAAGGTTTAGAAGGGCACTCAGATGCGGATGTTCTGCTTCATGCAATTTGCGATGCTTTGCTCGGTGCAGCGGCATTAGGAGACATTGGCAAACATTTCCCGAATACCGATCCGAAGTTTAAAAATATTGAAAGCACTAAATTGTTATCAAAGGTTTGCACGTTATTAAAAGAACATAATTTTCGAGTCAACAATATTGATTCTACGATCTGTCTTGAAGAACCGAAATTATTGCCGTTCATAGAACGAATGCGTGAAAATATTTCTTCTATCGTTGGAATAGATAAAACTTGTATATCGGTCAAAGCCACGACAAACGAAAAACTTGGATTTATTGGCCGCAGTGAAGGCGCAGCTGCTTTTGCTGTCACTTTATTGGAAGAATGTAAACAATGATCGATGAGATAGTTCATCTTGCTTCTTCAATAAATCCGTGGTGGTTGTATTTGCTTGTCTTTTCTATAGCTTATATTGAAAATTTGTTCCCGCCCTTTCCAAGCGATGTCATTGTTGCCTTTGCAGGTTCAGTTTCTGCTATTGGCTCTGCTTCAATTCCGCTTTTGATAATTATGGCAGTTACCGGAAGCACATTTGGTTTCGTAACGATGTACTTCATTGGAAAACTTGCAGGAAATAAATTACTCGAAACCGGAAAAATAAAATTTATTTCCGTGAACGCAGTCATCAAAGTGGAACACTGGTTTCAAAAATATGGATATTGGTTAATTGTCATAAACCGATTTCTTGCTGGAACTAGGGCTATCATCTCATTTTTTGCTGGTATGAGCGAACTTGACTTGAAGAAAACAATAATTCTCTCAGCTGTGAGTGCATTAGTATGGAATATGATCTTAATCTATCTTGGATATGCAGTTGGGCACAACATTGATCGAATCGGAGAATATCTTACACTCTATAATAAATGGGTCTTATCAATCTTGGCTGGTATTATATTTATTTTTGCAGTAAGATATCTTTTTAGAAAATTTAGAAAAGTATAAATTTGTTCAAATTAATTCTGAACTTGGAGAAAAGTTTTGAAAGATAAATCTGACCTGATAAAAAATTTAGTATTGTCAATTGCTTTCGGGATTTTACTTTGGCTTGCATTTCCGCCATTTAGAACAGGTTTCTTTGCATATTTTGGTTTGGTACCTCTTTTAATATTGTTAGACAGGGTAAAAAATTATTACCAGGTTTTGAGATATTCCTATCTCGGACTGGTGGTTTTTCACGCACTGACATTATATTGGATTGGCGGCTGGTCGGCTAAGACAGATGTTTTTATGGAACTCGGGTCCATAGGTTTGATCCTGGTTCATCCAATATTTTACTGGGTGCCAATCTTAATTTATTTCTTCATCAAAAAATATTTTGGAGGGAAAGCAGCATTATTCTCTTTTCCGTTTTTATGGAATGCAATCGAGTATTTCCGTTCTGTTGAAGAGACTGCTTTTCCGTGGCTTACACTGGGAAACACACAGTCTTATTATTTACCAATTATTCAAATCACATCATTTATCGGTGTGTATGGATTATCATTTTTGATAGTCCTATTCAATGTTTTGATTTTTATCGCATATAAAAATTACCGCTACATGAGTCTTAGATTCGCATTAAATAAAATTGCGATAGTTGTGATTATTCTATTAGTCTTATTCATTTATGGTAAAGTCGTCATCAACGATGTTGATCCTCCCGGAAAAAAGGTTCGCGTTGGATTGATCCAGCCCGATTTCGATCCCTGGGAAAAATGGGAAAACGGCAATGTGAATTCGCAGCTAAGCATTTACCTTGCACTTTCGGACAGCGCGGTTAAAAAAGGTGCGAAGCTAATTGTTTGGCCTGAAACCGCCGTGCCGGTTTACCTTGTGAGTGGAAGATATCCTGATGAGGTTGCAAGGATTAGAAAATTTGTTAATGAGAATAAAGTTCATCTTTTGACCGGATTGCCTTTAGTTCATTTCTACTTCTCCGAAAAAGAAGCGAATGATGAAAGTAAAATCTCCCGCGATTCTGCTTACTACTACGATTCATATAATGGCGTCGTACTCTTCTCTCCGAATGAAGATGATCTGCAACAATACGGTAAGAGTAAATTAGTTCCGTTTGCTGAACGTTCGCCGTATTTGCATTATCTTCCATTTCTCGGCGATTGGATAAAATGGGGAGTCGGAATCAGCAACTGGAGTGTATGGGAAAAGCAAACTTTATTCGGCATAAAAGATGCTGAAGGCGATTCGATAAAATTTTCTGCCGGTGTATGTTATGAATCGATTTTCCCTGCATTCAATTCTGACTTCGTAAAAAACGGCGCACAATTTCTAGTTATTGTGACAAATGACAGCTGGTACGGTAAACTTTCCGGACCATATCAGCACAAGCAATTTGCCGTATTCCGAGCGATTGAAAATCGAAGATGGATAGTCCGAACAGCGAATGGCGGAGTCTCATGCTTAATCGATCCAATTGGAGTTACAATTGATGAAACTGAATTATACACGCGAAGGTTTTTGGTCGGTGATATTTATTTAAAAGACGATCTAACATTCTACGCGCAATATCAGGACTTGATAAGCTATGTCTCCGTTGTATTTAGTATTTTCATACTTATAATTACTTTCATTAGAAGAAAACAGGTGAGGAAATTAAATGCGGATGATTGATTTGCGGAGCGATACTGTAACAAAACCTTCCAAAGAAATGCGTGAGTTCATGTTGAGCGCGGAAGTGGGCGATGATGTTTATGGCGAAGACCCGAGTGTAAACAAGCTTCAGAAAAAAGTTTCTGAGTTATTAGATAAAGAAGCGGCTTTATTTGTTCCGAGCGGCACAATGGCAAACCAGCTTTGTATAAAATCGCATACTCAGCCCTGGGATGAGCTAATATGCGACAAGGATGCGCACATTTTAAATTATGAATCAGGCTCGGTAGCTGGTCTTTCTCACGTGCAAGTTTTAACTGCAAATGGAGAGAGAGGAATATTTACCGCGAATCAAGTGGAAGATTTGATAAGACCTGAGGCTTACTATCTGCCTAAAACCCGTCTTGTTTGTGTAGAAAACACTCATAACCGAGGCGGCGGCTCAATATTTCCGATCGAGGAAATAAAAAAAATAAAAACAGTTTGCGATAAGTATAGTCTAAAATATCATCTTGATGGTGCAAGACTTTGGAATGCGTCTATCGCAACTGGAATATCAATGAAAGAATATTCAAGTTACTTTGATTCAGTTTCAGTTTGTTTATCTAAAGGAATGGGGGCGCCAGTTGGTTCAGTGATTGCCGGGACGAAAGAATTTATAAGACTTGCACATCGCTATCGCAAAGCGTGGGGTGGCGGAATGCGGCAGGCTGGAATTCTTGCTGCTGCGGGAATCTTTGCCATCGAAAATAACTTCAAAAGACTTGCAGAAGATCATAAGCGTGCAAAGTATTTCGCTGAAGAAATTTCAAAACTCCCATCGGTTGAACTTGATGCAAGAACAGTTGAGACGAACATAATTCTATTCGGAGTGAGAGGATTAACCGCGACTGAAATCGCGGCGAAAGTCAAAGCACCATCGAACGATGGGAAAGCTCTATTACTTTCTGTAGGAAAAAAATATCTTGCCAGAGCAGTCATGCACTTAAATGTCAGCGATGAGGATGTTGAGGAAGCAATAAACATAATTAAAAATTGTTTTGGCTGAGGGAGCATACTATCGCCAAATAAAGATTTTTTAAATGATAGTTGAAATCAAACTATCCATTTTCTGCAAGATTTTTTGATAGATAGAATATATC
Organism: uncultured Ignavibacteriaceae bacterium; assembly: GCA_964571865.1. Classification (GTDB taxonomy): domain Bacteria; phylum Bacteroidota; class Ignavibacteria; order Ch128b; family Ch128b; genus JAHJVF01. The sequence goes on along the minus strand of CAZNDS010000098.1, from coordinate 831 downwards.
ATACAGGTCTTCAGAGCTTCTTAATTATTTTCTGCAAAGCGGGAAATCATTGTTTTAAGATATTTGAATTCCTAATTTTGATGCAAACAAAAGGTATTTAATAATGGAAGCGATAAAAAAGAAATACATAATTGATGAAAACAATAATAAGATAGCCGTTCAGATTGACATTGCAGCTTATGAAAAGATGGAAGAACTGCTTGAAAACTATGCTTTAGTTCAATTAATGAAAGAAGATGACAGCGGAAATCTTGAGATACGGGAAGCTAAAGATTTTTATAACAAGCTGCCGAAAGAAAAGTGATAGTTGAATACAGTAAACAATCTTTGAAAGATCTTGCACTTATTCCTTCCAAATCAAGAATTTCAATTGAAAAATTTATTTTTGAAGAACTTCCGGCATCAGCAAATATAACTGAAAGTAAAAAGATTGAATCTATGAAAGGATATAACGATTTCTTTAAAGTACGTTTAGGCAATTATCGTGTTGGTTTACAAAAAGAAAGCAATAGAATTATTGTTAAAAGAGTATTACATCGTAAAGAGATTTATAGGTATTTCCCTTAAACATTTTCAGTATGACCTCGCAAATCATCATCAACATAATAATCTCCATCAGCATTTACGCACTTGTTGCGGTCAGCTTCTCACTAATTTACTAGACTACTCGTTTCTTCCACTTTGCTCACGCAGTAATTTTTGCATCAGGTGCTTACTTTTCCTTTTTGTTTGTCCAAATATTAGGCTGGTTGCTTGATACTAGATACTGGTTTCTGGATGCTTGATACTAGATACTTGATTCTGGATACTAGATTCGTGATAGCATCCGCC
>CAZNDS010000097.1:0-10085 GCA_964571865.1 uncultured Ignavibacteriaceae bacterium | reverse complement strand
TACTCGTTTCTGGATTAAATGGGTTTGGATAGTTTTGTCCTAAATAAAAAGTATTGGCAATATTAATCGGCAGTTCTCTGACAGAAGTAATTGATCCGAAATTGTTTTTGTATTCATTAATTACATTTTTAGTAATATTCCTTGCGACAGTCAGCGAGTTTAGGAAATCGCTTCCGCGTCCGACGGTGTATGCAACGATGATATCCACCGGTTTGTTCACCTCTAATTGAAATGGACCTGTGTTTGCTTGAGATCTTTTATCAGTTGGTCCATCATCAAGCCAACCAATTTTCGAAACCGGATTACCGGATAACATATAAATTGGGTTAACAGAATTACAATCAATCCCTCTTACAATCCACATTCCTATAATACATGGATTAAGCTTATTACCTGCATAATCTAATCCAAGTTGATAATTTCTCGCTTCAGTCTTTTTACCAGGATTACCATATGTGTAATGCGTTCGATAAACAACTTTTGATGATGTCATTCCCAAATTTTTATATCCAACCGATTTGCTGATTCCTCGAATCTGACCTTTCATGTTGTACGAAGTGTCAGAATTATTTCCAGTGTAGTAGCTTGGACCTTGTAATAGATTCAAGAAAATTGCTGGCGGGTTTATTCCATATACTCCATCAGAACTGTCATTATAAACGTAAGCAGAATTTAGGAGTGTATCGCAGCCGCCAAGATCATCTGTATAATCACCTAAATCAACATCCGACCAAACTGAAAAATAGACGCTGTCTAAAATTGGAGTTAATAATCCAGAATTCAAGAATGAGTATCTTATAAATATTACGTTTGAAAGATTTGGATTTCTATTCGAAGCAAAAACTGTCTGCTTCACTTCGATACCCTGCGGAGAGACATCGTTGTATCTGCGATTTGAATCAGGTACACCATCATTATAAACACACCAAGCTGTTTTGTCCCCTAATATATCCGGCATATCTTCATTTGCATCCCAAATTCCGTTACTGTTTTTATCGACAGGATTATAAATTCCATCGTTATCTCCATCATAAAAATATGCACCGAGTGCGACTGCATTCCGCCAATTTTGCCATGTCGTACCAAATGGCTGATCTGTTCTCGATACAAAATATAATTTATTTCGGGGATCATTAGGATTCATCCCGACTTTACCAGCTTGGTAGTCCAGGATTCTATCAGCCGAAGCGACTGCATTTGCCCAAAGTTGTCCATTAGTCAAACCAGATAAATAAAATCCACCGGAGTATATAATTCCATGTCCTTCAAACTGTGGGTAACTGTAATAACGGATTGCTTCCAAACCAATAACTGACTTATTGGTAACATCTGTGGCAATTATTTCAATAGAAATATAAGGATAAGTGTCGGCTAATACTCCATCGTTCCGCATTGTAAGTTTTAAATTATTAATATCCATTGCATTGAATTGAAGCGAATGATAGACGATGGAGTTACTGTAGACATGATCGTTAGCTAAGCTATCTCCATGTGTCCCATCATCGTATAAATTAATTAATGCTCCGTTTTCAATTTTAACTACAACACTTGATATCGCGTTTTCGTCAATTGCTTTAACTCTAAACTGAAGAAGACCGTTTTTGTCAAGATAATTTAGCATCGAATAAATAATCGGTGGTGGATTTATATCTAAAGTTTGATTAATCAAAGCTAATGCAATACAATTTGAAGGTTGATTGGCAAAACGCTTCACCGTTCTAAAAACAATGAGCGGAGAATTCACGAATATGGCAGCAGATGCAAAATAGTCATCATGAATGTATTGTGTAAATTGAGTGCTGGGCTGCCAGGTAATTCCGTTGTTGGTACTTTTCGTGTAGTAAATATCATATTGATTAAAATCTGGAAGTACAGTTGGTTTCTGCATTTGGTAGATCAGCCAGAGAGTTCCATCGTTTGATTTTAGAACTCTTGGTCTTTCCTCATTAAGCGGACTGTCAATAATTTTTACCGGTGAAGACCACGTCGCGCCATCCGAGCTTATTTTTTTATAAAGATCAAAGTTGCCCGAGGAATTATCCTGATAGATACCAATAAAATTGTTTAGAGTTGTTTCAATAATTGTCAGATATTTTTCAATGGAAATTTCTGCCGAAAATGTTTGGTCTGTCAACCATGTCATTCCATTGTCTGTGCTCTTTCTATAATACACGTGTTCAGGAATACCGTAGCTCAGCCAAATAGTATTATCCCAAGATTGTGTAATTGATATTTCCTGCACGCCTCTTGGATCTGGCAGAGTAACTGTCGGCCAATACCAGGTTAAACCGTCGTCATCGGAATAATAAATATTAATCGATGAGTTGGTGGAATATGCGAGCAAAATCCTTCCTGTGTTTGTTCTAAACGCGGTATAAGGCCAATGGGCCTTCGGCATTTTAATCACAAATTTTGGTGTCTGCCATGTATTTCCTCCATCTGTGCTTAATGAAGTAAAAATGGAATCAAGCTTTTCAAAAGTCATCAGAATTTTGGATGGAGAAATAACCACGGGACAGGTCTCTCTGATGTTTGCATCCGAAAATTGGAATTTTGTGATTGATGAAAACTGTGAGTAAGCATCGAAGTTCCAAAAAATTATAAATAAAAAAGAAGCGAATAATATAATACCAATGATATTTTTCATTTTAGTCTCCCAAATGTTGTCAAAAGATAAATCATTTTATGACAAATGTACAGAGAGAGGTTTCAAACTTGCAGAACGACCATCAATGCTTTATTTTGAAACAAAATATTTAAATGAAATGCACGAACTTTCAATCGCACAAGAGATAGTAAATATTGTCAATCAGCATTTGCCAGAGGGTGAAACTAATTCTGTACGTTCAGTAAAAGTCGCAATTGGAAAACTGAGTAATGTACTAACTGATTCGCTTGAATTTTGTTTTGAAGCAATTACAATAAATACAAATCTTCAAGGTGTAAAGCTCGAAATCCAAAACATTCCACTTATGGTTTCTTGCGGAGGCTGCAAAACGGAATCTGAACTCAACGATACTATTTTTATTTGTCCAAAGTGTGAGGGCTTCAACTTAAAAATTCTCAGCGGGAGAGAATTGAATGTGCTTGAGATTGAACTTAATGATCAAGAGGAGATTAAATGAGTGTAATTACTGTTGAAAGAAAAATTTTAGAAAAGAACGATGCAATAGCAGATCAGAATCGAAAGCTATTCAAAGAAAAAAACCTATTCGTAATTAATCTTGTCAGCTCACCCGGCTCCGGTAAGACGAGCTTAGTTGAAAGAACAATTGCACTGTCTAAAGATAAACTCAGTATCTCTGTGATCGAAGGAGACTTGCAAACGAGTTTGGATGCAGAAAGAGTTGCAAAATTTGGAGTCCCGGTGGTCCAAATTGTTACGCATGGAGCTTGTCATCTTGAAGCTTCTTTAGTGCGTGATGCACTTACTCAATTAAAGGATTTGTCTGAAGGACTTTTAATAATCGAAAACGTTGGTAATCTGGTATGTCCATCGGGTTATGATCTTGGCGAAGATTTTAAAGTTGTTGTAGTCAGCACAACTGAAGGAGACGATAAACCGCTCAAGTATCCGGCAATGTTCAGAAACGCATTTGCTCTTATCATAAACAAAATAGATTTAATTACTTATCTCAATTGTTCACTTGATGAATTGAAGAAAAACGCTCTATCGATTAATCCTAATTTAAAAATCTTCGAAACATCTTGCACAACTGATCAAGGAATAGAGAGTTGGATCGATTGGCTCCAATCGAATCTGAAACATAAATGATCTTACTCGCAAAGATTATCATCCGCGGTGCTGTACAGGGTGTAGGATTCCGACCATTCATATACCGGCTTGCCGCTGAATTAAAGCTTACAGGTTTTGTTAATAACTCTCCGCTCGGAGTTTTTATCGAAGCTGAGGGTGCGAAATCTCAACTCGATGAATTCATTCTAAGAATTGAAAAAGAGAAACCTCCCATCTCTGTAATCACAAGCTTGGAATTTTCTTTTCTCGATCCAAAAGGTTATAACAAATTTGAAATTGTGAAAAGTGATTCAACTGGATTGAAAACAACACTTATTCTTCCCGACATAGCCGTTTGTTCAGATTGTCTAAATGAAATGTTCGATCCAAATGACAGACGTTTTCGTTATCCATTCATCAACTGTACAAACTGCGGACCAAGATTTTCGATTATTGAATCGATCCCTTATGATCGACCAAATACTTCCATGAAAAAATTTACAATGTGCGAGGATTGCAGGAAAGAATATAAAAATCCTTTAGATAGAAGATTCCACGCCCAGCCGATTGCGTGCCCTAAGTGCGGACCTAATGTAGAACTCTGGAACGAATCTGGAAAAATAATTTCCAAAGATGAAGATGGAATATCGGAGACTGCATCTCAAATCAGAAACGGGAAAATAATTGCATTAAAAGGGCTTGGCGGATTTCACCTCATCGTTGATGCGAGAAATGGTGATGCGGTAAATCGATTACGCCAAAAGAAATTTCGTGAAGAAAAACCATTTGCTCTTATGTTCTTAGATTTGGAATCGGTAAAAAAACATTGTGCCGTGTCGCCATTTGAAGAAAGAGTTATGTGCTCTCCTGAATCACCAATAGTGCTTCTAAAAAAAATGTGGAGTGCAGAATGGTTCGACGGTGCTCACCATAAATGCGGAATGGGGAATAATGACTCATCCTTACCCTCTGCAATCCACACTTCACACGCAGCGCCCTATACTCCTCAATCCACACTCAACATTTCGCATTTCACACTTTCAGACTATGTCGCACCTGACAATCCATATCTCGGTATAATGCTTCCGTATACTCCGCTGCATCATTTATTGATGCATGAATTAAATTTTCCAATTGTTGCAACGAGCGGAAATCTATCTGAAGAACCAATGTGTATTGATGAATATGAAGCATTAAATAGATTAAATGGTATTGCGGATTATTTTCTAGTGCATGATCGCCCAATCGTCAGACACACAGATGATTCGATTGTTCGCATAATTGATGGGCGTGAAATGGTCATGAGGCGAGCAAGAGGATACGCACCTCTCCCGATACAGATTAAAAATTCTGATGAGTCTGAAGATATTTTGGCGGTCGGCGGACATTTGAAAAATACCGTTGCTCTGAAAGTTGGAACTAATGTTTTCATCAGTCAACATATTGGCGATTTATCGACAAATGAATCTTACAATACTTTTCAAAAAGTCATTCATGATTTTCAGAATTTGTATGAGAGTAAAGTGTCAAGATTAGTTTGCGATCTCCATCCGGAATATATTTCAACAAAATTTGCACAAGAGCAAAATTTGAAGATCGAACAAGTTCAGCATCATCTTGCACATATCGCATCGTGCAGAGCAGAAAATCAGATCGAAGGAAAAGCACTTGGAGTTTCGTGGGACGGGACCGGTTTTGGTTTTGATAAAACTATTTGGGGCGGAGAATTCTTTCTCACGGATGATGATTCTTATAAACACATTGGACAATTCAGAAAATTTCGGCTCCCGGGAGGAGAGGCAGCTATAAAAGAACCAAGACGCAGTGCTCTTGGTCTCCTTTATGAAATTTATAAAGAGAAAATTTTTTCTGGGTCAAATGACTTCCTCAGTTCCAGCTTCACCGAAGTGGAATTAAATTTATTGAAAGAGATGCTCAAGAAAAAAGTCAATTGTCCGCAGACTTCGAGTGCTGGAAGATTATTCGATGCAGTCTCATCTCTGCTCTGGATTGTACAACACTCCAACTACGAAGGACAAGCAGCAATGATGCTGGAATTTGCAGCGGATCGAAGAGTTGTCGAATCCTATCCGATCGAATTGAAGCAAAACGAAATTTTCATTTTCGATTGGAAAAACTTAGTTGAAGCGATTTTATATGATCTTAAAAAACATGTAAAAACTGAAATCATTTCAGCTAAGTTCCATAATTCTTTAGCTGAATTGATAGTTCAACTTGCAAAACGGTTCGGTGAGGAAAAAATTGTTTTGAGCGGCGGTTGTTTTCAAAATGCGTTTTTACTCGAACGAAGTATAAAAAGACTGCGGGAAAATAATTTTAAAGTTTACTGGCACCAGCGTATTCCGCCAAATGATGGAGGTCTTTCCCTTGGTCAAATTGCAGCAATGAATTATGTAAGAACTTATTGAATATGAATTAGTGTGAAATTGAACAATAAAAATTCTATATTCACACAAATTATTTTAATGAATTCATGACTGAAATTAATTTTTGGAGAAAATGTAATGTGTTTAGCAGTGCCCGGTAAAATAGAGATCATTTACGATGGCGATGAACAGCTCCGAATGGCAAAGGTGAATTTCGGCGGTGTTAAAAAAGATATCTCGCTTGCCTGGGTACCGGATGCAAAACTTGGTGACTATGTGCTGGTTCATGTTGGTTTTGCGTTAAATATAATTGATGAAGCTGAAGCACAAGAAACACTGAAAATCCTGAAAGAGATGGAGGAGTTAGAAGAATTGAAAATGGATTCCAGCACCGATGAAACTAAAAAATAAAGGTTTTCGTGATACTAAAACGAATTTTGCACATGAAAAGTCGGAGTATCTTTAATTGGAAAAATTTGTTTAAAAGTTTTTTACATTTTTCATTATAAACTGTACATTCTTCAATCGCCGGATCGATTCTCAATTACTAAATGAAATACATCGACGAATACCGTAATTCACAATCTGCGCGCACGCTTGCTCAGAAGATTAAAAAGTCAATTTCAAAATCTTGGAGCATTATGGAAATCTGCGGCGGACAAACTCACACTATTCTAAAATACAGCATTGATGAATTGCTGCCAAAGGAAATCAATTTAATACATGGGCCTGGATGTCCGGTTTGCGTGACTCCACTTGAAATGATCGATAAAGCGATTGCTATTGCTCAAAGTGAAAATGTTATTTTTACTTCTTTTGGAGACATGCTAAGAGTACCTGGATCAAAACTCGACCTTTTATCTGTCAAAGCTGATGGCTGTGATGTCCGGATAATCTACTCGCCAATGGATGCTGTGAAAATAGCTGAGCAAAATCCTAATAAAAATGTTGTATTTTTCTCTGTAGGTTTTGAAACAACTTCACCTGCAAATGCTATGTCAGTTTATGAGGCACACAAACGAGGATTAAAAAATTATTCAATTTTATGTTCTCACGTTTTAGTCCCGCCCGCAATCAATGCACTTCTTTCAAGTTCAAATACTTCTATTCAAGGATTTCTCGCTGCAGGACACGTTTGCACAGTTATGGGTTATGAAGAATATATTCCGCTCGCTGAGAAATATAAAGTCCCGATTGTCGTGACCGGTTTTGAGCCGATTGATATTTTGCAGGGGATATTTGCCTGCGTTACTCAACTTGAAAATGGAAAGCACGAAGTGATAAATCAATACAGTCGTGTGGTTAAGAAAGAGGGAAACACTGAAGCAAGGAAGGTAATTTTTGAAGTGTTCGAAGCCGCTGATAGGAAGTGGCGTGGAATCGGTTTGATCTCCAACAGCGGTTATAAAATAAAAGATAAGTATGCTGCTTATGATGCTGAAAAGATTTTTAATGTAGGCAGAATAGATGTCAGTGAATCGTCTCTTTGCATCGCTGGAGAAATTCTTCAAGGAATAAAAAAGCCGATAGAATGTTCAGCATTCGGAAATGAATGTAAGCCAGAACATCCGCTCGGTGCACCTATGGTATCGACAGAAGGTGCTTGTGCAGCTTATTTTCATTATAAAAAAATTGAAACAATGAGCCGTGAAAAGTGAGAAGTTCTCCGTCTCCGTCATCCGTCAATTGACGGAGACGGATGACGGAGTAATGGTTAATCGTAAATAGAAATCATAACAAACTTTAAATGAACTTCCTGATATCTGAATTGAATAACCACAAAAGATCATTTTTGATTCATTATAAATTATACATTTTATATTTTACATTATCCAAGGATAATTATGGATTTTAACCTGTCCTGTCCAATCCCGAAGTCGGAATACGATAAGGTGCTTCTCGCACATGGCGGTGGGGGGACACTGTCGCATCATCTTCTGCAAAAAATTTTCTTCTCGCAGTTTAAAAATGAATTTCTTGATGTGCAGCATGATGGAGCAATGTTTGAAATTGATGGAAATAGATTTGCATTTACAACAGATTCGTATGTTGTCAATCCGATTTTTTTCCCTGGCGGAAATATCGGCGATCTTGCGGTAAATGGAACTGTGAACGATCTCTCAGTTTGCGGAGCAAAACCACTCTTCATCTCAGCCGGATTTATCATTGAAGAGGGATTTGAGATTGAACAATTGTGGAAAGTCGTTTTATCGATGAAAGATGCTGCGCAAAAGGCGGGGGTGCAAATTGTCACCGGCGATACAAAAGTAGTTGACAAAGGAAAAGGAGATAAGCTTTTTATCAATACTTCCGGTATTGGATTGATCGATAGAGGGATCGACATCTCACCCAAGAAGTGCCGAGTTGGTGATGTAATTTTATTGAATGGGAGAATTGCAGATCATGGTATTGCAATCATGTCGGCACGCGAAGGACTCGAATTTGAAACAGAAGTCATCAGCGATACTGCTCCATTAAATGGTTTGATAGACGCAATTTTTGGAGCAACGAAAAATGTCCATGTTATGCGGGATCCGACCCGCGGCGGTATTGCAAGTGCTTTAAATGAAATTGCTTCTGCAGCGAGTGTCGGCATTGAAATTTATGAAGATAGTATTCTTATTTCAGAGCAAGTCAAAGGCGCTTGTGAAATACTCGGCTTCGATCCGTTGTACATTGCAAATGAGGGAAAGGTTTTGATCTTTATTCCTGAATCTGAATCTGAAAAAATATTAGAGATAATGATGAAACATGAGTATGGAAAAGATTCTCAAATTATTGGACGTGTCACAAAAGAAAATCCAAAATCGGTATTAATGAAAACTTTAATCGGCAGTAAGCGAATTGTAGATATGATTTCAGGTGAGCAGCTGCCGAGAATTTGCTGAAGATATTTTATTATGAAACAGGTTCAATCTATAACACTGCTTACTCAAAATCAAAGAGTTAAAAGTATACTTGAAAAGATCCATCAGGTCGTAGATTCCGACAGTTCAATTCTTCTGATCGGAGCGACTGGAGTTGGTAAAGAGTTATTTGCAGAATATATTCATCGAACAAGTTCGAGAGGATCGAACCCGTTTGTTAAAGTCGGATTAAATGCAATTCCTTCGGAGCTTCTTGAAAGTGAATTGTTCGGTCATGAAAAAGGTGCATTCACAAGCGCTACCTACGAGAAAAAAGGTCTATTCGAGCTTGCGAACGGGGGAAGCATCTTTCTCGATGATATCGATGACTTTCCTTTGCACTTGCAGACAAAACTTCTTCGTGTTCTTGAGTCGCGTGAAATTATGAGAATTGGCGGAGTCGATACAATTCAAATTGATGTTCGTTTGATAACTGCTTCTAAAATTGATTTGAAAGATCTTGTTAATGCGGGGAAATTCCGTGCGGATCTTTTTTACAGGATAAATGTTGTTCCGATCCAAATACCGCCGTTGAGAGAACGCCCTGAAGATATTCCGCTTATCTTTCATCATTATTTAAAACACTATGCACCCTATAAAGAGCTGACATTATCAAATGAAGCTCTCAAACAATTAATTCAGTATAATTGGCCGGGCAACATCAGAGAGTTGAGAAATACTGCCCAGAGACTTTCTCTTTTCTCATTCGGTGAGATCAAAGAGAGCGATCTTCCTTCCGAGATCCGTGAAGCCAATCCTGTTCAATTATTAATCAAAGCGTGTAACCATTGCTTCAGCATCGACGGAATGACCTTTCAGGAAATTGTTGCCTGTCTGGAACACAATTTAATTTCCGAAGCATTGAAGCAGAACGATAATAATCAATCTGCTGCTGCGAGAAAACTTGGCTTGAGCTTATCAACTTTGAGGGATAAGATAAAGAAATATAATCTTTCATAATCCTTGAATTCCTGAACTTGGAAGAAATCAATTCTAAACCAACGATTCATCTTCATAAATTAATTTTAAAGGGGTATCAAAAAGTATCATGTTAGC
>CAZNDS010000096.1:0-10262 GCA_964571865.1 uncultured Ignavibacteriaceae bacterium | reverse complement strand
CAGTAAAATTTGAAGGACTTCCGGCTGGATATTCATTCACTTCAAAAGATGCCGGTTCAAACGATCTAATAGATTCAGATGTCGATCCTGCAACCGGGAAAACTGCTTGCTTCAAGATTGACCCAACCTGGTGCGACAGCAACTCTATAAAATGGGATGCTGGCATCTTCTTACATACTCCGCCGCCAACCTGCGCTATCGGTGATAGAGTATGGGAAGACAAAAATAAGAATGGTGTTCAAGATGCTGGCGAGCCTGGTGTAGCAAACATAACCGTGAAGTTATTCGCATGCAGTTCTTCTACTCCACTCTTCACGACTAAAACAGATCACAATGGTAATTATTTATTCTCCAGTGTTGTAGCCGGGTTTTATACAGTAAAATTTGAAGGACTTCCGGCTGGATATTCATTCACTTCAAAAGATGCCGGCCATAACGATCTTATTGATTCAGACGTTGATCCAGCAACTGGAAAGACTGCTTGTTTCAAAATTGATCCGTCATGGTGCGACAGCAATTCCACTAAATGGGATGCTGGTATTATCTCATGTCCGCCCGGTGCCAAAGTTGCCGGCAAAGTATTTAACGATGTCAATGGCAATGGAATGCACGATGCAAGCGAGGTTGGTATAGCAAATGTTGAAATAAAACTTTGGGGAATTGCTGCAAATCTTATTGCAACAACTTTAACTGATGCCCTTGGTAAATTTGAATTCTTAAATGTCATAGATGGTCAATATCATGTTCAAGAAATCGATCTGCCTGGTTATATCAGTACAACTCCAAATTCTGAATTCATTACGATTGCAGGTGCAGATAAATACGGAATTAAATTCGGTGATAAAGTAAAACCGACTCCAGAACGATGTGATCTTGCAAAATACTCAACCATGACTCAAAGCAGTTGGAAGAGTGTTAAAGGATATAATTTACTCGATTCCAAGTTCACAACATTATTCACTAATGGTTTAATCATTGGCGATAATGGCGCTGGTTATCAAATAAAATTCACTTCAGCGAATGCAGTGAAGAACTTTATGCCGCAGTCTGGCGTACCATATGCTCTCGACCAAAGCTATATTAATCCAGTTTCAACACCTGCAGGTGAATTTGCTGGACACGTTTTAGCATTGGCCTTAAATCTTGCTTACAACGATGCTGGTTTACTCGGACATACAAGTACGACAAAACTTGGTAACTTGGTCGTTGGAAGTGGTGCATTAAAAGACTTCAAAGTCTATGAAGTGTTAAATATAGTCAATAAAGCTCTCGGTGGAACAGTTAGCCCGTTCGATATTGCTACATTGAATCATGTAGTTAAAAAGATTAACGAAAATTTCGATAACTGCAACCTTGGATTCTTAGTCTGTCCGCCTCCTCCGGATCCATGCGGCGGTGGTTTTGATGCCGGTGTCGAATCAAATTCAAATCTTGCTGATCTTTTACTAAGAAGATTGACTAAGATTGAATATGGACAAACCACAAAGATGCTTCGTAATCCAAAGATTGCATTCACTGCAAGCTATGGATTAAATGAATTATTCCCGAAAGTCGGGCCACTTGGTTCCAATCCAAAGGAAACAACACCATTCGATATTCTTGGAATTTCAAATGCGACATCCGCGCATGCAGTTGATTACAATCTAAGTATGGCAAAAGGTGACGTTAGAGTTGCTAGTATCTTCGCAACTACAACCAATCCGCCTTATGTCTACGAGCATACGAAATCAATATGCGACAGATTGATCGATGCTGAATTGCAGCACTTATCGCATGTTGAAATCAATGGCAACTATTACTTCGCTTCCATTCTTTATAAACAAGCTGAAAATTTATATGACTATACAATTAATTTCAGTGTTTATGAAAAAGGCGGAACGTTCATTGTTGACTCACGCTGGTTGATTGAAGATTATGATGTCCCATCTGGTGTAAGTAATGTTTATAATTTCCAAGTATGGGCAAGTAACTTCAATAGTACCATGTACCTTGTCATGAGCATTATTGATCAATTTGCTTCAAGAGGAACTGTTCAGTACAGCAACAGCATTTCCTTGCCGCCAACTCTGGTCTACGTGCAAAAAGGCAAGTACAGCCACACTGGTACGATTGAGCTTGTTATTCAAAACAATCAAGTTGTTGCAGATAACATCACGATTAAAACCAAATCACGTACGGTACAAGGAAGTGGAAAGATTGAAAGCTCTCAATCCTTCAGTGTACAGCCTGGATTGAATACTCTCTATCTGAAGACCGGAGTTATTTCAGATGCAAATCTGTATATCTCATCTTCAAACGGATTTAGAGATGAAGTATTTGTCAGCGGCGGTGCATACACTTACTTGAATGGAACGGCTTCAAAAGTTGATGAATTTGTTACCAACACATTCACGACTGTACCTGCAACTGAATTGCCAAGCGAAGCTTTGATCCTCTCCGGCGGTGCAAAAGTAAAAGGAAAATTAAGCGATTGGGTATCAATGTTCAGATCGCTGACTGCTAACACTGCACCTTACGACTTGAGCGATTACAATGCTCTGAAAGTTACTATGAGAGGATACGGTAAAGTTTGGTTGAGATTAGAACAAGATGGTATAGGTGATTTCAACTATCATGTAAAACAAATTTTACTCGATGGTTCACAGCAAGATCTTACAATTCCATTCAGCGAATTCAAGCAAGTTGGAAGCTCGACCGCTAAATTCGATCCATCATTGGTTAGAAAGATATCTATCTATATGGATAAAGCAGACAACAGCACACTAACTAACTTTGAATTCGAAATCAAGAACATCGCATTCTTGAGCAAGAATGGATCAGATAGAGGAAAAGGCGAATCAGTTCCGACAGAATTTAAGCTTTCGCAGAACTATCCGAACCCGTTCAATCCAAGTACATTGATCGAGTTCTCTGTTGCGAAGAACGAATTTGTAACTATTAAAGTCTACAATGTTCTCGGAAAAGAAGTAGCCAATTTAGTCAACGAGACTAAAGAGCCAGGTGTACATTCAGTCAGATTCGATGCAAATGGATTAAGCTCTGGTGTTTATCTCTATAAGATTCAAAGTGAGTCTTACACTGCTACTAAAAAGATGATTTTACAGAAGTAATTCTGTAACATACTCCCTTCCGCGCAAGGCATCCCGATTAACTCGGGATGCCTTTTTCTTTTTCTCATAATAAGACTCTATTTCATTTTAATACAAGAATATAGTCCTTGTGCTATTAATTTCCTCAAAAAGAGCGAAAAAACACACTCTTCATTTCTGGCATCCCACTTGAACGATATTGTGAAAACAATGGAAAGGAGTCTAAAAATGAAACATAGATTCAACATTTTTTTGAATGTTACACTCTCTTTTATTTTCATTTCAATATTCTACAATTCTAGTACTGCCCAGATAAAAGATTTGTGTATAAACATATCAAGCGTTAAAACTCAGGTAGCAACTTTAAATACCAGTTATGACGTCAATAATAATATTAAAGTCGTTCTGACAGTTGCAAAAACTTTGAACGATAATACATACGGGACAAATACAATCGGATGGCCAGGCGGCAATCACAAATTCAATCATCTTGTCGGCAGTGATAATGCTCATTTTATATTTAAAAACGCAAGCGGCACAACCGTTTTTGATTTTGATCTCGATTATTTACATGGAGATAACAGCATCCCCTCCAAATATCGATCACTTGGAATTTCTGGCGGTGATGGAAAACTCTACACTGGACAAGCGAGCTGGCTGCTCAGCTACAACACTTCACTCAACAGAAATTTGAATGAGTTTGGATATGTTCTCACAACAAACTCCCCTCTTACGAATTCTAATTACGATCCAAATCCTTCATATCCAAATTGGATATTCGATATGGTCTATGAAGTGACTATCGACAAAGCAGCTTTCGGAACTTCAGGATTTGGTTCAGTAACAGTTCCCGACATGCATCATTCCCCAAACAAATATGGCTTGGGTAACGTTATATCACCATATGACTGTACACCTCCAAAAGGTTCATTGGGTGATAAAGTCTGGTTAGATACAATTGAGAATGGGATCCAGGATGCCGGCGAAGCCGGAGTTGCTAATGTAACTGTAAAACTCTACAGCGTAAGCTCTCTTTTGAAAACTACAACTACGAATTCAACTGGGATGTATTTATTCAGTGACCTTAGTGCTGGAATCTACCAGGTCGAATTTGTTCTCCCATCAGGATATCTCTTTAGTCCAAAAGATCAAGGTTCTGACGATACCAAAGATTCAGATGCAGATGTAACAACTGGAAAAACTGTCGATATATCTTTAGCTGCAGGCCAAAATGATTTGAAATGGGATGCAGGTCTTATCATTAAAAAAGCATCGCTTGGCGATAAAGTTTGGAAAGACTTAAACAAAAATGGTATTCAAGATGAAGGCGAGCCTGGAATAAAAGATATAACTGTAAAACTATACAGTTGTGCAGATGTTTATATCAAAGAAGTTAAAACAGATGCGAGTGGGAATTATTTATTCAACAATTTAATCCCAGGAAGTTATAAAGTTTTAGTACAGCTTCCTGATGATTATTTATTCAGCTTAAAGGATCAAGGTTCGGATGATGCGAAGGATTCCGATATAGATCCAACTACTTGGAAATCTGATTGTATAACTCTCGCAGCTGGAGAAAACAACTTAACGATCGATGCTGGAATGTACCTTAAGCCGGCTTCTATCGGTGATTTCATTTGGAAAGATCTTGACAAAGATGGAATTCAAGATGAAGGCGAACCGGGGATGAAAGACGTTGTAGTTAAGTTGTATGATTGTGCTGATGTATTTATAGCCCAAACTACAACAAATGAAAACGGATTATATTCATTCACAAATCTTGAACCAGGCAACTATTTAATTTTAGTTCAATTAATTGAAGGACATTCCTTTAGTCCCAAAGATCAGGGAAGCGATGATGCAAAAGATTCAGATGTTAATACGACATCATGGAAGACAACCTGCATCACATTAGCTCCTGGTGAGAATAACACAACTGTCGATGCTGGAATGTATCTGACACCTGTACCAGTCTGCTCCATTGGTGATAGAGTATGGAACGATGTGAATATGAATGGAATTCAGGAATCTGGCGAACAAGGAATGAAAGATGTTCTGGTTAGATTAATGGATTGCTCAGGCAGCAAACTAGCAGAAAAAAAGACCAACGAAAGCGGTTTATACCTTTTCGAAAATGTTATTAAAGGAAGCTATCAGATTCAATTTGTACTTCCTGCCGGTTACGCTTTCAGTCCGAAAGATAAAGGTGGAAACGATCTGCTCGATTCTGATGCCGATATTCTTACCGGCAAAACAATTTGTTTCCCAATCGATCCGCCTCACTGCGATAGTAATTCGACTAAATGGGATGCAGGTATTTACAAATTAAAAGCATCCGTAGGCGATTTTGTTTGGCACGATCTGAACAAGAATGGTATTCAAGATTCCGGCGAACCTGGGATTTCTGGGATCACAGTGAAATTATTTGATTGCTCGAACAACTTAATGAGCACGACCACAACTAATTCAAGTGGAAAATACAAATTTGAAGATGTTATGCCAGGAAACTATTATGTCCAATTCTTTGCTCCGACTGGCTACCTCTTCACTTTGAAGAATCAAGGAAGCGATAAGAAAAAAGATTCTGATGCCGATCCAATTACCGGCAAAACTATCTGCTTTGAATTGAAAGCCGGTCAAAATGACATGACCTGGGATGCCGGCCTATCAGAATGCATCACAGGTGTAAAAGTCTGTGGACTTGTATTCAACGATGCAAATGCTAATGGTGTGAAAGACGCTGGCGAAGTCGGTATTGCCAATGTTGTCATGAAATTGTGGGGTATATCCGCAAACTTGATTGCTACGACATTAACTGATGCACAAGGTAAATACGAATTCTTCAACGTCGTTGATGGACAGTATCACGTTCAAGAAATTGATCCGTCAGGCTATATCAGTACGACACCAAATTCAAAATTCATCACTGTTGCTGGTTTCGATCAATGTGGGATTGAATTCGGAGATAAAGTCAAACCGACACCCGAGCCATGCGATTTAACAAAATATAAAACATACGCTCAAGAATCATGGTGCCTCGAACCGGGAAAATCATTGCTCGAATCCAAGTTCGCCAATGTATTTGGCAGCACGATGACAGTCGGCGATGGTGGAATTTATAAGATCACTTTCACCAGCGGTGTAAAGGTTAAGAACTTCCTGCCGCAAATTGGAAGCATTGTACCTTTAACTGCAAATCATGTTGATCCGACAATTTCACTTGCAAATGAATTTGCCGGACATGTTACTGCACTTAAACTAAATGTATCTTTCAATGATGCCGGATTCCTCGGTCATACTTCGACTACCAAATTGAAAAATCTGGTCGTCGCTGCAGGTGCAATGAAAGATTATAAGGTTTCAGAAGTTCTTGCCTTAGCAGAAAAATCTCTTGGCGGAGGTTCGACTCCATTCTCAGTTACAATTCTTAATGACGTTGTGAAATCAATCAACGCAAACTTCAACTGTGATTGCAGCAGAGGTTATCTGACATGTCCGAAAGACCCAGATACTCCAGGCGGCGGTTTTGATGCTGGAGTTGAATCAAATGCAAACTTGGCTGATCTCTTACTCCGCAGATTAACCAAGATCGAATATGGACAAACCACAAAGATATTACGCAATCCAAAGATAGCTTTCACAGCAAGCTATGGCTTATACGAATTATTCCCGAATGTCGGTCCAATGGGATCAACTCCTATCGAATCAACTCCTTTCGACATTCTTGGAATTTCCAATGCGACATCCGCTTATGCTGTCGACTATAATTTGAAACTTTCAAAAGGTGATGCAAGAATTGCAAGTATGTTTGCAACTACAACCAACCCGCCATATATTTATGAACATACAAAAGCGATCTGCGACAGATTGATCGACGCAGAAATGCAGACACTGACCCAGCTTGAAATTGGTGGAAAATATTACTTTGCTTCAGTGCTTCACAAACAGAACGAAGGTGTAACAGATTACACTATTCATTTCAGCGTTTATGAACGCGGTGGTTCGTTCATCGTCGATTCACGATGGCTGATCGAGGATTATACGATACCGGCTGGAGTTACCAATATTTATAACTTCCAGGTTTGGGCAAATAACTTTAATAATGCAATGTACCTTGTACTTGGAATCATCGATCAATTCCAATCGAAAGGTAATGTTGAATACTTGAATAACAATTCACTTCCGACTTCACTTGTCTACGTGCAAAAAGGTAAATATCAGCACAACGGTACTGTTGAACTTGTAATTAACAACACACAGCTTGTTGCTGATAATGTCACAATTCTTGTCCGTTCACGTGCAACACAATCCGGTGGTCGTGAAGAGAATTTCAATACTTATTCCTTAATCCCAGGATTGAACACTATAACTGTTAAGACTGGTATTGTCTCTGATGCAAATGTTTATCTCTACTCCAATAACGGTTTCAAAGATGAAGTGTTTGTAAGCGGCGGAGCGTACACTTATTTGAATGGTGCAAGTTCAACCATTTCAAGTTTTGTCACGAAGACTTACTCGGCTCAAAAACTTAGCGATTATCCTGAAGGTTCACTTGTGCTCGCCGGAGGTGCAAAAGCCGAAGGAAAACTAAACGATTGGGTTACATTGTTCAGATCATTGACCGCCAATTCTTCTCCTTACGATTTGAGCGATTACAATGCTATTCGATTAACTGCAAAAGGAAATGGAAATATCTGGCTTCGAATTGAACAAGATGGAGTAACAGACTACAACTTCCATTCAAGATCAATTACACTTTCAGGTTCGGAAGAAACTCTTACTATCCCATTCGATCTCTTCTTGCAGCGGGATGGCATTTCAAGTTCACTGAATCCTCAATTGATCCGAAAGATTTCCGTTGTAATGGAAAAACGAGATAATAAAGATTTAACAAACTTTGAATTCGAAATTAAGAACATCGCATTCTTAAGCAAGAGCGGCTCAGATAAAGGGAAAGGCGAAACGCTGCCGCAAGAATTCAAGCTCACACAAAATTATCCCAATCCATTCAATCCGAGTACTATGATTGAATACTCAGTTGCTAATAACGAATTCGTAACATTGAAAGTCTATGATGTTCTCGGACAAGAGATCGCAACATTAGTAAATGAATTGAAAGCTCCAGGTAAATACTCTGCAAGATTTGATGCAAGCAGTCTAACTTCTGGAATCTATATCTATAGAATTCAAAGTGAATCGTTCAGCTCAACGAGAAAAATGATTTTACAGAAGTAAATCCCTGTCTACCGACAGGTAGATCTGTAAAAATACTCTCCTTTCCCGTATGCAGTCCTGAGAAATCGGGACTGCTTTATTTTAAAGATCTGTTCTGATTCTCTGAATGATAATGAAAAAACTTCTGATGGGAATCCAAAATACCCGTACAATAATTACGAATAAAGATTGGGAATTTTAACTCAATATTATTGTTTGCGCATGGCTTACTTTTGAAATAACATTTTCTTCGAATCCATATAACCATTAGAAAGTGTTAAAATATAGTAATAAACTCCACTTGGCAGATTGTACTCCGAAGCATTAAAATCGACCTCATAATTCCCGGGACGTACTGGGCCTGAAAATAAAACCGCTATTTCCTGACCTAAAGTATTATAAATTTTTAACCTTCCATCAATTTCTCGGTAAGCCTGATTCCTTTTTAAGCTCAATGGAATGGAAAATCTAATTTTTGTCGATGGATTAAATGGATTTGGAAAATTTTGCATTAAGACAAATTCATCGGGTGGTCTGACATAATAATTTACGAATGAAGTTGAAAGCTTGTTTTTAAAGTATGTAAAGTTCCCATCGTATTCACCGAGTACTAAGTCGAGCTTTCCATCGCCATCTAGATCGGCGAATCCCGGTGCGGCGTGCTGCTTTGCACGAACATTAGCAAAGAATGTATCATTTTTCTCCCAAACCGGATTGTATTTATTTCCAGTATTTTCGTAGTAAACTATTTTTCCGTCAATCCCACCAAGAATTAAATCGAAATCAAAATCTCCGTCAACATCTGCAAATGCAGGATGTGCATCCCTTGGGGAAGTTACACCTAAGATCAAGGAATCTTTTTGTGCAAAGTTATTATATCCATCATTCACAAAAAATTTTGAATTCGCAGAAAGTTCAGCAGCAACCAATAAATCCAAATCCCCATCACCATCAATATCTACAAATGCTGGCGCCGCCCTTCCAATTACATTAATATGCCCAAATAAAGTTGTGTTTGCTGTGAAAAACATTCCGTTGTTAATGTGACAGTAAACTTTACCGTTCAATCCGCCGGAGACGATATCAAAATCTCCGTCCTGATCTAAATCAACAAACACCGGTGAAGAGTATGAACCTATATCAATATTTGTAAAAAGTGTTTCTGTTTTTTTGAATTTAGGATTCGAATTACTTCCTTCATTTTTGAAATATTGAAACTTACCGAGCCAATCTCCGCTCATTAAATCAAAATCACCATCGTTATCATAATCTGCCAGCGAGACTGTCGAAGCACCTCCTTCGATCCTTATGATTTGAAATTGTGAACCATCAAACTGATACTGTGGAGATGTTGGAGTTCCAATATTTTTATAGAAGAATAAAGTCCCATCAGAAGTTCCATAAACAAGATCTAAATCACTATCCCCATCTAAATCACAAAATGTCGGATTCTTCCAATAAGTTTTCGTTTCTACTATTTGAAAACGAGTTGTGTTTCTTGTCCAAACTGGATTTGTCGTACCGGTATTTACATAGTAAAGAAAACTTGCAATATCTCGTCCAAGTAATAATTCCGAATCTCCATCGGCGTCTAAATCAGCTAATGCGGGATAAGAATTTAATCCTGCATCAGGAAGAGCTACAACAAGCGCATTATCTTTGACAAATTTTGGAGCTGTTTTGGTACCTGTATTTCGGAATCCAATTGTAATACCTGCAGTTGGCCCTCCAAAAAGAGACTCGCCAATTCCAACAAGTAAATCTAAATCACCATCTCTATCTAAATCAGCAAACTCGGGTTTTGCATCAGTTCCGATTTGAGAATTGACTCCAGGAAAAACTGTATCGACCTTTTGCCACATAGGGAAAGTCGAATCGCCAACATTTTTATAAAACAAAAGTCCATTGTATCCGCCAATGATCAGATCAATATCGCCATCGTTATCAAGATCACATGTA
>CAZNDS010000095.1:0-10408 GCA_964571865.1 uncultured Ignavibacteriaceae bacterium | reverse complement strand
AATAATAAAATCAAAATTTTCTACTCACCTGTGACTGTAGCGTTGAAAGTCAGGAGAAGTATCATAAGGAATTAGTTCTTCTAAAAAATCATCCCACCCCTCTTTAGAAACATAAGGAAATGGCAATTCACCAGTATCTAATAAAAGTATTTCTAAATTTTCATTAATTGAATTATCAGTAGTGTCAATAATCCATGTGCGTTTTATTGATATGGTATGTTTGATATCGCCAAGTTCAATATCTTTTAACACAACCTCTATCGCCAATTCTGGCTTGATTGATTTATTTTTTGCATTGTTATTTGTAATTGCAAAAACATAGTTCTCATAGTCTTCCCTCTTTGTTCCTTTAGATGGCCAAAGGTTTTTATTTTTCCTTCCATAGAGGCATAGAAGTAAAGCTTCAAAAATTGTAGTCTTCCCCGTTCCGTTTAGTCCACCAAAAAGGATAATTCTTTTTTGAGTCGAAAGATTATCAGCTAAGTTACCAACAGAAATAGTACCCTCAAAGCACTTATAGTTTTGTAGTAATATTTTATCTATAACCATAATTTTGAATAGGTTATTTTAGAAATTTTGCAATCTTTGTTTGCATGTCCTTGTATAGAGTTCCCCGCCTGAGAAAGGAAAGGTTTTCCTTTTCAAGTTCCATTAATTCTTTAATGTGCTCAGGATTTATTTTGTGCTTATCACATACTTTTTCCAGTATTGCGAACTCATCCTTCTTTCTTTTCGCTTGTCCGTTTTCTGAGACCATGATTTTCTTACCTTTTATAGATTTATAAATATCAGCGATAGAGTATTTAAAATTTCCATCAAAATTCCACTGAATTTGTATTGCAGAAAGTTCAGGCAAAGTCAAAAAATCCATGCCTACTTTCGTCTCTATTTGCAGTAATCGTTCGAGAATTTCTTTCCTTACCTCCAACTTAAATGGGCCTAATCCGTCTTGTCCAGTGCGTCTTTGTTTCTCTCGGAATTCATCTATATCTCTAATTTTTTTAAGCCAATTCCTGAAATCAAAAAGAGGTTCCATCCATTCATCGCCGCTCAAAATCATATTCTGCATTGACTTATCCTCTTCAACAACAGTGCAAACCCAGCAGCCGAACCTCGAGTTGCCGCAACTCGGTGTTGTATCATCAATAACTAAAGGGCAATCCATAATATCAGCCGCACTTCTATAAATATCTAGTAAATCTTGATTATCTATTTTCCACGGATTTTCATTATTAATCAAGTAAGTCCAAACTTCTTTTGTTGTTAATTCAGCGATTGGCGCAAATACATAAGCATTTGACAACGAATGTTTTCTTATTCTTATTCCGTTCAATTCATATTGCTTCATATTCACTAAGCGGTTTAATGATTCTGCTTTTCTTGTTCCTAACACAATGATTGCCTTTCCGTGTTTGCTCACCGTTTGTAAAATATAATCATTAGTAGGATTGATTTTCATCCTCTCTGTACACCATCGAAACCATTTATTAGGCGACGGATATCCTTTGCCAATAAGATTCAACCAAAATGTATCTTCCAACTTGGGTATGACTTTAACAACATTAAATAATGAAGGATTGTGCTTGTAAAGGTTATTTTTCCCCTCCATTTCTATTGCGGCTAATTGTAGATCTAAAAACCTTACAATATTGGGATTTTCAACAAGCGTGTCATTTGAGAGAACATGAATTTCTTTTTTGCGGCCCAATTCTGAAATTTCAGAGATAGCATAAAAAATTAACTGCAGAATTGCAGTGCTATCCTTTCCTCCTGAGAATCCAATAACCCATGGCAAATCGTCCTCAAAGTATTGATCGATTATTTCATTAATTATTTTTCGAGTTTTATAAGTTGTCGCTGAAATAAATTCTAATGCAGTAGCCGTTTCAGGGATATTATTCATAACGGAGGTCATTCGCTTATAAAGTAATTACACGATTATGAGATTTATTTAGCTGAAAAATAAATAAAAAAATATAAAATTCCCATTAATCGCCTCATACTCTTCTCAAAGGTGTGGCCTTGCCAACATTTCCTGCAACATTCGTAAATCAAACAAGATCCTAACGATTGCTTATATATGTTTTTCTTGATTTCATCTTATTGCAGCAATTAATTCAATTCACATTCTTGGTACTCTATCCCAAGTCCCAATGCCAAAAAAATTTAGCGCAAGCAGCATGGTAATACTAAAAACATGGTTTACTAAATGTCAACGGTAGTTTACAAATAGTATTACTATTTGTAAAGAGCACTTTACAAATAGTAAACTGAACATAAAGGGACTCTACAGCTCAAAAGATGAGCGACGAAACGATTTTCACAAATCAAACAAGTTCATTAGCTTCCAGCGAATGTTCACCACATAGCACTTACAGGGATCGCGAATAAGTTTTTAGCAAATGGCACCACTTCGCTTCCGGTGTATATCACAAATCCGCGCAAAAACTTTCTGCTGGTTTCCCCTTCTAGCATTTTCAGTGATTCGAACATTTTGTTGTCAACATGCGATGAAGCTTTCACCTCAATTCCAATAAGCGTACCATCGCCGCGCTCAAGAACAAAGTCCACTTCATGCCCCGATGATGTTCGGAAGTGATAAATTGAGATATTCTGTTTGCTCCATGAGGCGACTTTTAGGAGTTCGAGCAGGATAAAATTTTCAAAAGTTCTTCCCCATATCAGCGGCTCCGAAGAAATTTTTGTTTTATCTATTGAGTTTAGATGTGAAAGTAATCCGCTGTCGCCCAAGTATTGCTTGGGTGTTTTGATAAGCCGCTTAGATAGATTTCCAGAATAAGCCGGAAGTGAAACGCTAAGAAATACCGCTTCGAGGAGAGTTGAGTAGCGTTTTAAAGTTGTCTGTGGGATTGATGATGAACGGGAGAGTTCAGCAAAGTTCAGGAGTGTCCCCGCGCGAGAAGCGAAAATTCTTAGAAGTCTCGGAAGGTCGCTAAGCTTCTCAATGTTAGCAAGGTCTCTTACATCTCTTTGAAGTATTGTTGTAATGTAAGATTTGAACCATGCGTTTTGTCTCTCTGGCTCTTTTCGTACTTGCATTTCAGGGTAGCCGCCGGTTATAACTCTTTTAATAAAATCGTTCTTCTTAAAACTCAGATTTGAATGCTTCAAATCTTTTTGGAATATTTCATCTATGAAATTTTTCTCGCTTGCCTCAATCTCACTTTGTGAGAATGGATAGAGCGTTAAAATTTCTATTCTTCCAGCTAATGACTCAGATGCTTTCGGAAGCAAAAGAACATTTGACGAACCAGTTAAAATGAATTTCCCGGGTTTACGTTTTTTATCGACTATATTTTTTATCGCAAGAAACATTTCGGGGACCCTTTGGACTTCATCAATCGCAAGAGGTTCTTCATACGAGGAGAGAAACTCAAGCGGATTGCTTTTTGCTGCTGACAATATGACCGGATCGTCAAACGTTAAATATTTAGCTGGATAGCTGGTTTCAACAATACTTTTTATTAATGTGCTTTTACCGGTTTGTCTTGCACCATGCAGCAAAACCACAGGGGAATCTGTAAGAGCATCAAGCAGTTTTGGGATAATCTTTCTGTTTATCATACAGAAATTTATAAAAATGCTGGCGGATAATCAACCACTCGGTGGTGGATAATCATCCACTCAGTGGCGGATTATCCACCATCAAATTGTTCCGCCAGTTAAGATTAAAGATAATGAAGGGGCATACTTCTATATCTGTGAGAATCCGTCTAATCTGTGTCATCCGCGTTCTATTAAAACACTCATTATCCAAACATAAATTTTTAATTCGTATCTTAGCCAGGAGCGAGTTATGAAAAAGCTTGATATCGATCCATTCAAATCTAAGGAAGCATTCCGAAAAAATTACGAGCTTCACGATAAAGCGGCAGAGCACGGCGAAGAGCTGCTTATAGAGTGGGGATTCAATTTTCAGGAGTTCGGACGCGATAAACGATACGAACGAGTCTGGGAAAAAGGAGAAGATAAGCCAGACCTTATATTAATTTATGAAAGTAAAAACGTCGCACTTCTGGATTGGAAAGGTAAGCGCACATCGCGGCTGATCATAAACAGGCGTGCTTACGATGCATACAAGATCTGGATGGAAAAATTCAATCTCCCTGTTATCATTGCATTCTGCTTTTTCGATAAGGAAGAAAAAATTGAGAGAATAGAATTCGTAAACATATCGGATGCTAAAATCACACAGAAGAGTGAAAAAGTGTGGGATAAAAATATAGTTGTTGAATTTCAATCAAAAACGATTAGCTTTACGAAAGAAAACATATTAAAAAGCTTGAGGGTGACGTGATGGAAAAATATCATTATGAGTACATTTTTAAGAATTCGAAAAACTCGGACGAGCTTTTCGATACGTTCGATAAGGCGGTGAAAGAGGGAGTGGACAACTTCGAGATCTACAAGATTCTATTTTGGAATCCTGCTTTAAGCAAGAACGAGGTCTGCATGTTCGTAAAAAAGCTTGCGTCGTCATTTCCAAAATTATCATATGATGTTTATATGTGGGGGGCGAAAGTCATAGAGCTGAGCTACGAGAACGATGATAATCTGGAAACCGTGATCAGCTTTTATAAAAAAGCTGCCGAGGCGAACAGCAAACTTTCCGAACCGTACATTCGTGCACTGGACTGTTACAATTCCGATCTGAAAATCCCGCAGCCGAATACATTGGTGAATTTTGTTAAACGCGGAGTGAATAAAGTAAACGATCCATCGATTCTTTATTACAAGCTCTCAGAGCTTTACGGCAAAATGGGAAACATCGAATTGAAGAATCATTACGTTGCACAAGGGGAAAAATCTATTAAGCGCAGGATAAAAATTTAAATCGGGTATCCGACTTCAAAATAGAAATGATATGGACCGAAGCTGAGAGGGCGTTTTAACAGATCGTTTCTAATATAAAATCCCCTTCCAAAAGAAAAGTTTGCAGGCCCGATCGGTGTATCGAATGAAACCGTTGCTCCTATTCCATGCCGCAGCTCAGAGAATTTTATCGACGAAGCTCCCTGCCAAACCGCACCAAGGTCATATCGAACTTTTAAATAAGTATCGAAAAATATTTTTACCGGAAGAAAGAATCTGTATTCAAGCGAAGCAAGGAAAAGCTGTTTTCCGCGCAGATCATTTTCTTTCAATCCGAAAAATGAATTTTGTCCGCCAAGTCTGAACTGCTCGGAGATAGGAAGGGTTTCGTCTCCAAAGCCAAAGACAAATTTTGGAATGAGAGTATGATTCTTGAAGTAAGTGTGAAATGCCTCATACGAAAAAAATATTTTTGAATAGCTTATTTCTCCCCCCCAAATTTTCTGTGAAGTCTCGTAAAAAACATTCAATAAAATTCCTTCTTTTGGAAACGGATATCTATCCTGCGAATCGAAAATTGAGCCGAGCCGTAAGCCGACAAGCTCAAACACTCCGAGCTGAAAACCAAATCCACTTAATGAACTGATGTTTAGTTTTTCTTTTCTTCCTTCAACGTAAATATTCCCAAGCTTTTCGACTTGTGTGCCTACAGCGAGACTCATTCCGTATTTAACTTCTCTGTATTCTCCGGTTTGCAGACGTGACCAATTTTGCTGAGAAATTTCGGGCGCATCGGAGTATGAGAAACGATCAATCAAATCGTAGTATGCTTTCACTTTGTAAGTGATGAAAGTATTGAAGACGCGGTTTGAACGATGCTCAAGTCCAAAGTATCTATTTCGCAGTCCGCCAAGAAATTGAAATCCAATTTCTGTTGCGGAGCCGAAAATATTTTCATCCCGTATGTCGAGAGCTAATTGCAAGTTTCTTTCGTTATCGCCCCGCACTCCAATCCGAATTAATCCGGAATGCTTCTCCTTCACACGGAAAGTCAGATTCTTTATATCATTCGCATCAGAATAGAATGCAAAAGTGTTTTCGAAAAGATTCGTCGCATTCAAATTGGTAAGACTGCTTCTCAGTAAATTAATATCAAAAAGCTGATTCTGCCGCAGACGAATTTCCCGTTGAATAACATTCGGATCGGTTTTGTTGTTTCCCGAAATGATAATACTATCGATCTTGCCGGAAGTTGTTTCGAAGCTTAGCGTTCCATCGGCTGCATTAAATTTTACATTGGTCACATTGATGAGCGATAATCCTTTTGCTCGGTTTTCGCGCATCAAAGAAATAAATTTTACAATTAAAGCTTTTGGATTGAACGGTTTGCCGATCAATGAAAATAGTGCTCCTCCCTCGTCTTCGGAAGAATGAATCTCTTTATCATTGAATACTATCTTTATTAATGTAGGTAAGTTCTGAAAAGAAACTTCTGCTGTTGTAATGTCGTCTTTCTTAACAAAGTCTAGCTGGACAAATTCATAATTATTTTGTGCTGTTTGGTAGAGGTCTTCCAACACGCGCCTTGAATGAACCGAGTCTTTAAGAGAATAAGAAGCAAGCAAGGAGTCAAAAACAGATTCTGTCTGAGGTGTATAAATTAAATCCTCAATTGTAAATGAGGATGCAGATAAATTCTCGGAATATTTTGTGTCAATTAATTTCTTGATCTTATCAATTGATCTTTTCGCTTCAAAATAACCTATTTCAACAAGCGAATCTAATCCGGTAAAATCAGAAGCAGAATGTTCAATTGGGGGAGTTATAACAATATCGGCAATTTCCAATTGTTTTTCTTCAAGCTGTTTTAATGGAATGCTTACAACTTGATCTGCTAAATACCAT
This sequence comes from uncultured Ignavibacteriaceae bacterium, assembly GCA_964571865.1. Taxonomy (GTDB): domain Bacteria; phylum Bacteroidota; class Ignavibacteria; order Ch128b; family Ch128b; genus JAHJVF01. The sequence goes on along the minus strand of CAZNDS010000095.1, from coordinate 3,670 downwards.
GGAGTTTGAAGATCTTCCAGCGGACGCAAAGGACTTGTAGTATTTACTGCAATAATAATATCAGCTCCCAATTCCTTCGCGATGTTTACAGGAATATTTGCAACCAATCCTCCATCTGCTAATAGAAGTGTATCCCTTTCGATTGGTGAGAGTAAAAACGAAACACTAGAACTTGCACGCATCGCTTCGGAGAGATCACCGCCGGAAAGTACGACTGCTTGACCGGTTTGCAGATCGGTACAAACAGCCCTAAATGAAATCAGCAGTTCATCAAAACTTTTTTTTGCATGGATCGGAGCCTGAATGATCGTAAGATTCAAAAAGTTCGTAAGCTGTTGTCCGAAGCTGATGGAAGTCGGAATTACTGGCGAAAAACCGTCTAACCTTAATGTTAAAATATTTCGGTCTTCCGTAATTTTTTGATCAACGAATAGATCGGTCCGGCGTTTCTTTTCAGTGAATGATGTGATTTGAACCCAATCTTCAAGTGTAAGAATTGAATCGAGGTCCTTTGTCGAATAGCCGCTTGCATAAAGTCCACCGACTATACTTCCGAAGCTTGTACCGACAATTAAATCGATATCAATGTTATTTTCTTCGAGAGCTTTAATTACGCCAAGCTGCGAGGCGCCGCGTGCACCTCCGCCGGAAAGAACAAGAGCAACTTTAGGTTTTTGCATTGGGATTTTATGCGAAAGTCCGAAAGGGAGCGGCTGAATCCGAAATTCAGTTTTAACAGTTTGACTGGATTGAGCAAAGACATTGCACGAAATGAAAATAAAAAGAAAAATAGAAAACACAGATAAGTTAACCAGCTTCACCGGTTTATTGGAATTAAAAAAAATTAAATTGACCACCCTCTTTTTTTGAGTATCATCGGTAATCAGTTTAATCTGTGTCATAAGTATACAATTCTAAACTAGAACTTGCCTTTTGCCATTCGCTTGCGGCGGTCTTTAGCATTTTCTTCTGCTTGCTGCATAAGACGCTGCATCCAAGATTTTTTCCCGGTATCTTTAACCGGCTGAAGCTCGATCGCTGGAGTAAACTTATTCATATACTGCTGCTGTGCAATGGACAATAAGTTGAACATGAAATAGTACAAGTTCAATCCAGAAGGAAATGAATTGAAAAGAAGTGTAAACATAACCGGCATAATGTAGACCAATGCCTTCTGCCGCGGATCAGTAATAGTCATCTTTTGCTGCAGATCTCATTGATCTCAAATATTGGGATTCGGAATGGAAGAGTTGCGACGACATCCGCGATTGAAAGGTCTTTAATCCACCATATGAAGGGCTCGTGACGCAGTTCAATAGTAGCTCTGAATAGTCCATATAATGCGATCAAGATCGGCATTTGAAGCAGAATAGGGAGACATCCGCCTGCAGGATTGATTCCGTAAGTTTTGTAGAGCTTCATTACTTCTTGATTCATCTTTTGCGGATTGTCTTTGAACTTTTCTCTCAGTTCGGTCATTTTCGGCTGAAGCAGGCTCATTTTTTTCATCGACTTCATGCTCTGTTTTGTAAGTGGATGAAGAACGATCTTGATGATGAGCGAGAATACTATGATTACCAAACCGAAATTGGAAATGAATGAATGCAAAAATTTAAATAACGGAAGAAGCAAATATTCGGCAATCGGCCTTATGATAAATGTCAATCCAAAGAATGTTCCGAAATCTACAAGTGCTACCAAAGAATGATAATGCTCTTTTAATATGTCGTATTCGATTGGACCTAAGTACAGTTCATACGACTTTTTCTGATATGTTCTGTCGTTAAAAGTCTGCTTAAATGTTATCGAATAATTTTCATACTCGCTTCTGTTCGGTCCAATATATTTTTTTCCGTCTAAAGTAATCCCGCCATCTTGATCGATTTCCTCAGGGATGATAGCAACGGCAAAATATTTGTTCTTAATTGCAGCCCAATCGATTGCACCGTTTGCATCTTTATTATACTTTTCATTTACCGAGCTTGCATCGAGATCGAATTCTTCATCGGCAGCAAAGAAGAGAGCTTTTGAAAAAATGGCTTCATCGTGAGTGTTTTTCTCGACAAACCTTATTCCATTCTGCCAGTTCACTGTAAAGGTTCTATTAGAAATAATTCTCTCCATCGAGATGAATTCAATGTCTGCTTTAAGAAAATATTTTCCTTTATAGGCAGTATAAGTTTTTATAATTGAACTCGTGTCAGAAATTTTCATTAAAAAGCTGACCGATACAGAATCTGAATTGTCGGTACTAAAGTACGATTGATTTCTTTCGGGCTTGAATTCAAATCCCGATGTATTGATCAGTTTTCCATCGAGTGTAAGAAATGTAACGGAAAAATCTCCCCCCGCTTTTGCATTGATAAGCTGAACATCGCCGCCGTACCATTCTTTGTAATTCTTCAAAAAGAATCTGTTAATTTTTGCTCCGGTAGATGTAAGCTCGGCGCGAAAAAGATCGTTTTCAATCGTAACGATTTGACCTTTTCCGGGCTGAGCATTAGTGAAATATTGTCCGAGTGTATCTGCAGGCGGCTGAACTTGCGATTGCACCGCCGGATCTTCTTTCTTCTGAAGTTTTGCCGAATCGATCTGTGTGGCTGTGTCGGGTTTCTTTTTTTGCTGCTGATTTGGATCGGGAGTGTTTGTCCAAAGCCATATCATTAAAACTAATCCAATCAATACGAATGCTAATGCTGTATTTCTGTCCATGTCAAATTCCTATTATGTTAAAGGATCAAATCCCCCTTTGTTAAACGGGTTGCATCTCAAGATCCGCCAAACGGATTTTCCAATTCCAATGAAGACGCCGTATTTATTAAATGCTTCTATTGAGTATTCAGAGCATGTTGGATAAAATCGGCATGACGGAGGAAAAAGATGAGAAATGAGTCTTTGGTAAATTTTAATTATGTAAATAAATATCCACTTCATTGTAAATCAATATCACTGTGTATGATGTTCATCATTCTCAGCATTTCTGGTTCAAGGTCTCTGTATTGTAAAATTCTATTTTGTTTCTGATTCAGTCTATGAGAAGAAAAAATTACAAAGAGAGATTTTTCTTTTGTTTCCAATGATAAAACGAGCTTATGTTTGTTTAGCCTGAATATTTCCCTTAAGATTCTTTTAAAGCGATTCCTCCAAACAGCGCCGCCACTTTTTTTGCCGACAATAAAAGCTGCTTGGAGCCGCATGCCGGTAAAATTTTTTAATTGGTAGAAACATCTTAATGTCTGATTTTCGGAATAGAGCTTTTTGCCGTAGAGGAGAGTTTCCTCAAAAAGTTTTTTGGATTTTAACTTTTCACTTTTTGGAAAGCGGAATCGCTGCAAGGGATTTATTTCTCATCACTTACGGTAAGTTTTTTTCTTCCTTTTGCTCTTCTTCTTGATAATACGTTTCGTCCGTTTTTAGTTTTCATTCTCTCTCTAAATCCGTGCGTTCTCTTACGCTTCGTATTACTTGGTTGATATGTCCTCTTCATCTATTTTCCCTATGATTCTTAAAATTTAGGGACAAAGTTAGAAAAATTTGATTTTATAAACAATTGATTTAGGAATATGAATCTGATGTGCCAAATCCTCGAAAAAATGAACGAAATGGCATAAAAGATGGAGTTAAATAAAATTTAAAATGGGGTGTAAAAAAGAATCATGTTGAACTCATA
>CAZNDS010000094.1:0-10461 GCA_964571865.1 uncultured Ignavibacteriaceae bacterium | reverse complement strand
CAGACGAAGAAGATGATCTTAATTAAGTAAAATTAGGACAGAATCTTAAATAAAAAGCCCGCAGCAATGCGGGCTTTTAAATTTTAAATCGGGCTGTTCTCCGCACTTTTTAAGGAAGTAAAAAAAAGTTTAGTCTTTTGCTTAAACCTAAAGTATTTCTACTAATACAGATTGAACGAAATGAAATTTATTAGATGATTATTCAAATTTTATATCAGTTCAGATAAGGTAATAAGCTTCAAGTAAATGGGTAAAATTCTATGTTACTAAGGTTTACAATAACGATGAATAAATATTAGGATATGATTTTTTTATAACTGAACCTCAAAATTTATAATACAAACTGAAAAAACCTTAGTAACAATATCAACAGCGAAAATTTTTAACCTTATTACCTTATTTTTGTTTTACAATAATCAACATAAAAACTGACCCAATGCGGAAAACAGGAGAAGGAGCTGAGAGTATAAAAAAAAGCTTCGAGGTTGGGCTCGAAGCTTCCTTTTTAAAAGATAATTAAACTCATTTTAAAGTAAATACTATAGGCACAGAAACTTTTACTTTTACTGCTTTGCCTCTTTGTTTTCCTGGCTTGAACTTAGTATCCTTCACAGCTTTTTCAGCCGCTTCATCGCATCCTGCACCTATCCCTCGTAAAACTTCTGTCTTTGTAACTTCGCCTTGTTCATTTACATAAGCAAGAATATAGACTTTCCCTTCAACTCCAGCTCGTTTTGCGATTTCCGGGTAAGTTATCTTTGATTGAATTGCTTGAATACCTCCGATTGGTTCAGGCATATCCTCAACTACTTCAAAATATGTTATTTCCTCTTCGATCACTTTAGTCTCTTTTGGCGGTGGCGGTGGAGCTTCAAAGGTTTGTGATAAATCTATTTCAGTGCTGCCAATTTCAATATCTTCGAGAACATCATCAGATGGTGCTTCAATTGGAATTGGAGGTTTTGGCGGCGGTGGTGGTTTATTTTCTTGTTTCGTTTTTACAATATCTTCCACATTAACTAATTCTTGTACCGCTTGTAAGTCAGCACCAGAGCCTTCAAATGTCGGGAAAAACTTAAATGCTATGATTAAAACGGTTAGAGCAATAATTAACGATATTTCGAAAACTCTCTGATACTTTCGTTTTAAGTCTGCTTTTGGTGTCTTTAGTACTGGCATCGTTCACGTCCTTTATCTTAATATTTGGATGTAAGTTAAATTAAGAGTATAAAACTTTCAACCACAAATTTGTAACTAATTGATTTTTCTTATGTTCCAGTTAAAATTTTAATCCGATATTATCAATTTAATAGCATTGGAAATATTAAATTGAACATCGGATGAAATTAAGCTGTATTCGTTCTTTTTTTGTTTCGCAATATCAGCCGCAAGTCCATGAATAAAAACTCCACAAATAGCAGCTTCAAGCGCCGAAATTCCTTGAGCGTAAAGTCCAGAAATTATTCCGGTTAGCACATCTCCCATGCCGGATTACCGGTTGAATTAATGAAACTTCTTCCATTTTTGTCAAAAACAATTGTCGGAGCACCCTTCAATACTAAAACACATTTATGTTTGAGTGCGAATTTCCTTCCTTCAGTTAAAAGATTTTCAACTAAGTAAGATGTGCTTTTTCCGGTTAATCGAGAAAATTCTCCGAGATGAGGAGTTAAAATCGCGTTCAACAAATTCGCTTTTCCGATAATATTATTAGCTGCTAGAAAATTCAATCCATCCGCATCAATTACTTTTTTCTTCTTCGGATATTTCTCTAATAATTTGTAAACTAATTCAGCCGTCTCACTATTTTGACCAAGTCCAGGACCGATCATAAATACATCAGCCCATTCAAGTTTTGATTCTATTTCATTGAAATCTGCTGATGAAAGAAATCCTTTATCACTTCCGGTCGAGAATGTCATTACTTCTTTTAGTTTTTTGGAATAAATATTTTGTAGGCGTTCAGTGGTCAACTGAAGAACTCCTCCACATCCGGATAGTAACGAAGATTCGGAAGACATTACAGCAGCACCTGTCAATCCCTTTGAGCCTGAGATCGCAAGTACTTTGCCTACTGAGTATTTGTGTGCACTATAATTTCTTTTAGGTAAGAATGCTTTTACATCTGAAATTTCTATCAGAGAAGTATTGAGATTAAGATCCTCTGATAAAGAACAAGGGTAAGAGATATCTACAATTTCAACATGCCCGCAATAGTTCGGACCGTCATTAATTAATGATCCTATTTTGGGTAAACCCATGGTCAAAGTATAATCAGCTTTGAAACAGTAATTCATTACTTTGCCATGGTCACTTGAAAGCCCAGTGGGAATATCAACAGCGACTTTAATAGATTTTATTTTATTCACCCAATTGACAAATTTATCATAAGGTTCTCGTAGTGCTGAACTTAATCCTGTACCAAGCATTGCATCAATTATCAAATCTGGATTTCCAATGGATTTCGGCGGTAATGTTTTCGTGGAAGAGATGATTTTGAGATTGGATAATTCAGATTCAAACCTAGTAAGAATCTCGTAATTGGTTTTCGCATCTCCCGATAATTTTTTCTTCACACCGATGAACTGGGTTATTACATCAAAACCTCGATTAACTAAGTGCCTAGCAATTGCGAATCCGTCTCCGCCATTATTTCCATGCCCGCAAATTATAAGAACGTTTTCAATTCGATTTGTAGGAGACAAATATTCCGTAATGAAATCCACGACACCAATTGCAGCATTTTCCATTAAAACTATTGAAGGGATGCCATATTTGGAGGATGCAAGTTGATCTAATTTTTTTATTTCCGAGGAAGTGACAACTTTAATCATACGTTGTTCATCCAATGTCTATAAAAATATTTTTAAAGATATTTTGCAATTAGGTCTAAAACGGTTGAAGGAAGAATTCCCATGTGCAAAACAATTAACATACTAACAACGAGAACAAAATTTTCTGCAAAAGAATATTTCGAAGTAATTGAAAATTGAGTCTCCTTGAAGTACATATAAATAATTACTCGTAGATAAAAATATACAGCAATTACACTCGAAAACACACCAAGCACTGCAAGCCACGTCATTCCCGATTCAACTGCAGCAATGAAAACATAATATTTTCCAAAAAATCCTCCAAAAGGTGGAAGTCCTGATAATGCAAACATAAACATCGCCATGAAAGCTGCTAAGAATGGACTTTGATTTACTAATCCAGCTAAATCATCTAATTGCACTCTTTTATCAGCTGAATCTTCAAATAATGAAATTAAGAGGAATGCACCAAGATTCATAAAAGAATAAACAATCAAATAATAAATCACACCACTCAAACCGAGTTTATTTGCCGCAGCAATTCCGATAAGCATGTATCCAGCATGTGCGATACTTGAGTAAGCGAGCATTCGCTTTAAATTCGTTTGTGCTAAAGCCACAATACTGCCGAAAAGCATACTCAACACTGATAGCACAGCCAACATGTTTGAGATATCTGCAAACATCAATGGCTGCATTGTTGAACCATACACTGAAACAATTATTGCAGAAAAGGCCGCCATTTTTCCAACCGTTGACATCAATGCAGTGACAGTAGTCGGACTTCCCTCGTAAACATCGGGCACCCACATATGAAATGGAAATGCAGCGATCTTAAAAGATAATCCAATTAAAAATAAAACGAGACCAATCGAAAAAATCACGTTCGATAGAAGTGAAGGAAAAGAAGCTATTATGGTTGAAATATTTGTTGTCTTTGCAGAACCATAAATCAAAGCGATTCCGTAGAGAAGAAATCCTGTAGCAAACGCACCCAAAAGAAAATATTTCAATGAAGCTTCATTATTTAACGGTTTTTTTCTATTAAAACCGGCTAAAACATAAAAACTGATCGACATTAATTCTATTCCCAAAAAGGTTAACATCAAATCCCGTGAAGCTGCCATTATCATCATCCCGAGGGCAGATAGCATGAGTAAAATATAATATTCTCCATGGTGTGATTGAATTCTTTCCAAATAATTTTTAGAAATTATTGAAATCAATCCTGTAACGATTAGAAAAGCAAAATAAAAAATGTGAGTGATTCCCCCAGAATGAACCATCCCAGAGAAATTCAAATATTGTTCATCAATTCTTATGAGAGAATAAAAGCCAACTCCAATGGTACCAGCAAAGGTCAGCCATCGCAATATCAATTCGCTCTTTTTGTAAAATGCTTCAATTAAGATTGCAGTCAATGCCAGCAGAGTTATGAGTAGAATTGGTAAAATATTTATAAACGAATTTATATCCATGTTAATCTATAAAAACTTGATCGTCTGTTGGTGTTTCAATGTTTATTTTATGATCATCATTTAAGGTTAGAAGCAATTTAATGTGATTTGAAAAATCAAACAAATCACTCCCCTTTTCTACAACTACAAGTTTGATATTCTCATACTTTGAAATATCATCTTTCAAGTATTTATGTTTCTTCATGTAAATGTCTGTAAAGTTTTCACCTTCGCAGACAACTACATCCGCACTGCATTGAGAAAAATCTGTAATTATTTCCGATTGATAAATTAATTTCAAAATTGTGCATCTAAAAGGTAAAATGATCCGATTTCCATAAAACAAACCATTTTTATTTTTTTGCAATGCGTTTTTAATTGAATTCATATTAACCTCTGCCATAAAAGAATAATAACCAGATAACCGTAAAGATTGGGATCAATATTGGGATCGCATATTTCGCTAAGTATCCGACAAAACTCGGCACCTCAATTCCGGCTCGTTCAGAAATTGATTTCACCATAAAATTGGGACCGTTTCCAATGTAAGTCATAGCTCCAAAAAATACTGCCGCAACTGAAATTGCCATCAAGTAGATGGGATCCTGTTCTTGGAAATGCTGAACATCTTGATACAAGTCGATGTTCAAACCAAATTTACCCATAGCGGCACTTAAAAAATTCAAATAAGTCGGGGCGTTGTCAAGAAATGCAGATAATATTCCCGTTCCCCAATAAAAAATGTCAGCAGTTAACATCGCACCATAAACTTTGGTTTCATAAGCGATTAACTGCAATGCTGGGATCATCGTTGCAAAAATTCCTATGAATAAGAATGCAACTTCTTTAATTGGATCGAAATCAAATTCATTCCCTTTAAGAGCTTCTTTATCTGCAAATTTATACGAGAAAAACGCAACTGAGAACATTATTATTTCCCTAATTCCAAATGGTAAGGGATGCAAACTCGGTACCCAACTCAAAACTTTTGGATCCAAGAAAACAGAGATAATAACGATTGACAGATAAATAAAATTTTTCGTACCACGAAGTTCAATCTTTCCAGAGTACTCTGTTTTCGATTCAACTTTACCAGTATTCCTGCTATCGACAAAGTAAAATACAATCATTATAATTATAATTCCTATCAGCCAAATATGCCAGACATGAGTTGCAACCCAAAAGAATTCTACACCTCTTAAAAATCCAAGGAACAGTGGCGGATCGCCAATGGGTGTCAAGCCGCCTCCCATATTACTGACAATAAATATAAAGAAGACAACATGATACGGTTTAATTCTATCTCGATTCATTCTCAGGAACGGGCGAATAAGAAGCATTGAAGCACCTGTTGTTCCAATGAGATTTGAGATCAAAGCACCAAAGAATAGAAGAAGAACATTTGCAAACGGTGTAGATTTGCGATCGATCTTGATTAAAATTCCACCAGAAGCAACGAAGAGAGATGTTAGTAAAGCAATAAATGAGAGATATTCTTCCAATGTATGAATTAAACTGTGTGTATCTTTTAATACTACTATGTAATACGTAACAGTGATCAAGCCAAGAAATATTGCAACTTTTGGATAATGATTATCCCAAAAATGTTTATAGAATAATGGACCGGTTGCAATCATTAGTAATAAAACCACAAACGGAATAACCATTATTGCGGATGGAAGATTTTTCTCGCTGATATGAGAACCATTTTCGGCTGAAACTGTCTGTGTAAGTGTATCGCTTACAGTCTCGTTCATCGAATTAGCTAAAATAGATTCAGCCTGAATAGTAATTATAAAAAGTATTGAAAATATTAAGGTAATTTTTTTCATCAATTTATCTTTGGCATTTTGATTACAAGTTCAGTTTGGCTTTGGTTGACGTCTCTTAAAATGTTTTTTACTGACTCTTCGGACTTATTCAAAAAAGTCGAGGGATAAATTCCGATCCATACAATGAAAATTAAAATTGGAATAAGTAATCCGATTTCTCTTTTGGTGAGATCGGTTAGTTTTGCATTTTCAGGATTCTCCAGTTTCCCAAATACAACTCTTTGATACATCCATAGTAAATAAACAGCGGCAAAAATAACACCCGTCGCAGCAAATGCAGCAAACCACCAGCTGCCAAGAACAGCAGATTTGAAAGTTCCAAGCAAAATTAAGAACTCACCAATAAATCCATTCAATAAAGGCAGACCGATTGAACTCAAGGAAACGATTAGAAGAACAGTTGAAAAAATTGGAACCTGTCTTGCTATTCCACCATATTCTGCGATTAGTCTTGTGTGACGTCTATCATAGATCATTCCAACCAAAAGAAAGAGTGCGCCCGTAGAAAGCCCGTGATTGATCATCTGTATAACGGCTCCTTGCAGACTCTCAATATTCATTGCAAATATTCCAAGTACAACAAATCCAAGATGACTGACAGAACTATATGCAATTAATTTCTTCATGTCAGGTTGAACCATAGCAACCAAAGCTCCGTAAATAATTCCGACTATTGCCAAAACACTTATGATTGGTGCTAAATCGATTGCAACTTGTGGAAACATCGGCAAACAGAACCTAACTAATCCATAGGTTCCCATTTTAAGCAGAACACCTGCAAGAATAACACTTCCAGCAGTTGGCGCCTCAACGTGTGCATCTGGCAGCCAAGTGTGAAATGGAAACAGCGGCACCTTGATTGCGAAACTCAATGCAAAACCTAAAAACATCAATAACTGGATAGATTGAGCAAGCTTCGGAGCAACACTTTTTAGAATTAGAAAATCGGTTGTGAAATAACCTAAAACTTCCATTCCGTAAATTCCGAGTGCGATGATTGCAATAAGCATTAAAAGACTTCCAAACATTGTGTAAAGGAAGAATTTTACAGCAGCATAAATTTTTCTTTCGCCTCCCCAAATACCGATAATAAAATACATTGGGATAAGCATCGATTCCCAAAAGATATAGAATAAGAAGAAATCAAGTGAAGCGAAAACCCCGATCATTCCGGTTTCAAGAACAAGAAAGAAAAACAAAAATTCCTTTACCTTTTTTTGAATGCTTTCCCAAGAAGAAATCAGTGTCAGTGGTGTAATGAATGTTGTTAAAAGAATTAAAAGAAGTGAAATCCCATCAATCCCAATGTGGTAACTAACATTCAAACTCTTAATCCATTCCACTTTGGTTAAAAACTGAAATTCTGTCTTAGTTTCATCAAAGCCGAAGTAAAGAAATAGAGAGATTAGAAATGTTACCGTCGAGATTATTAATGCAAAATATTTAAGAAGATTTTTTTTCTCTGAGTTAATGAAGAGAATCAAAATTGATCCAATCAGCGGTAAGAAAATCGTTGCAGATAAAAGATAATTTTCAAGCATAAATTAAAAGATGAAAAAGATAAAAATTATTAAAGCGATTCCGGAGACCATTATAAGAGCATAAAATTGAGCAACACCGGTTTGCATCTTTCTGATGAACTTGCTTCCGGAATCAAAAAAAGCTGCCGTGCCATTCAGAAATCCATCTATGACCTTAACGTCATTAACTTTCCAAAGAAATTTATCGGATGCGACTTTTATTGGATTGACAACAAGGAAATCATATACTTCATCTATCCAATACTTGTTCAACAAAAATTTGTACAACTTGGAAAAATTATTGACCAAAGCGCTGATAGGTTTAATATTTTGAAGATAAAACTTCCGTGCAAGATAAATTGATAATGCGGCAATTCCGGCAGAAAGAATCATAAGAAGCAATTCTGTCGAATGAGAGTGCTCGCCGTAATGAGTAATTTTACTCAATGCAGGCTCAAATACAGGTGCAAGCCATAATCCAAATAAGTTACCACTCTCACCGACGAACAATGCAGGCATTCCAATAAAACCGCCGATTACTGACAATACTCCAAGAACGATAAGAGGAATTGTCATTACAGATGGAGATTCATGCGGATGGACATGATCAGACCATCTTTTCTTCCCTTCGAAAGTTAAGAAGAATAATCTAAAAATATAGAACGCAGTCATCATGGCTGTTGCAACAGCGATTACATAAAGCACACTCGACTCATCCGCGAATGACTTCCAGAGAATTTCATCCTTAGAGAAAAATCCTGAAAGCGGCGGAATACCAGAAATTGCAAGTGCGGCAGCTAAAAACGTCCAATAGGTTTTAGGCATTACTGATTTCAGTCCGCCCATTTTTCGGATATCTTGTTCATCGTGCATTGAGTGAATAACCGAACCGGCACCAAGAAACAAAAGTGCTTTGAAAAATGCATGTGTCATCAAATGGAAAATTCCAGCAGTGAATGCACCGACACCGAGTGCAAGAAACATAAATCCAAGCTGACTGACAGTCGAATAAGCTAAAACTTTTTTAATATCGTTTTGTACTAATCCAATTGTTGCCGCAATGAAAGCCGTTGCAAGTCCGATCACTGCAATGATCATCATTGTAGTTTCTGCTTGCACAAATAAAACCGAACATCTCGAAACCATATAAACGCCTGCAGTGACCATTGTCGCGGCGTGAATAAGTGCTGAGACAGGTGTTGGTCCAGCCATTGCATCAGGGAGCCAAACGAATAGAGGAATCTGAGCTGATTTTCCTATTGCTCCAATAAATAAAAATAGTGTAATTAAAGTCAGGGTAATTTCCGGAATTGGAATTTTTTCTGCGAATAAGAAAACTTCAGAAAATTTTAAGCTTCCGTAAGTCATGTATATCAAAAACATTCCAAGTAAAAAGCCAAAGTCGCCTACTCGATTTACGATAAACGCTTTCTTTGCTGCATCAGCTGTTGTGCTGTTTTCAAATTTACGATCGTACCAAAATCCAATTAGAAGATATGAGCATAATCCGACACCCTCCCATCCTAAAAAGAGAAGAACAAAGTTATCAGCAAGTACCAAATTCATCATCATAAAGATGAAGAGATTTAGGTAAGCAAAAAACCTAGCGAATCCTTTGTCGCCATGCATATAGCCAATTGAATAAACATGGATTAAGAAGCCGACTCCGGTTACAATCAAACTCATTACTAATGAAAGAGGATCAACTTGATAAGCGAAAGAGACATCCAGATTTGCTACATGCATCCATTGAAAAAGACCAACAATTATAGTTCTCTCTTCAGCAGGCAAGGAAAGCAATTCAAAGAAAGAAAAAACCGATATTAAAAAAGCTAAGCCGACAGCTCCGCTTCCAATTATTCCAATAACTTTTTCGTTTTTAATTTTCCTGCCGAAAAAAGCATTTACTACAAATCCCAGCAATGGGAGGAAAACTGTAAGATATATTAAATTAGTAAACATCAGTCAGATTACCACTTGAGAATATTAATTTCGTCTAAGTTAACTGTTAGTTTATTTCTGAAAATCGCAATGATTATCGCAAGTCCAACTGCGGCTTCAGCAGCAGCTACTGCCATAACAAAAAATACAAAAATTTGTCCTGCACTGTCTCCCAGATAAGAAGAAAACGTAACAAATGTTAAATTCACAGAGTTCAACATCAATTCAATAGACATAAAAACAATAATTGCATTTCGCCGGGTGATTACTCCTACCACACCAATACAAAACATTAACGCACTGACTAATAAATAAAATTCTATTCCAATCATTCGAATTCCCTTTTCGCTAAAACTACAGCACCGATAATTGCAGCAATTAAAAGCATCGAAGTTACTTCAAATGGAATTAGGTAAGTTGTAAACAACTGTATTCCAATATTTTCTACACTCCCTGCCGCGGCTGAATTATTAGATTGGGGCATGCTGATTGCAGAATTGCCTTTGACTAAAATAAAATATGCAAGTTGAAAGAATATAATCGCCCCGACCGAAACCGCTGTGATTTTTCTTAATCCGAATTTATCTGTCAATGCTTCTTCATCACCGAGATTCAACAGCATTATCACGAAGACAAATAATACCATAATCGCACCTGCATATACAAGAATTTGTAATACAGCGATGAACTGGGCATTGAGGATGAGATATAATCCCGCCAATGAAAAGAAGTTAACGATTAAGAAAATTGCAGAGATGACAGGATTCGCTCTTGTGATCATTATCACTGCAGAAGCGACAGCTATCAAAGAAAAAAAGATGAATAAGATAATTTCTAACATTTAATGAGCCTACTCTAACCCGCCTGCCACATAGAGATCAATGAGGCGGGCAGGAAA
>CAZNDS010000093.1:0-10523 GCA_964571865.1 uncultured Ignavibacteriaceae bacterium | reverse complement strand
GAGTATTTTTATAAATCTTGGAAGCTGCTTTCGCGTATCTCCGCACCAAGTTCCCATAACTAGTACAATGTGAACATCTTTTAAATTAATGCTCTGCATTATTGAGTCGGCAGGTTCGTAGTTTTCATATTCAGATTCGTACCACCACGAAAATGATGTGTCAGATATTAAATATTCTGCAGTACACAAACCGAGAAGCATTGGTTTCCCTGAACGTTCATCGGTCACGAGATTATTCAAAGTTTGCGAGTTTCCGTAGATTGAGAAGGCGATTAAGAAGGATAAGATTAAATAATTTTTCATGTTTAACTCCAATTCAAATGAGATATAGATTTTAAATATTTTCTCTCACATCCATTCCCCACATCAGTTTTTCACGGAGAGTTTGGAAGTGATCCGCATTTTTCTTTTTTATCAGCTTCAGAGATTCTGTCGATCTATTAATTTTTATTTTCACCGGCGGTTTTAGTTTAAAGACCTGCTGACCGTCGTAGTTTATCATGACCGTTTTATAAGAAGATTTTGCTTCAATCAGTATTTCACAGTCGCTTGGGATCACGACTGGACGTACAGTAAGTGTATGCGGGCAAATCGGACTTAAAACGATTACGTTTGAATCGGGGAGCAAAATAGGACCGCCGCTTGATAAAGAATATGCTGTCGAACCGGTAGGCGTACTAATTATCAAGCCATCAGAACGAAAAGTAGTCAAGAACTTTTTATTCACCCACGTATTGATCTCAATTATTCTGGACCATCCTCCTTTTTCAATTACTATATCATTCAATGCAGAAAACTTTTTTCTATTGTGAGTTGATATTTCACCTTTCAGAAGAATTCGTTCCTCAAGCTTATAATTTTTTCTGCGAAGATCGTTGAGAAGCTGACTCAATTCCGAATAATTTACGTCAGCTAAAAATCCAAGCTTCCCAAAATTCACTCCAATTAAAGGGACATTTGCTTTTACCGCTACATTTGCACTGTAAAGCATAGTACCGTCACCGCCAAACGATAACAGATAGTCAATCTTGTTTTTGAATTGGTCTTCATTCACAGATTGTACCTTTTTAAGAAGTTGTTTAGCTTTAAGAGGTTTCTCAAGAAATTTATAGGCATATCTGCTTAGGACAAATCTATACGAGCCAATATTACTAGCGACAAATTCAACAACGCTGTCCTTTATCTCGGATTTATTTATGTTTGCAATTATTCCAAGCTTCAATTTTTTATTCTGCACTTTTTTCTCCATCAGACTCAGTGCTCTTGGTATCAGTTTTATCATCTTTTGTTTCAGAAGGACTTTTATCTTTGTTGCTCTCTTCAACAAAGTTTAATTTTAGGTCTCTGATAATTTGATCTAAGAATTTTTCTTCATCACTTTCAAGATTACCTTTTGTTTTGCTCTTTAACATATCGAGCATGTCTATCGAAAATTTGGCATGATCCATTTCACGTTCGATTTTATCCGTCATCGGATTTTTAATTTTGCCCATTCCGATCATCGCCGTAGTTTGATATTGAAGTATCAATTGCAAAAACATTGCTTGGTTCATTTTCTTTTCAGCCATTTCTATTATTTCGACAAATCTCCCATAATTTAATTTGAATTAACACTTGACTAACAAAATCAAAAAAAACAGCAGCAAAACCTTGAAATCCATCAAGGAAACCTAATTTGAAAAAATATCTTCTTAAAAATCTAATAAAAGCAGAAACCAAAATCTTGAAAAACTTATTAGCAGAGAATCTTTGACCTCCGTTGTATCGGTACTCACATTCAAATGTTGTATAGAAATTAAGTTTTTCAATGTATCGTTTGACGTCTCTGTATGGATAATGCTCAAACGGTTCGTTGAGGATTCCAACTTCTCCCCGAACTTCCATTCTTTCATGTACATGCTTAGCTGGAAATTTTCCAAAACCATTTCTGAAAAGCCGAAGCTGTTTATCTGGATAATTCCCTCCGCGCATTAGAAACTTTCCGAAATAATTGTTTTTTCGTTTCAGGAAAAAACCATTTTCGGCTATATCTTTCTTTAATAAATCTTGAATCTCCAGTTTTAATTTTTGCGGGATCACTTCATCAGCGTCTAAACATAGAATCCAATTTGCAGAAGCTTTAGAAAATCCAAAATTTTTATTCACGTTAAGATTGGAATTATTCGGCTGAGAAAATATTTTACAATTAAATTTTTGTGCAATTTCCGAAGTGAGGTCCGAGCTTTCGCAATCTACAACAATGATCTCATCTACCCAGTCGAGACTTTGTAATGTTTTTTCGAGATTGAACTCTTCGTTGAATGCAGTTATGCAGGCAGAAATCGTCATTGTTGAACTCTTACTAATTTTCGAATTGAGATGTTTAAGCCCGCGAGAAGCCAAAACATTGTAACGATTTCGTGATCACCAAAATTATATTCGAATAAACCGCTCACACAAATCCCGATGAAAGCAGCAAATAATCCGCTTGAGACTGAACGATAGAATTCATTTTTACCGCATTGGTGGTAACTTTTTAAGTGTATTAGAAAAACTTTTACAAGAATTGAGATAAAAATTACAAATCCAATAATTCCGAGAATTGCAAGCATATGTAAATAATTATTATGTAGGTGCCCATAAGAATACTTGTCAGTCTTTTCACGGTATCTCTTATAAATTTCATTTAAATCAATATTACCGATACCAAAAATTGGATAATCTTTAAAAATTAAAAATCCGACTTGAAACTGATTCAATCGTTCAATGTTTGAGGAATGGTATGGATCAAATATTGAGCTGAACCGGCTTCGCTTTAATTCAGTCATCAAAACTCTATCTTGGTCAATTTCAAAGGAGGTGATTACACCATCTATTGAAACATATTTATTAATTATTGGCCTATTGTAGTTCTCTATATTTATCTGATATAAGTTACCAATTAAATCACTCGCCCATAGATAATTATCTTTGACTCTCAACCCGCCGACACTTCCATCCAGCTTGATTGTATTCAAGAGTTTTGGATTCAGCCGATCCGATATTTCGAACACTCGGATTCCATACTTTCCATCTCCAAGAAAAAATAAGTTTTTATAGAGAGCCATTGCATTTGGATCTCCATCTGATGAATACTCACTAAGTTTTAACGGAGCAGTAATATCTGAAAAGTCATATATCAACAGTCCAATTTCGGAACATGTGAAATAAGCTAAATTATCCTTAACTATCACATTTGAAAGAGCAATCTTTTTCACTTCAGGTAATTTTCCTGAACTTAGAAGTGAAACTGTTTCTGGATTTTTAATATTTACTATGGAATAACCATCCTCGTACTCGGAAATAAACATAAGCGAATCCCGAATGCTGTATGATGTAACTCTGCCCGGAGAAATAAATGATCCAATCAACTCAAGTCCGGATTCATCAACTTTATAAAAAAGAAATTCAGAATTTAATAACAAAATAATTGCAGTTTGATCCAATACATTTACTGATACCGCAGGGGAATTAGTTTCATATTTACTTATTAATTTGAATTGTCCTTCATTCAATTTCCCAAACAAAACTCCTTGATCATAATCTGCAATCAGCAAATATTCACCGAACATTGCAGACGAATATGCCCTCCCATCAGTTTCATAGCCAATACTTTTTTGACTATGAACTAAATCATAACTATGCAGCGTACTGCGATTATTTATTGATAAAAAGAATGTTACGATGCCTGCTAACAAAATTCCAATCAGCAACCAATTTCGGTTTAAGATTAACAAAAAAAATACTCCAGCCGCTGTTCCAACCCACGCTGCACGTGTATAGCTCGAAAGCAAGCCTGCTATTGAAATTGAAATTCCTACAAGGGTTAATAGCTTGTATTTCAAGCTTAAATTCTTTTGAAGCAGAAATCCAACCATAATAATTGTTACAATGCTCATCAATCCACCTGCAGTCATTACGTATTGAAACGGAGATGGGCCTTTCGATTCACGCACGTAAATTTGTTCAATGTAATGACGGTAAGCAAAAAACAAATACAGTAACATTCCAAGACATGCAACAGCTAAAAATGCAAAGAAAAATCTTTTAAACCTTTTTTCATTATGAAGATAATATGAAGGCAGATATATCACTGGTAAAAGAATTGCACGCTTAAATGCATTATGAAACGACTGTGAGCTGTTCTCTGATAAAAGTGCGGAAATAATCTCAGTAATAATCAAAGCAATGAATAATGTTTCAAGTCCGGTAGATTTATTCTCAAAACTTTTTTGATATAGAAATTTTACCAATAATGTAATTAACGCACCGAAATATCCAATCTGATTAACAAAAATCGATGTGGTTATGCTTGCAGCGAAAATAAATAAAAATACGAAGCCGGTTCTGTCAATTATCTGAATTATTCTTTCACGCGAAAAAGTCATTCGGATTCCTCATCCATCATAAATTGCAGTGTGTATAGGCGATTGTATAGACCTGTTGTATCGGAAATTAACTCATTGTGTCTGCCGATTTGAACAATTTTTCCTTTATCGATTACAATTATTTTATTTGCTTTTCTAACAGTACTCAGCCGATGTGCAATAACAAATGTTGTACGGTTCTTCATCATACGTTCGATTGCTTCCTGCACAAGAATTTCTGACTCGCTGTCGAGTGCTGAGGTAGCTTCATCAAAAATCATTATTGGCGGATTTTTCAATAAAGCTCTTGCAATCGAAAGTCTCTGCCGCTGACCGCCGGATAATTTTAATCCACGCTCACCAATTACAGTTTCATACCCTTTGTTAAGTTTAGTAATGAACTCATGAGCATTTGCGGCTTTTGCTGCATCGATTATATCTTCATCTACCAGATTTTCGAAGCCATAACTAATGTTGTTCTTGATAGTGTCATTAAAAAGAATTGAGTCTTGAGTTACAATACCAATGTGATTCCGCAATGATTTTAAATCGTAATCTCGAATATCGATTCCATCGATTGAAATTGCACCTGATGTAACATCATAAAATCTTGGAAGAAGGTCGACGAGAGTTGTTTTTCCGGCTCCGCTTGGACCAACAAGTGCAATAACCTCTCCACGTTTAACTTGAAAATCAACAGCACTCAAAATATCAACATGATTTTTTTCATAGTAAAACGATACATCGTTAAAAACAATTTTATCGTTGAATTCATGAAATGGTTTACTTTGTGGTGAACTCGTAACTGAAATCGGTTCATCGATGATCTCAAAAACTCTTGATGCGGCAGCGGTTGATTCTTGCAAACGATTTGCAACATTACTCAATTCTTTTATTGGCGGCATAATTTGGAATATTATAAAAAGAAATCCAAGGAACTCGCTTGCCTTTAATGTTTGTGACTCAAGAACTTGAATCCCGCCATACCAAATAATTAATACTCCTGCAACAATACTTAAAAACTCAGTCACAGGAGATGCAATGTTTCTAATCCGAGTGATTTTTAGAATTATCTTAAAAAAATGGTTTGTGTGTGAGAAGAAATTTTCATTCTCCCTTTTTTCCATATTAAATGCTTTAACGATTTTCGTCCCGTAGATTTTTTCTTGAAGAAAGGAAGTTAGATCTGCCATTTTCGCCTGAAGTAAGTAGCTTTGCCTGTACAGCTTCACACCAAGCCAGCTTATTATCACCAATGAAAATGGCATAACGATCAAAGAAAGAATTGTCAACTGCCAGCTTATAGCGAGTGCAAGCAAAAGAAAGACAATAAGCAAAAGCGGTTCCTTTGCCAAAGTAACAAAACTTGCAGAAATGCCCGTATTGATCATCGTTATGTCGTTCGTTATCCGAGAAATTAAATTTCCGATTCGTTCATTTGTAAAATATCTCAACGACAATTTGTTAAGATGAGTGTAAGTTTGATTTCTAAGGTCTCGTATAAATCCCTGTTCAACATATGCCATTAAATAAGATTGAGCGTAACCAAAAATTGCCTTAAACAAAAATGCGAGCACAATTATCAAACAAATTCTAAATAACGATTCCCTTTTCGAAGGTTTATCTATAAAGGAAAACATCACACCCGATAGTTCATCCTTTATACTAGATAAAAATCCTGAACTGGAAGTTTCTGCTTTCGGCTTCAGATTCAATTCGGCTGTTGAAATATTTGAATTCTCAGCTTGAATCTCCGTTTGAAATAAAGTTTCCAACAACGGAATAGTTAAATAAATTGAGAGCCCGCTGAAAATAGTAAAAAATATTGTCGTCAGTAATACTCCGATCAAATGACGCCAATACGGTTTTACGTATTTGACAACTCGAAAATAAACTTTGCGCCTATTGAGTCCAGTTTTATTCATTTATTACCTTTATCATACAAAATCTGCATCAAATCACCCAAAAATAAACAATCCATTTTATAAAACATAAGCTATATTTCGGTTGAAAATCTGTATAATTGTTACAAAGTTGCAGCATAAATTAGTATGCCTCTGAAAATATATTGTAAAATCAATGGTATGAACCTCGGGGCAAGCCCCGAACCCTGTTCCGACGCAAGCGTCGGGGAATTATACCCAACCTTCTCGCCTGCCTTCGCCGAAACAAAGACTCGGCTTTGTGCAGGCAGGTCGGCCGAAGTCCGTCGGCTGACGGACGAAGGCGGATTAAACCAGAAACTGATATGAGAAAAACTCTTAGCATAGTAATTACCACATTCAATGAAGAGAAAAACATCTCAAGATGTCTTGAAAGCATAAAGTGGGCTGACGAAATAATTTTAATTGATTCTTTCAGTACAGATCGAACACTTGAGATAGCGGGCAAGTTTAACGTGAAAATTATCCAGCGTGAGTATCCTGGCTCGTCAAGACAAGTTGAGTTTGGAATTAATCAAACAACGAATGAATGGATTTTCGTAATTGATGCTGATGAAGAAATCTCTAAAGAACTTAGAGAAGAAATTGAATCAATTTTGAGTATACAAGAACATTCTATTTCTGCATTTGAAATTCCTCGAAAAGTTTTTTTTCTGGGAAAATGGATTGAGCACAGCGGATGGTATCCAGATTATCAGCTTCGTTTTTTTAAGAAAGATTCGGTCACGGCAGTCCATGCTGAAGTACATGGTTTTCTTAGTGCAAAAACTGAGAGTGCTAGATTAAAGGGTCTCTTACATCATTACACATATCATACTTTGTATGATTATCTGCAACGAATTAATTATTACACATCTCTTCATGTTTCTAATAAATTGTCGGTCCACAAAAACAAAAAAGTTCGATGGTATCATCTTGTTCTGAATCCAATAGGAGCTTTTATAAGACTTTTCATTTCAAACAAAGGTTATAAAGATGGTTTCCAAGGATTCATTCTTGCTCTCTTTTCATCAGTTTATACAATGGCGCTGTATGCAAAAATCTGGGAATATGATAAATGTAAAGAGTCAGACAGCGAGCTCCCACCAATAACTAATTTAGATTTTCAAAAGAGAAGAGATTACAGATAAATTCTATCATAGCATCAACTGATGAAATAATTCTCACAACAAACTGTTCGAAATTCTTATCAGCCAATTCATTGTTGAATTTACTATCGAAATGAAATATTTCCATAATGGACTATAAATGAAAATCAGCAGAATAAATGAACCGATGAACCCAACATTGGCATATTTTTCTGTGTATTTATTATAGAAAACAGAATGTAAAATGTGAGCTCCATCAAGAGGGGGAATTGGAAGCAAATTAAAAAATCCCAAAAAAACATTTAAAAACACTCCATACCATAGCAAATCGTGGGAAGTAATAGTACTGTTGCTGAATTCAAAAATTGAGGAAGAGGGAAGAAACAGAATCAACGAAAAAAGTATAAATGCGACAATTAGATTCGAAAGCGGTCCGACGAATGAAACGATTCCATCACCAAGTCTTTTGTGTGCAAAAGAGTTTGGATTTACAGGTACGGGTTTTGCCCAGCCAATCAAAGCTAATCCAGATGCATAAGCAGCGATAGGCATGATTACCGTTCCGATCAAATCAATATGTTTGAATGGATTTAATGTTAGTCTCCCCGCCTTTTTAGCGGTTTCATCTCCTAATTTAAAAGCACTGTAGGCATGTGCAAACTCATGGATTGCCAGAGAAAGAAAAAAAATCGGCAGTGATATTAAGAACATCACTAATCTTATATCTATTTCTAAATTGTTCATTGTTTTTTAACTCTAACTACTGAATGCTCAATACTACGTACTACTTGATTCGCACAATTATACAGGAAAATAATTTATGAAAACACTATCCTCTCGGATGAAAAGTTTTATGGACTTCTTTCAAAAATTCTCTATCAATGTGAGTATAAATCTGAGTTGTTGATATATCGCTGTGCCCGAGCAGTTCTTGGACGCTCCGCAAATCCGCACCCCCTTCTAATAAATGCGTTGCAAACGAGTGCCTGATCGAGTGAGGGTGAACCGACTTTTTAATATTTGCTTTTTCAACGTAACTCTTGAATATTTTCCAGAAGCCCATACGGGTTAATTTACTTCCGCGGTTATTTAGAAATAGAAAATTTTCTGATTTATTTTGCTTAACCAAAGCAATTCGAGATTTGATTAAATAATCTTCCGTCCAGCGAATTGCATGACTGCCGATAGGTATAAATCTTTCTTTAGAACCTTTTCCCAAGATTCTAACAATTCCATCGCTGAAAAATAAATCTGTCTTTTTAATATTGATCAATTCTGAGACTCTTGTGCCGGTTGCGTAGGCAAATTCTAACATTGCTCTGTCACGCAGTCCAAGAACTGTTTTTACATTAGGCACCTGAAGAATTTTTTCTATTTCGTTTTGTGTTAGCACAACAGGGAGTTTTTTTTCAATTTTCGGCGGTTTATATTTAACGAGCGGACTATTTTTGATATAATCATTAGAACTCAAATATTTGAAAAATCCTTTTAGTGCCGAAAAATTTCTGGCGATTGTACGATTAGAAAGTTCAAGACTTTTTAAAAGCGCAAAATACTTTACAATCATATCTGATTCTAATGAGTCGTAATCGTCGATGGAATAATTTTCTAAAAATTTAATAAATCTCTTTAGATCAATGTTATACGAATTCTGTGAATTTTTTGACAAGCCCTTTTCAACTCTTAGGAAAACTATATACTCGTTGAGAAGTTTATTGAGGTGGCTCATTTATTTGAATGCGGATTTAATTCTGTTTTTCTGTCGGGTAATCAATTCGCTGATGATAAATTCCACTTAAAATATTTAAGAAGCTTTCTTTAATATTTGTCAGGTCTTTCATTGTCAAATCACATTCATCAAGCTGTCGTTCCGTAAATCGTGTGCGAATTATTTTGTCAATAATTTCTTCCAATTCATCGCGGTTTGGATCTTCAAGTGTTCGTGAGACTGATTCAACTGCATCAGCCAGCATTACAATACCAGTTTCTTTTCTTTGGGGTTTGGGACCGGGATAACGGAATAAATCTTCATTCACTTTTTTCTGTGTTTTTTTTGCTAGCGTTAGAAAATACTGTGCAGTTGTTGTTCCATGATGTTCAGGAATAAAATCAATCACTTCTTTTGGAAGATCATGCTTTCTCCCCAGTTCAATTCCTTCTTCAACATGTTTTATAATTATATTTGCACTTTCGGCAGGATCGAGCTGATCGTGTTCACTTTTCTCATCTGATGTATTTTCAACAAAATAATTTGGTTCGGCAGATTTCCCGATGTCATGATACATTGCTCCAACTTTCGCTAAAATTGGATTAGCACCGATAGATTTTGCCGCCGATTCAGCTAAAGAGCTTATCGCAACAGAATGATGATATGTTCCCGGTGCTCTAGTCTGTAATGTTTGAAGAAGCGGATGATTAAAATCGAGCAATTCAACTAATGTTAAATCAGTTGTCACTTTAAATGTTCGTTCAAAGAAAATTAAAAGTCCATAAGTTAAAACCGGAGAGAATGCCGAGTTCACTAATGCAAAAGTTAGCTCTGTTCCGAGGACTTCCCATTCGATGAATCGCTCAAGACCGAGTGAAAGTATTCCTACAAGATATCCAATAAAGATAAACATCATCGAACGGAAAATTTGATTCCGGCTGCGAATATCACGAACCGAGTAGGCAGCTAAAGCTCCCGCAACTATACTAATAACTGCAATTGTGTAGTCATTTCCCCTGATTCCAGCGATAATCAGCGAGATCACAACAGTACCATAAAACCCAACACGCGAATCAAAAATTATCGTGAGCAGCATGGAGGCAACTGGAACTAAAATTAAATACTGAAGCGGAGCGTCAACTTCAATTTTAACTGTAAGAAATGCTAAGACTGAAATGAGAATTATTATTATACTGATTAATAATATTTTACTGTTGTCGTTGAAAATTTTCTTGCGGAATAGATATGAATAAATTGCAAGAACCGCAAGAATCATTGCAATGTGCCCCATCTTCCCGAGAGATTGAGCATACACATTTAATTTACCTGCTCGCTGCAGTTTCAAAATTTTATACGAATCAATTTTCCGTTTTACTTGTGGAGTAATTCTATCGTGCTT
>CAZNDS010000092.1:0-10598 GCA_964571865.1 uncultured Ignavibacteriaceae bacterium | reverse complement strand
AAATTTATCCAAACTTTATTTTTTGTGTCATTTAGTGCTTTTGTGATTTTGTGGCTGAAAGTACTGGTAGGAATTAAAAACTGAACCAGATTTAGCCACAAAAACACGAAGTCACAAAAAATCACTAAAATTTTTAAGACTACTATACAGGGTAACGCAAGAAAAAGTATTAAAGACAAAAATGTAATTTCTGATCGGCGGTATTGACACTCATATTATTGTTCACTAAAATGCGAGTAGGAGAAAAATAAAATGATTAACCAAATAAGATATTGTAACCAAGGGGAAGATTTCGAAAAACCATGAACGATTTTAAGTATTAATGGCTAAGTTCTATTTATTACCGCAATAATTTAGTATGTTAACAAAATGAAAATACAAGAAAAGATAAAGCAACTATTTGCCGAATTGCCTAATAATTCCCAGACAGAATTATTGGATGAATTACTTCAAACTCAAGAGTTAAAAGGGTCAATCTTACAAAGTGCTCAAGAAGAAGTATCAGAAAAGCGAAAAAAGAAACCCTGTCCTCATTGCAAGAGCAAAAAAGTATACAAGCGAGGCAAACAAAATGGCGTTCAAATGTATCAATGTACTGATTGTAATAAATGGTATAGTGAGACGACAGGTACTCCGTTATATGACATAAAGCTTAAATCAAAATGGCAGTCATATTTACGGTGCATGGAACAAGGTATGCCCATAAAAAAAATAGCTGCGGAACTGGAGATAAGCATTCAAACCAGTTTCGATTGGCGGCATAAAATACTAAGTTCTTTGGAGCAATTGGCGCCTGATCAGTTATCTGCTGAAATAGAGTGTGATGAGTTAGAACTTCCATTGAGCAATAAAGGGGTTAAAAAGTTAGACAGAGAACCGAGAAAAAGAGGAAGCGATTTCAAGCGTAATACAAAGGGAAAAGATAAAACAGTAGTTCAAGTAGTTACAGCAGTTGAGAGAAACGGAAAAAAGTATCTTAAAGCAATTGAATCAAAACGACTTAGCAAGGAAGAAATCACAAAAGCATTAGGGGGAAAATTATCAAAAGACGCAATATTGATAACGGACAAACATCCTTCATATAAAGCGTTTGCAAAAGAGAATCAATTGATAAAACATAAAGCGCTATTAGCCAAAGACCATGTTGATAAAAACGACAAAACCATTCATCTGCAAAAACTAAACAATGTGCATTCACAACTCAGAAAGTTCTTACAGCCTTTTAATGGCGTAAGTTCAAAATATTTACAAAACTATTTGAACTGGTACGCTTATGTTGATAATATCAAAATGAGCAAGACTACATTAAAACAGTGGTTTTTAACTATACTGACAACTGATCAAGCTTATCATCTTTTTGAGCTATTCAAACAAAATTCTGTTATTACTAGAACTTAGCCAGACAAAATAATAATGAAAACAAAATTAGAGATTGCTAAAAATTGGTTGCCCCGTTACACTGCCACTACGATAGATGAATTGGGAGATTATCTTCTTATAACAAATTTTCAAAATTATGTCACCAAATTTGCAGAAAGATTTAATTGCGATATTAAAGGTGAAAATAGAGCAATGAAAACTTCTACAAATTCAAGTGGTTTATCTATTATAAATTTTGGTATGGGTAGCGCTAATGCAGCTACAATTATGGATCTTCTTACGGCAAGAGAACCAAAAGGGGTTTTGTTCTTAGGTAAATGCGGAGGATTAAAAGATTCAACAGAAATTGGACATTTTATTTTACCAACCGCTGCTATTAGAGGTGATGGAACGAGTAATGACTATTTTCCTCCAGAAGTCCCAGCCTTGCCCTCCTTCAAACTACATAAATTTGTATCCGATAGAATCGTTGATAGAGGTTTGGAATATAGGACCGGAGTAATCTATACAACAAACCGAAGAGTTTGGGAATGGGATGATGACTTTAAAGCTTACCTAAAAAAAATTGGTGCCATTGGAATTGATATGGAAACTGCAACAATTTTTATTGTTGGTTATGCAAATAGAATTTCGAGAGGGGCATTACTTCTTGTTAGTGATCTTCCCATGATCCCAGAGGGAGTAAAAACTGAAGAGAGCGATAAAATAGTAACTCATAATTATGTTGATATTCATCTAGACTTAGGTATTGAAGCAATGAGTAATTTAGACAGCAAAGGTGAGCCAATTAAACATTTTACATTTTAATCGGGAACAAAGTTATTCTAAAAATTCATTTGTAACCAGTGCAGGGTGACTTTAGCGGATACTTCATTTTTATCAGAACTTTATATTTACCATAAAGTGTAGTAAGCTTTGCAGAATTTTATTTTACGATATTGCTGTTGTGCTTTAGATGGCTGAATAGATATGCAGAAACTTGTACTAGAAAGATTTACAAAAGAGTAATTTAACTTCACTCAATTATCCTGATACCACTTCACTTGCAGATTCTGTCCAGCCGGACCGTTATGGAAACCCATTACGATGATCGTATAAGTCTTATTTGGAACGAGTGAGAATCCGCGCAGACTTAAAAGTTCATTCGAAGTATTAGCTTCGGTGAAAATAAAACTCATTACTGCAGGATCGTATGGCTCGTAATCTGTTATAGATTGATAGGTGAAATATCCATGCTTAACAATCCCAGTTGGATTGCCGAGTCTGATATCAAGTGGAGGGACATTCGGTGATGCGTTAATAAATCTAATATATGATTTGCCAGGTACTGGAATGAAGTTCAGGTCTTCAATGAACAGGGGATTCAACCTTGCAACTGAATCCATCGGTATGAAAGTGTACAGCTTATTTTGTTCGAATAAGTACTGGAAGCTCAACAATGCCGGAGAAACAGTTCCACCTGCATAGACGTCTATATCATGCAGTCCACTCCGATGAAACACATATCCTGTACTGATACCGAAAAGTAAATTTTTAACAACTTTATTTTTATCAAGTGCTATATCCAGTCCAGGCGAGTTTGGAGAGGCGTTAATTGTTCTTAACCGAGTCAATGCACTTGCCGTGAAGCTAAAAAGATTCTGTCCATTCGAGTCCGATTCATTCAAAAAGTTTAAAGAATACTCCTCACCCGAAGTGCCTGAATTATTTCCGAGGAAATAAATCGTATAGACTTTATTCGGATCGAGTGTTGCATCCGCGGCAATGACTAAATTGCTCGCCGAACCGGCAGTAGTTACAACTATTTCATTAAATCCCGAATTTAAGTCGAGATAATTAGCTGCACCTTTATAGTGGAGATTAGTGATCTTAAATTTTCCACTGGAATTTGTGAAATAAATATCAATTGCACCGTGATCATACGCTCCATGTACAACTCGAACACTCGATTTCCCCGATGGGGCGGTCTTAGAAGGATTCTCAAAAAACATTGTTTCAAGGTTAGTCGTTTTGTTAACCGCTAGTAAAGTATATGTTTTGCTATGGCTTAAAGTAAGATCTTGTGAAAGCAAAGGTGCTGAAGAACCGAATTCAAAAATCTTAACTTTTTTCCCTGAGCCGGAATTAACTTTCAAGACTCCCGTGGCAAGTTTGTAATTAATGTTAGATGCGACAAAATTATCATCAACGCTAAGTTCTAGAAGCGGATTGTCAGTCGAACCATTAATGAAACGTAACTGGGATTTGACTGCTTCGAATTTATAAAGAGATTGCGACGAATTATTTGATTCAGTTAAAAAGTTAATTGATAATTCTTGTCCCGCGGCTCCGCTCGTGTTTCCAAGCAGGTATATGGAATAAATCTTATCGCTCTCCAGAAATGCATCAGATGTAAGAATGATATTGCCAGAACTGGAAGCGATCGTAAATACAATTTCATTAGAACCGGAAGTCAAATCGAGGTAGTTCGTTACACTTTTATATGAAATGTTAGTCAGATTAATTTTCCCGCCGGAATTTGAAATTGAAACATTTGAATTTCCTAATCCATACGCTCCGTGAACAATACGTAATGACGACTTGCCTGGCTGCGAAGTTTTTGAAGGATTTTCAAAAAGGAATCCATCAGTATTTAAGCTCTGATTTGTTACAAGAAAACTATAATTTTTTGTATGATCGATTGAATATTCTTTGCTGAATAATTGACTTGTTGTACCCGCACTCATCAGCTTGAATGTCCGATTAGCTCCAGAATTAATTTTGAAAATCGATGTTGCAAGTTTATATCTGATACTGCCTGCGGCTTTTGTCCCATCAACTAATAAATCGACTAATGGATTATCGGTTATTCCATTTATAAATCTGAGATTGGTGCGAAGAGGTGGAAATTCAGTTAATGCTTGAGAACTCGTGTTCAGATCTTTTATAAATCCGAGCATGTATTTGTCGTTTGCAGTCCCATCGGCTTTACCAAGGAGACACGCAGTATAAACCACACCAACCTCGAGATTTGCGTCGCTGGTAAATAATATTTCCTGTGTGTTCGCTGCTTTTACGATAATTTCATTCTTACCTGATGAAAGATCGACGTAGTTAGAAACATTTTTAAATGGAACATTCGTGAACACAATCGTCCCGGAGGTGTTTGTGATCTGAATATCAATACCGATTTTATCGTATATCCCATTTATAAATCGTACACTAGATTTGCCGAAGGGTACTATTTTCGTCGGAGTTGTGAGAGAAAGTACTTCAATAGATTCAAATTTATTTGCTACAAAAAAGAAATAGTTTTGATTTGCCTCAAAATTTATCTCTTTCTGAAAGATTGGAGTAGTGTATCCAAAAGCTCTGATAATTATTTTTCTCGTACCGGTATTTACATTAAGAAGCTTTGTGGCATTCTTGTATGTCAGGTTAGTAACTGTTGAAGCATCGTCCACATGCATTGAGATCGCTGGACTGTCATGCGAACCATTGACCAATCTAAGATTTGTCTGAACTTGAGCGAAAGTGAAGAGAGATTGTCCGGTAGTATCGCTGTCTTTTAAATAATTTATGGATAATGCACCATTCCCGAGTCCGGTGGTCGAACCAAAAATAAATGCAGTATAAACCTTTCCCCCCTCAAAGTAAGCTGCACTTGTCATTATATTTGGTGTTCCGGTTTTAGATAGCGTAATTATATTCTGACCAGCTGCAACTTCCTGGAAATCGCTTTCCTGATTGAATTTCATTTGCGGTATTGTCGCCGAGCCGGAAACAGTGTTCAGTTTAACATCCAAAGAGTCGATATTCGTCGAAGCCTGTATGAATCGAAGTAATGATCGGCTTCCTGCTGTTGTCCGCGGCGGATTGTCATATAGAGTTCCTTTCAAAACTCCGCCTGCTTTTGCTATAAGAAAAGTGTAATACTTATTTTGCTCGATTGTAATTATAGTATCAACGTAACCGCTGGTTCCGCCCATATTTACTTTTATTTTTCTTGTGCCTGAATTCAATCCATAAAAGGCAGAAGCCTGACGGAATGGGATCGAACCGCCAATTGGTGAGCCATCAACATAAAATTGGAGAGGGGAAGCTTCAGTATCTCCATTAACGAATCTAACTTTTGCGGTGCCAACTGCAAAATTAAAAAGCTTCTGCGGATTTGGATTTGTATCCTCTATGAAATATGTATTTAATTGAGTGCTGTCCCTAGCACCCATTACTCCTAAAATGTAGAGAGTGTAAATTTTTCCAAGTTCGAAATTAACTTCTGATGAGAAATGAAGATTAGTTGTGCCTGCATCGTAAACCAGCACAGAACCTTTATTTGGGAGAACTTCCATATAACTGCTTGTGCTTCTGTAATTAAGTTCGGTTAACAAGAAATTTTCTGCAGGCATTTTAAGATTGGCATCGATTTTTGCTAATTCGGGAGCAAGATTTGCAAATCGCACCAGAGCTTTGCTGCCTGTTGGATATTGATTCGAACGCGGCGCCAATAGAAGTTCAGGTGTAGAATAATCTCCTATAATTTGCAGTGTATAAGTTCTTCCGGAATCAACGCGCAATGTATCTTTCAAAATGTCTGTTGTATTGCCAGTCTCTCGAATTTTGAACTCGTGCTTTCCCGGATTTAAATCAATGAAATAACTTACGAGTTTGTACGTGTGGTTGGAAAGTACTTTTTTATTATTGATAAATAAATCTAAACCCGGACTGCCGACTGATGCATTTAAAAATCTGATTTTGGAACCTGTACCGAGCGATGGCGGAGTCGGAGTTGTAGGGGAATCATATATCGGTCCGCAGCTTAAATTGAGTAAGGAAAATAAAATTATACCGAAGATATAAATGAAAAGTTTACTTAAAAAATTGAATCTCATCTCACCGAATTCAGTTTACTGAAAGATACAAAACCTTGCATTAGATGAAAATACCATAACTGATTCATCAGAACCAGCTGAAAAGCATCTGCGATTCAGGTTCGGAGTCAATTAATAGATCGAATGAAACTGGCGAACTTACAGTACCAGAAATAAATCCTAAAATATATGCAGTGTAATTTCTCCCTCCATCCAAGAACATCTTGCCGTATTTCAATGTGTCTGTCGTTCCAGCTTGGTAAATTGCTACATCGACCGGACCGGAAGGATATTCCACATAATTTGAGATACCACGAAAACTCAATGTTACAAAATTCGGTGGGCGCAAATCTGATGTAGTGAGTTTTATAAAAACGGAGGGCGCATTAGGAGATGCATGCACGACTCTCAGACTTGCTCTGTCGCTGCCAACTGATTTTGAAGGAATTTCATAAAGTAACCCACCGAGATTTAAATAATTATTCAACGCAATAAACATGTAAGATTTATCAAGTTCGATATTATAGGATGAGCCGAATAACGGTGTAACGCCGCCTGATTCAATAATCTTGAGATTCCGGGAACCTGCTTTCACTCTCAAAAGTGAAGAAGCTAATTTAAATGGCTGATCTGTAACAATTTTTACATTATCCACTAAGAAATCCAATTGCGGGGCATCGCTGGAAGCATGAAGGAATCGAATTTTGGCTTCACCGGGACCAAAGTTAAATAAGACTTGGGCTCTTGAATCTGAGTCGTTTCAAAAAATTCATATCAACTTTTTGAGTTTCAAGCCCGCCGTTTATTCCTGTCATAAATGCACTGTAAATTTTTCCGGATTCGAGGTGAGCGACTACAGTCATGATCACTGAATTCGTGCCGGAAGTCAATACTATAATATTGTTTTTCCCGGATTCTGTTTCCCAATATTCGGTTACATTTCCAAAATTAATTCCCTCGATGACTCTTGTCCCATTAGGATTAATAATTTTTATATCGACAGTACCCGAGATGTCCTTCGTTCCGTGAAAGAATCTAATTTGAGACTTGCCTGTTCCAATTACTTTTGGTACGCTCTCAAGAATTGTGTACTGGAAGTTATCTAATCTGTCATAAGAGACAACAGTATAAATTTTTGTTGGGTCTACAGTTATAGCGAATTCATTTAAGAGAACAGGCGGATCTGCAACTGTTTTTATTTGCATCGTTCTTGATACGCTTCCGACATTATAAATTGCACTGGCAGTTTTGTAACTGGCGCTGCTCGCAATTTTTTTCGTTGCAACAATAAAATCTAACTGAGTTGTTTTTGCTGTCAGATTAATGAAGCGAACTCCGGTTTGTCCGGGAAAAAAGGTAAATGGTGATGTGATCTCATCAGTTGGGAATCTGCGGCTTGTACCATCGCAAGAATTGAATATATTTGCCAACAGTAATATTCCACTGACGAAAATAATTTTAAATGCGATGTTTTTTGACATTTTCTCTATTTTCTTTTAGCAAATTATAAAACTTTTTTTTGAAATATGCTACTAAAAAATAACGAGTTAGAGGATTTTTTTTAAATTATTTTTTAAGTGGATTAGGTAAGATGGTTAGTTAAAAGAGGGAGAAAAATGCAAAAATCTGTCAAAGTAACTAATTTCCAAAGATTATCAGTCGTGATTTGCCGTTATGGTTCAAGTTAACAGATTGTAATTGAATTAAT
Source organism: uncultured Ignavibacteriaceae bacterium (assembly GCA_964571865.1). Taxonomy (GTDB): domain Bacteria; phylum Bacteroidota; class Ignavibacteria; order Ch128b; family Ch128b; genus JAHJVF01. Next base: position 2,660 of record CAZNDS010000092.1, on the reverse strand, counting down.
TTTTTTTACCCCGCATTTAACTCTCCGTAGCTTGAGGTCAAGTCACTCCCATCTTATTGCTTCAAGCGGAATTGTCTTCGCTGCTTTCTTTGCCGGATACAATCCAGCAATTGTAGATAAAAATAATGCGAGCAATCCTATTGCAATAATATCAGTGATTCGTATTTCGATAGGGAGTGCATCAATAATATAGACGGAAGGATCGAGAGGGTAAAGTTTGTAAATCATTTGCAGGTAACAGATCGACAATCCAAGAATTACTCCGAAAACTGTCCCGATCATTCCCACAAGAATTCCTTCGAAAAGAAAGATTTTGAGTATGCTTTTATCAGTCACACCTAATGACTTCAACACACCAATATCTCGTTTCTTTTCAATCACCGTCATCGTTAGCGAGCCAAAGATGCTAAAAGTTGCAACCGCAATAATCAAGCTGAGAATAATGTATGCAACCCATCGTTCAATAAGCATCACTGAATAAAGCTGTTTGTGTAAATCAAACCAAGTGTTGACTTCCAAAATGTTAGGATCGGATTTTTTTTCGAAATAGGATTTTGCGGAATTCGCGTCATTAATACTTTTCAATCGGATATCGAAGCCGTTAATTGCATTTCCCGTTCCCAAAAGGTCTTGGGCAATTTCCAATGGTGCATAAACATTGAATGCATCAATATCTTTATTATGTGAATTATAAATTCCGCCAATCACAAATATCCGCATTCTTGGAGGAGAGTTAGTCAACAATGCATTTTCGAATCCCACAGGACTTACGATCGTAATTGTATCTCCTAAAACTGTTTGCAAGCGGGTTGCCAAGTTCAGTCCAATGATAACCGCCGGAATTTCTTTGTACGAATTTAATTTATAATTTCCGATTACAATATTATTTTTTAATCCAGATAATTCGTGTTTCTCATCCGAACCAATACCATATAGATTTACAACGCGGATAATCTTGCTCGAGTACACCACAACCTTTCCTTCAACAAAAGGTGAGTAAGAATCCAATGCTGAGTAATTCTCAATTTCTTTTTCAAGTGCTAAGTAATTCGAAATCCCATTCGGGGTAATGGCTTCGATTTTAATATGAGGATCGAAATTAACAAGAATTTGGGTGACTAATGTTCCAAATCCATTGAAAATAGAGAGAACAACAATCAATGCAGCTACACCGACTGTAATTCCTAAAATGGAAATAATGGAGATCACAGATATGAAATTCAGCTTATGTTTTGATACTAAGTATCTTGACGCTATGAATTTTTCAAATTTCATATTATGAAAATTTTATTGCGCTTATTGGATTACTTCTCGAAGCAAGAGTCGCTGGAATCAATGATGCAAGAATTGCTAATAGTATACTAATTACCGAAGTAATTAAAAATGAGTCTAAAGTAATTAAAAGCGGAACTTTGTTAATGAAATAAATTCCTTCCGGTATTTTTATAATTTCATACTCTTTTTGAATTGACATTAGCGTGATAGCTAAAATATTCCCGATCAGTGTTCCAATAATTCCAATCACTATTCCATAGATTAGAAAAATTTTCTTTATTTGTACGACCGAAGCACCGAGTGATTTTAAAATTCCAATTGCATTAGTTTTCTCGAGGACTATCATTAAAAGAGTTGCGAGAATGTTAAAAACTGCAACTATAATTATCAGTCCGAGAACAATTGGAATTGGTTTTTTCTGAAGCTCGATCCAAGTAAATATGTTTTTATGAATTTGAAAAACCGACCTTGCATAGAATGGATAGCCAAGTGAAGTCATTAATTTATTTGCAAATGAATCTGCAATAGCCGGATTCTTAATTTTTATGTCATAACCCGAAATCCAATTCTCATATGAGAACAAACTCTGAGCGGCGTGAAGATTTACGTATACATTAAGATCATCATATTCCGAAATACCTGATTCATATATTCCCACAACGCGGAATTTCATAATGTTCGGAAGATTTTCTGCAGAGGGAAGAACAAAACCTCTCAGTGCAAAGATTGTAATTTTGTCGTGTAGTTTAATTCCAAGTTTTTGTGCCAGCTTTTTTCCGATTATTATGGTTGGAGTGATATCTGAATTCTGCAGCTCGTATTTTCCCTCGACTATTGAATTTTTCAATTCAGAAAAATCGAATTCTGGAAGAATTCCCTTTACATAAACTCCTTCGCGGCTTTTTGATGAACGAAGCAAAGCAAGCTGACCGACATAAGGTGAAATGGAGTTTATCTGTGAAGTATCAATCTGATAAATCGCTGGTATAGATAAATCATGAGGAGGAAGTTTTTGCCCCTCAAATGCAGAGAGTTCAATATGGGCATAAAGTCCTATCAGCTTATTTTGGATTTCACTTTGAAATCCATTCACAACGCTCAAAGCAATAATCAAAACTGCTACTCCAATAGCAACACCCGCAATTGCGATCAATGAAATTGCCGAAATGAATTTGGACTCCCTTTTGCCCAGCAGGAATTTACGCGCTATTAGAAAGGTGAATTTCATTTTCGAGCAAATATAAATAAAAATGATGAGACTGTAATTATCTGGAAATTCATGACTATACTTCATAGAGTCAAATAATGTCAATCACAAAATTATTTTTATAAAAAAAATATTGACAAATTTGTTCATAATTTTTAAGTTGCAATTGAGAAAGTAA
>CAZNDS010000091.1:2959-10801 GCA_964571865.1 uncultured Ignavibacteriaceae bacterium | reverse complement strand
CAAAACCAAAATTTACATGAATTAAATGTGAAACAATGAATGCAGGCACGAGGGCGATTATTCCAACAAAAATACCGGCAATGATTCTTTTCGGTGAGGAACCCAGATGTTTTGATGAGATTATCATTATTACAAATATAACCGCGGAGAATACTGTGTAGGGTATGCTTTCATAAAAAAGTCCAGTACAAACTAGTAATACCAATGCACGTGATAAATAAGTGTCAAAATTTTTATATGCATAAAATATCACTGCAAGAAAAATGGCAGCTGCTATTAATTGACTAACAAAAAGTACATACGGCGCAATTAAAGCTCTTCCAATAACAAGAAAGTAGAACACACCACTTCCTAGTGCAATGACATCACGTTCAATGTTTTTAATCCAAACAACAGAATTCATTGTGACTCCTTTTTTTGATATTAATATTTTGATTTCTTCAAAACTTTGTATTTTTTATTGATTGATTTAGAAAAATTTCGAGAAATTTAATTTTTATTTTTGATAAATGTTATGTAAAATGTTCTTGCAAAATGAAAAAATATTTATTCAGTCTAAAAATTTTCTTGCATCATATCTTCAAGACTCATATTATTGCCAAGCATGTTTCAGTTCTTACTGATGCGAATGAAGTTATGTTAGAAAAAAGAAAATCCCAACCAAAGAATTTTTACGAGAGAGTTTAATGCAGAACAAAACCACTTTCAAGTCAATCCAAAAGTTTAACCTTCCAAACGTTGAGAGTGAGGAATATTTTAAGAAAAGATTCTCACCCCTTTGACGAAGTTGAGTGGGAACTTCGTGACGCTACAATATCTAATGAAAAGGGGGAAATTATATTTCAACAAAAAAATGTTGAGATACCAAAATCATGGTCTTTGACTGCAACAAACGTTGTTGTTTCAAAATATTTCCACGGTAAATTGAATTCACCGGAAAGAGAAAAAAGTGTTCGTCAACTTATAAACAGAGTTGCAAAAACTATAACCGAGTGGGGAATTAAAGGAGACTATTTCTCAACTGCTGAAGCAGCTAATGCGTTCTACAATGAACTTTCTTATTTACTGGTTAATCAGTTCGTGAGTTTTAATAGTCCGGTTTGGTTCAATGTTGGAATAGAAAAACATCCGCAGTGTTCAGCTTGTTTTATCAATTCAGTTGAAGATCGAATGGAATCTATTTTAGATTTAGCTAAAACTGAAGGAATGCTTTTTAAGTGGGGAAGCGGAACCGGAACCAATCTAAGTGTTCTCAGATCTTCTAAAGAATCTCTTTCCGGAGGTGGTATCGCATCCGGTCCTGTCTCGTTCATGAAGGGTTATGATGCTTTTGCTGGTGTAATAAAAAGTGGCGGGAAAACACGCCGAGCAGCTAAAATGGTAATTCTTAATATAGATCATCCGGACATAGTTGATTTTATAAACTGCAAGGCAGATGAAGAGAAAAAAGCACATGCACTAATTGCAGCCGGATATGACCCAAGTTTCAATGTACCAGGCGGTGCATATGATAGCATACATTATCAAAATGCAAATCACTCTATCCGGGTGACAGATGAATTTATGAATGCTGTTTCGAATGATAAATCTTGGCAAACCAAAGCCATCAAAGATGGAAGGACGATCGAAACTTTTAAAGCAGAAGAAATAATGGATAAAGTTGCACATGCCGCCTGGTTATGCGGCGATCCGGGAATACAATTCGATACCACAATAAATAATTGGCATACATGCCCAAATACAGCTCGGATAAATGCGAGCAATCCGTGCAGTGAGTATATGTTTCTGGATGATACTGCATGCAATCTTGCATCTTTGAATTTAATGAAATTCAGAAATGATGATGGTAATTTTAATGTAGAAAATTTTAAACATGCATGTGATATTGTTATTACAGCACAGGAAATTCTCGTTGATAACTCGAGCTATCCGACTAAAGCGATTGAAAAAAATAGCTATGACTACCGCCCGCTTGGACTAGGTTATGCAAACCTTGGAGCATTACTAATGGCTAATGGATTTGCATATAACAGCGAACATGGACGTGCTTACGCCGCAGCCATAACATCAATCATGTGCGGGGAAGCTTATAAACAATCAGCCTTAATATCTGAAAAATTGGGCCCTTTCAGAGGATTTTTAAGAAATCGCGAACCGATGCTCCGCGTGATGGAACAACATCTTGATTCTGCAAAAAAAATTGATGGTTCATTAATTCCAATAGAAATGTTCACTTCTTCAGTCGAGGTTTGGGAAGATGCAATTAAATCAGGTTCTGAATTTGGTTTTAGAAATTCTCAAGTAACTGTGCTTGCCCCCACAGGAACGATTGGATTTATGATGGACTGCGATACTACAGGTGTCGAGCCCGATATTGCTCTTGTAAAATTGAAAAAACTCGTTGGCGGCGGAGCTTTCAAAATCATTAATAAAACTGTTCCTCTTGCTTTGAAGAAATTAGGATATAACTCAAAACAAGCTGATGAGATTGTTTCATATATTAATCAAAGTGATACCATCGAGGGTTCACCACATTTATTAGAAGAGCATTTACCGATTTTTGATTGTGCCTTCAAACCTGTTAATGGTTCACGTTCAATACACTATATGGGCCACATAAAGATGATGTCGGCTGTGCAGCCATTCTTATCCGGTGCAATTTCAAAAACTGTGAATATGCCGAACGTAGTAACTATCGAGGAAATAAAAAATTCTTATATTGAAGCCTGGCGATTAGGACTCAAGGCAATTGCGATTTATCGCGATGGTTGTAAAGTTACTCAACCTCTCAGCACATCTACCAAAACCGAAAAGAAAAAAGTCGCCGAGGAAAAAGGTAATTTATATATAGACTTCCAACCTCGCCGTAAAAGATTACCTGATGAACGTCATTCGATAACTCATAAATTTAGTATTAGCGGTCACGAAGGTTACATAACAGTTGGAATTTATGAAGACGGCCAACCCGGTGAAATTTTCATCGTTATGTCGAAGGAAGGAACTGTAGTATCAGGGTTAATGGATTCATTTGCTACGGCAATTTCATTAGCTTTACAGTATGGTGTTCCATTGAAAGTTTTAGTAGATAAATTTACTCACACGAGGTTTGAACCATCCGGATTTACCAATAATAAGCAAATTCCAATAGCTAAGTCGGTGATGGACTACATTTTTAGATGGCTTCAGTTGAAATTCTTACCCGAGGACGAATCGAGTCAGTTAACTCAAATTTCAGAGTATCAAACAAAGAAATCAAAGTCAACGAGCAAATCTCAGACAAAAATGCAAAACTCACTTGAGTTTAATGAGAAGAAAGTTTTTGTAACCCAAGCGGATGCACCTCCCTGTCATGAATGCGGCTCTATTATGGTTAGAAGCGGGAATTGCTATAAGTGTCTGGAGTGCGGTTCAGCGAGCGGCTGCTCATAAGAAGAATTTAGTATTGCCACATAAGTCGGAGAATTAATTCGACCTTTTTCTAATTTTAAAGTGCGACTATCTGGTTAGTGCAGAAACTTCTTCTATCCTGCGGGCAGAGATAAATTTTCGATCATAATAACCTACCTCCATAGAACTTATAATCACGCCATGCTTCGTAGATGCATGAGCAAAATATTGGTCCCATAAATAAATTCCAACGTGTCCAGGAATTTGGCGTCGTCGGGTATTGAAAAATATTAGGTCCCCGAATTCAAGCTCTTCTCTTCGCACTTCGCTGCCAATTTTTATTTGCCCAAGAGTTGAACGTGGAATTTCCAAACTGAAGGCTTCAGACATGATTGTTTGAGTGAACGCACTGCAATCGATTCCTCTTCTTGAGTCTCCACCAAATTTGTATGGAGTTCCAAGATAGTTTATTATCTGCATTATCATTCGTTCGTAAGAAGTAGGGATACTACTGATTGTATCCATTCTTCCATGCTCTCGTAGAAGTTCTGCAACATCAATTTTTGTATGGTCAGGGATCTCTCTTTCAGAATCTCGAATTTCTTCTTCCGTGAATTCAATATCAGATGTAAAACGAAGCGAAGAATCCTGTAAAGAATTTAGTCCGCGAACAATTCTTAGTGAATCTGATTTGGAGAGTCCATTCAGACCATTGGTTTCTTTTGTGGCAAAACGAATTGGACCAGAACATGAGGAGAATGCCAGTGCAATTACTGCTAAGCTAATTGTAATTAAAAACAGATAATTATTTTTAGAAAAAGTTAACAGCTTCACTCCTAAAATGAGTTTAATGCTAAAATAAATCGTTTGAATTAGCTGGATTTAAACTGTTCTATAGATTATCCAAGATAAGATCGTAGCGCCTTGCTTCGAGACGCATGACGCAACCGACGAATTGCTTTTTCTTTGATCTGTCTAACGCGTTCACGAGTTAAATTGAATTTTTCACCAATCTCTTCTAATGTTAGAGAATGCTCGTAGTTCAATCCGAAGTAAAGTCTGATTACTTCAGCTTCACGCTCTGTTAGAGTTGATAATGCTCGTTCAATTTCAACTTTTAATGATTCTTTCATTAATCCATGGTCGGGTGTGGGCTGCTGATCATTTTGGATTACATCAAGGAGACGATTGTCTTCACCTTGTGCAAATGGTGCATCCATCGAAACATGCCTGCCGGAAATTTTTAAAGTATCTGCTACTTCCCCGACTGGAATATTAAGTTCATCAGATAATTCCTGAGCACTTGGCTCTCTTTCAAATTCTTGCTCAAGATTACTGAATGCCTTACCAATTTTATTTAGTGCTCCAACTCTGTTTAATGGTAACCGAACAATTCTCGACTGCTCGGCAAGTGCTTGAAGGATGGACTGACGGATCCACCAAACGGCGTAAGAAATAAATTTGAATCCACGAGTCTCATCGAAACGTTTCGCAGCTTTTATTAATCCTAGATTCCCTTCATTGATCAGATCGCCGAGGGACAATCCTTGATTTTGATATTGCTTTGCGACAGAAACAACAAATCGTAAATTTGCCTTTGTCAATTTCTCAAGTGCTAGATGATCACCTTTTTTGATTTTTTGTGCTAGTTCTATTTCTTCATCAGAAGTTATTAAATCAACCTTTCCAATTTCCTGTAAATATTTATCGAGTGATTGACTCTCTCTATTCGTGTATTGCTTGGTTATTCTTACCATTTAATTTCTCTTCTCCAATTTTTTTCCAAATCTATCCGGTCAATTATTCCAACTATTGAAGCATCTACAGGCGCCATATCTACCGGTAAAGGGATTACGGCCTCAGATGCTGTAATGTACATAACTATCTCTCCAGGTCCGGCACCAATTGTGTCAATTGCAACGATTGGACTACCAAGTTTTTTCATTTTAGCGTTGATAGGCTGGATGAACTGCATCTTGAATGATTCAAGTGCAGGGTACTTCTTAGTTGCCCAAATTGTTCCTATTACTTGTGCGAAAAACATATTTCAGTGTTCTACGGCTTCGAAATCTTTTTGTTTAATTGGAATATCCAATTTATCTACTATTGCCATGATGACAGCATCAATCGGTTTATTTTTCGTGAACGTTGTCTGTCTTGCAGACGATCCTGTAGCAACTAGCACAACTTCCCCTACTCCAGCACCAACGCTATCAACTGCAACTACAAAGCTAGACGTTTCAGAGTAATCAAGGTTCAATTGACGGACAATTAAAAACTTTGCACCAACTAAATTATCGTCTTTCCTAGTTGCCCAAACTGTACCAATAATTCTGCCAAGTATCAAATTTTCACCTATTCTAATTAATTTTGGCTTCAAATATAAAAATTTTTCTCATTAATAATAGCTTCAAATTGGTATTCCGTCGTTTCCTATCGTTTTTTCCAAAATTTTCGATATTAACTTTTCCTCAAGGAAGAATAAAAACTTTTACCACTCAGGTTATTATCGATTCCATAAAAATCGCATATAGTTTTACTGACATCTGCAAATGTCTCTCGTACTCCAAGATTAATACTACTCATCATTTTTTTTCCGTAGACTAAGAGTGGAACAAATTCCCTTGTATGATCAGTTCCCGGGAAAGTGGGATCATTTCCATGATCGGAAGTCATTATAAACATATCATCATCGTTCAGAGCATCAAGCAATTTTGGCAAATGATTATCGAATTCCATCAATGCTTTTGCAAATCCTTCGGGATCGTTTCTATGTCCATAATGAACATCAAAATCCACTAAGTTCGTCATTATGTAAGAATTTTCTTCTTCTTCGATAGCTTTTATTGTTAGCTGAATTCCTTCAAGGTTGGTTTTGGTTTTTACCGTTTGATTAATATTTCTATAAGCAAACAAGTCGTTAATTTTCCCGATCCCAATTGTATTAATATTTTTGCCAACTAATACGTCAAAGATAATTTCACCATGCGGTTCAAGTGCAAAGTCTTTTCGTTTATAAGTTCGACTAAAATTCCCTTTACTTCCAATGAATGGACGTGCGATGATTCTGCCGATAGCGTGTTCAGCTGTCATAATTTCAATTCGAGTAACAGTACATATTTCATACAGTTTTTCAATTGGAATAATTTCTTCGTGGGCTGCAATTTGAAAGACCGAATCAGCACTTGTGTAAACAATCGGATAGCCTGTATTGATATGCTCTTCACCAAGTTCAACAATGATTTCCGTTCCAGATGCAACTTTATTTCCTAGTATGCCATTTAATTTGTTGAGTTTTATAAATTTATCAACAATTTCTTCCGGGAAACCATTTGGATAAACCGGAAAATGTTTGTTTGTAATTAATCCGCCAACTTCCCAATGACCTGTTGTGCTGTCCTTTCCTTTTGACTGTTCTTTCATCTTCCCATAATTGCCGATGCAGTCTATTCTCTTTTCAACACCGAGAATATCAATAATATTTCCGAGCCCGAGTTTTTCAAGATTCGGTAATTTCAGGCCGCCGACTTTGTTTGCGATGTTGCCAAGAGTATTGCATCCTGCATCATTATAATCGGCTGCATCTAGCGTTTCGCCGACTCCTACTCCATCTATGATAATTACAATTGTTTTTGGCATTAATGAATTGTATTGAGTATTAAACTCAGATTAAATTATAAATTAGCCGAATCTAAAAAGGTGTAGTTAATGAAAAAACATTTCGATTTTTGCATCAATTATAATTCACAAATCACTAAAACAACCTTTTTTGAGTAGGCTCATAAATGTTTAATATATCCATCGTGTGGATTTTGAGAAAAACTATTTAAAGTTTCTCACACAATTTCCACCACTTGAAACTGCCCTTCGCAAAACTAGGTCACAGTTCTCGAAAAGCATTTCCGGTTGAACGTGATTTCTCCCGCTGGCAAATCCAATACTAAGCGAAATGCTGATGTTATTACTTTCTAAATTTATAAAATCCTTAACTACCTTTTGCCGAAGTTTTTCACACCATAGAAAAGCTTCTGCATCATCTCGGTTAAAAAACAGGACCGCAAATTTATTTGTGTCAATACGTGCGTTAATCATCAGATCATCTGATTCTTTATTCAAATGAACAGCAACGTGTTTCACAATTTTTTGAATTACCTTCTCTCCAAACTCGCTTAGATGTTTTTCAAAATTATCAATGGAGATAAAAGCGAGCCCGATATTGACTTTTGTGATATTTGATTTAGTTAATTCCTCTTTAACTCTTTTTTCAAACGTTGTTCTGTTTAGCAGGAGAGTGTCAAGATCAACGCTGAGATAACTATTAAGAAGTCTAATATTTGAAATTGAATCAAAATGTGAGGCAATGTACGATGCGATCTTTTCTATGAAACGAACATCAGTACTGGAATAAAAATTCTTTCGCAGCTTTTCCATTACTAATGCACCAAAAGTTTTATT
>CAZNDS010000091.1:0-2933 GCA_964571865.1 uncultured Ignavibacteriaceae bacterium | reverse complement strand
AAGTGTCGATGTATCCTGAGTGTTAAATAAATAAATTTTATCCTCAGTAATATCATCAATTCGTACGCTTCTTCCAGTTTGAATGGCTTTTCCGGTGATTGATTTATCGAGATCAACGATCAAACCTTCACCGGGATATTTTAGAGAAGTTTTTTGAACGACTCTCTTTATCTTATAACATCTTTCCCGATAATCGAATGCTATTATGGAAAGAGCATCCCAATCAACTAATTTATCAAATGCGAGCAGAAGCTTTTGATAATAATATTTCTCATCTTGATTTTTTTCAGAATCACCTATAAGTCCAATCAGTGCATCTAATTTTTGATTTACAAGATTCACACTGAATTTTTCATCGAATATCCCAAGCATGATTGTTACCATCCGCACAAATCTGCCAAGCATATAAACTGTCTCAACACCAAACGCGTCTTCACTTTTACTATCTGCAACCAAAACTCCGATCAATTGATCGTTAAAGAATACCGGAACAGCTACAATGGATTTTATTCCTATTGAATTATCATAATAACGAATGAGATCAGCTTCTACATTAGAATTTAAATTGTTTAATAATTCAGGAGCTCCATTACGAACAACTTTGCTGACAATATCATCTTCTATAGAAAATCTTGCTTTATGAATGTTGCTGTTTTCAGATACATAACTTTGAATTATCATCTGATTTTTCTTCTTGTTGTACCAGAAGAAAATCGCTGAATGTGCAATCAAAGTTGATTGAACAACATTCAATATTTTTTCTAACACAAAATTAAACTGGGCATCCTGATCCAATCCATCCGGAAGGGATTCGCATGCAATTTCGTAAAACTTATCTTTTAAATTACTTGGCTTCAGACTGTGGATTGGAGTGGTTTGTTTCATTCGTTTCAATTCAGAAGAAGTGATGATGGACTTTTCCTCTTCCTCTTGAAGTGGTTCTAAACTGGATTTCAGATCTTGAGGAGCATCTGCACTCTCGTCAGGCTTGGATTCGGATTTGGATTTACCGTCACGCAAAAAGATAATGAATGCAACATAAACAACAAGTACAGCAATCGCGCTTATTCGTATTAAGAGATCATCCATAATGAGAGGAACTAATCCTAAAACTACAAGAAAAATGAAAGTAAACAGCCGCTTTTTATTTAATTGTGCCAACTTAAGTCTTCTTTAGTTTATTATGTTTTTCAAATTGACTATTAATCAGATTCTGCACTTCCTTTTTCCCGACACCAGTTTTCGAAGAAAAGCTGATCGTCTCAATAACTGATTGGAGGTTAAGCTTTTTCAAGTTTTTGCTCAATACTGCTTTTTCCGATTGTTTCAATTTATCAACTTTTGTAAGCAAAATACAATACGGATAATTCATTTTCATTATGAATTCGTTAGCGAGAATATCCAGTTCTGTAGGTGGAATTCTAGAATCAATTAAATGACATACGAGAATAATCTTCTCGCTCTCCAAAAAGTATCTTTCAATCAAAGTTTCAAATCTCTTAAGCTCAGATTTTCCTCTCTTAGCGAAACCAAATCCTGGGAGGTCAACAAAGTAAAGAGAATTATCAACTGAAAAATAATTTACAGAACGAGTTTTTCCTGGAGTTTGACTTACTTTTGCAAGCTCCTTCCGGTTGACAAGACAATTCAAGAGTGATGACTTACCGACATTAGATCTTCCGATGAAAGTTATTTCAGGATAATAATCTCGAATCAACTTTGCAGGATCAAAAACGCTTTCTACAAAAACCGTATTTTTAAAGTTCAAAGTCATTGCAATAAAAAAGGAGTAGCCAGTTTTCCTAACTACTCCTCTAAACTAAAAAACTAGTGATTTATTTTTTTTCTTCAGAAAGTTCTTCATCTCCAGCAGTTTTTTCCACTTTTTCTGCTGTTACTTCGGGTTCTTTCACTTCTTCAATTACTTTTGCGTCTTCAACTTGGCTTTCTTCAGCTGCTTTTTTCTCTGCTCTGCGGGCAGCTCTTGCCTCTGCGCGTTCCTTTGCAGCCTGAATAGTTCCTTCATTATAATCAACCAATTCTATTACAGCTAAATCGGCTCCATCACCCTTTCTTGAGCCAAATTTGACTACACGTGTGAATCCACCTGGCCGCTCACCAACTTTAACAATAATATCACCAAACAACTCTTTCAATACGTCTCGGTCTTTAACAAATCTTGAGATGTGTCTTCGAGCAGATAAATCGTTCTTACGCGCTTTAGTAATTAATTTTTCAGCTAATACTCTTGTTTCTTTTGCTTTGGCTAAAGTTGTTTTAATCTTTTTATGTCTAAACAAAGCAGTGGCAAGAGCATTTAAAGTACTCTTCCGATGACTTGCTGTTCTTCCTAATTTTCTACCTTTAACTGCGTGTCTCATTTTTCTCTCTTAAAATTTATTCAGTATCCTCTTTTAGATATTTTTCAACGTCCATTCCAAACTGAAGACCATACTCTGCGGTTATCGCCATAAGTTCATCGAGTGATTTTCTTCCAAAATTTCTGAATTTAAGCAGCTCAGCTTCTTCTCTTTTAACCAAATCACCGATTGTTTTGATACCGGCTGCTTTCAAGCAATTATGGCTTCTTACTGAAAGTTCAAGCTCATCCACATTCATCATCAAGATCTTACGAAGTCTTTGTTTTTCAGTATCTTGTTCAGAAATTTTCGCTTCTTCTTCTGGTTCAATATCAAAATTTATGAACATTTGGAAGTGGTCTCGTAGAATCTTTGCTGCCAATGTCAAGCTGTCTTCCGGAGTTATTGAGCCATCTGTCTCAATATCAAGAGTCAGTTTCTCGAAATCGCTTCGAGCACCAACCCTTGTTGCTTCCACATTGAATAGACAATTTTTAATTGGGGAAAAGATTGAATCAATCGGAATTACTCCAATTGTGTGGTCTGGACTTTTGTTTTCTTCAGCCGGAACAT
>CAZNDS010000090.1:0-10822 GCA_964571865.1 uncultured Ignavibacteriaceae bacterium | reverse complement strand
AAATAGGTGTCAATGAGTTTATTATTTCACCAATTTCTGATTTAAAACCAGGAGATACTAAGTTAGGAGAAGGTGGCTGCTTGACTAATTCAATCCGAAAATATTTTCTTGCAGAGTAATTACTGTATCCCTTTGAATTTTTTGATCGAAGATTCCATCTGTATTCGCCGTTGTTCAATAAAATATTTTTTGGCAATGTGAAGAATGTATCGACAATCGGAGAATGTTCTTCTGAATTATAAAAGAGTATATAATTTCCGTTCTTATCCTTTTTACTTATGTAGATAAAATATTCTTGCGATAGATCAGAAGCATACCATGAAAAAATTGGAGTTCGATTGTTAAGAATCTCCGCTTCGGTATCGCTTTTCCCTGGGCTAACGGCAATTGGCGAGGCAGGGATATTTTCAATTAAAATCTTAAAGTAAAAATCATTACCATATTCTCCCCAGTCAAATTCATTGGCGGCTCTAAGATTCCATGAGTATTCAATATCTTCTTTCAAAATATTTTTAGGAACAGTAAAAAACGTATCTGTGAGATCAACTTGATTTTCCGAATTATAAATTACGTTAAAATTACCTTTCTCATCTTTTGCCCTAATCAATAATCCGTATTTTACTGCTGAAGGAACTTTGAACCATGTAAATTTCGGAGTTAGTGTTCCAATCGTCTCAATAACTTTTTTTGCTTTTTGTTCTGCCTTTTCAACTTTTTCAGTTTTGGGGAGTCTTACGATAAATCTGCTTAGTTCAGAATAATCTCCCCAGCCTGCGAAATTAAATGCTCTGACTTGCCAGCCGTATTCATTTCCATTTATCAGAAGCTCTTTTGATAAGTAATAAAAAGTCTCTTTGATAAGCCCAATTCTTTCAGAGTTGAATATTTCTTTGTACTTACCCTCCTCATCTTTAATTTTTAAAACCAGTCCATATCCCGAAGCTCCCACAACTTTATTCCAATGAAAAATTGGAGAGAGAGTTTTCATCACATTTTGTTTTTGCGAAGGTGATTCTTTAACAGGGAAGTCTTTAATTAAAGTTTCTTCAACTATTGAGAAGTAAATTCTGCGGCTGTATTCTCCCCAACCGGCAATGTTAAAAGCACGCATGTTCCATCGATACTGCTGGTTAGCAGCGAGCAATCCATTTGGCACGTTTAAAAAAGTATCTCGGATAAGTTCATTTTTTTCCGAATCGAATATTAGTTCATATTTCCCCTCAGCATTTTTTTTGCTTATGTAAACAGCGTATGCATCAGCGGATGGAACTTTCGACCAATTAATTTGAGGTGCCGGAGTATTAATTTTGATCCCTGGTTCAAAGAATTGTTTATCGGACTCTGGTTTTCCAGCCGAGTCTTCCGACTTTGATAGGACACGAAAATATAATCTTTGCGAAAATTGTCTCCAGGTTCCTTTAAGCTTAGCACGAACATTCCAGCGGAATTCTCCACCCGAATGGACGATTTCAGCAGGCAGCAGGAAAAAATTATTTCTTATTAATTCAGTTTCATCCGTATTGAAAATTAACTCATAAACCCCATCGCGGTTTTTTCTACTTAATGAAAATGAATATCCATTTGCATTTTTAACTTCTGTCCATTTGAATACAAGTTCATATAACTTAATTATTTCGCCTGGTTCAGATAAGCTGCCTGGAGAAAGAGCTTGTGGAATTGTTTGAGCGTAAATTTGAAGGCAGTTAAATAAAATGAAAGAACATATTAAAAATATTTTTTGGTTAAGGAATTTCAAAATCAATTGTTCTGACAATTGGTAAAACGGGTTTAAGATTGCTTTCAGGAATGTCTTCTTTTTCGTTCAGGACAATTTTTATTTCAGCTTTATACTTTCCTGAATTAAATTTGGATAGATCAAAGCTCACATTTTTTGTGAGATTAAAATATACTGAAACGAACTCCTCTTTTTCTTCAATAACGTTTTGATCTGGGTCAAGAATCTTCACAAACAAATTACCGAAGAATGGAGAGTTGCCCATTCGGATTAAATTGTGGAAAAGTTTCACATGGCTTGAATCGACAACAACGGATACGTTTTTAATGTCAATTCCTGCTTCTGCAGGATCCACTCGATAAATTACAGTGGTAACTTGATTTAACACAAATTTAATTCTCGCCGTAATTCCCTTGTTGACCGTATCTGATTGGATAGCATGAGGTGTTGCGGAAGTTAAAATACGGGACCAGTATGTGCCAGGTGCTAAAGTGTCCGGAGTTTTAACCGTCATACGAACGACCTGCCGCTGTTTTGGATTTAGTAAAAATTTGCGCGGGAATGCCCTCAGGGTTTGAGCGATCGAATAATATTCGGATGAATCTTGTTCAAAGTATTTCATCGATAGCTGTCCAAGCGAATCTGAGATCGGATATCCAAAAATAAATGAAACAGAAATCTCATAAATCTCATCCGATTCATTTTGGACAAGAAATGTCCCAAATTTATTTTGTCTATCTGTATAGACTATGTAGGGTGAGATAAGTATCTGAGCACCTACTTGATTTAATATGATTAAACTAAATATTAATAGATATATTTTTTTCATTCGTTCTTTAATAAACCTCTACAAAAATTATAATTGTACCTTGGTATAATCCAATTGGGATATTCATGGGATTGATTGAAGCACCCAGCCAAATAAAAATGTCATTATCTCGTCTAAGCTTTGGAAAAAGCAAAGGAGAGAATGGATCGAAATTAGTCCTTCCTCCTGGAGTATCAGTTTGCGACCAAGTTGAATATGCAGAACTAAAGGTAATTGGAATACTTGAACTTCCGGATGTCAAACTTGATGGCAAAGTAAATCTAACTCTAATATCTCTTTGCCTTGAGATGTCTTGATAAAATCTAAATTTAGCCGCTCGTGGATCGGAATCGGTGATAACTGCAGGGTATCCAATAAATACGTCACCAAAAGAAAGATCTTTTTCTTTGAATACATAAAGTTGTGAAACGGAAAGTTCCAGGAATAAACATAGATGAAGAAATAATCCAAATAATCCTACTTTATAAATACGACATTTCATCGAATTAGATGTTTCGAGAAAATTATAATATCCTTTAAATTTTGTACAAAGATAAAATTAATAGATTATAATTGAAAATCAGTAAGTCAGCGAAATTATGAAAGTCCCGGTGTAATCACCTTGAGGTTGGTTAGAAAGAATATTGAGTGAGCCGCCGACCCAAATGTTCATGAATGCAGTTCCGCCAGAAGTTGGCGGAATGACCGAACTGCCGCTCAGTAGTTCAATTGGATCCACAAAATTTGAATTATTACCTGTTTGAACAATTTCTGGAGTGAACATTATCGATGAAGGCGTTCCTCCATTTTCATTTGCCCAAATGGTATTCGATAATGTGACAGACGAAAAGCTTATTGAAACACTCTTATTTGGATGTGAATTCAGTACGAATACAACACCATTATCCGGTGATTTTCTCACTGAAGTTGATGAAGGAGAAAGAATGATTTCACCAAAGTCGAGGTTCCCGCTCGATCTGTTTAATTGAATTCCTTTTACGAGTGTAGCATTTACAGAGACATCCCCCTGCGCTCTATCTTGTGCAAACGTTAATTGAGCAAAAATTAGCATTAACAAAAATGTCAAATACTTAATCGTCACGATATTTTTTGAATTGCTGTGATTTCTATTTGTTTGATTATATGATTATCGGTTTTTTTTGAAAGAATTTAATAAGAGACTGTAATGTTAAAAGTTCCGGTGTAGTCGCCTTGCGGCTGAGAAGAATTAATATCTATGCTTCCGCCTACCCACAAATAAAGTAAACCTGTCCCGCCAGAGTTGACAAGCTGATATGAATTTCCACTGTAAACAGCAACTGGGTTTTCATATACGGATGAAGCTGCAGTATGAACAACATTTGGAGAAAAAAGTAATGAACCTGTAGTACCTCCAAAAGTTGTGACCCAACCTGCATTTGAAAGTGTAACGGAATTAAAAGTGATAGATGTCATTCTGTTTGGATGTCCTTCAACTCTAAATATTTTTCCTTGCTGAGGTGACAGATTCTGAAGGAAACTTGAACCGGTTAAAATTATTTCTCCAAAATTTATTTCTCCGCCAAATGAAGTAATTGACAAGGGCTTAATTAAATTTGCGCTTGCATTTCCTTGTGTACTTACAGTTTGCGAAATTAAAGGACTGACAGTGCAAATAATCAAGATCCAAATTAAAAAAATCTTAAGCTTCATTAATTGTAATATCGAAAAAAAAAATATTAAAAGGAATTTGATAATAAAAAAGGCGTCTTTGTTACCATTAGACGCCTTATCTCAAATAAAATAGGAGAGGTGCTTTAATATGCTACTGTTACGCTAAAAGTGCCGGTATAATCGCCATGGGCTTGACTTGCTCCAATTGCGAGCGATCCGCCGACCCATAAGTATAAATATCCATCACCTGAATCGTTTACAAGTGAGTAAGCATTTCCACTAGTGACATCCGTTGGTGAAGCATATGTGCTGCTGGAACCGGTATGTTTCACACTTGGTGTGAATGTCATCGTACCATTGGTTCCACCATTGGTTGTAACCCAAGCATTGTTATTAAGAGTAACATTACTAAATGTTACTGTGATGTTTTTACTTGGATGTCCAATTACTCGGAAATTTGCTCCAACATTTGAAGCAACAGTCGGAGTTTGTGAACTTCCAGTAAGAATTATTTCGCCAAAATCGAGACTTCCGCCAACTTGAGAGATCGATAAACCTTTCTTTAGCTGTGCCATTACGGTTGCCGAGGCATTAGCGCTCGATTGAGCGAAGATGGTTGACCCTGCGAACAGGATAAACATGAGAGCGAAGAGAACTTTGCGCATTGTATTAACCTCCTACAGTTAAATTTTAATTAATGTTTTCAAAATGTTAACTAAATACTTCAAACCTTATGCCAGAAAAAAACCTTGATTTTTTTAAAAATAGTCAACGAAGTCATAGAATATTGTTTAATATTAGCCAATCGGAGAATAATGGTGGTGAATAAGATAAATCTCTCTTATTTGGGAGTTAGGAATAAAGTGAATGGAAATCAATCTTCAAAATTCACCTCCTGACTTCCACATTGAGTCAGTCTTTATGTAGAAAATTGTAAAAACAGTAATAAGGTTAAATTTTTTCGCTGTTGATATTGTTACTAAGGTTTTTCAGTTTGCATTATATTTTCAAGCTCATTTACAATTAATGACATCCTACAATTTATTTCTCGTTATCTTGAACCTTAGTAACATCAAAATTTACCCATTTTCTTAAAGCTTATTAGCTTATCTGAAAAGATATAAAATTTGAATAATCATCCAATGATTTTCACTTGAGTCAGTCTGGGGTAGTGGAAATATTCTGAATTCACACAAAAACTAAACTTTTTTTTTACTTACTTAAAAAGTGCGGAAGACAGGAGGAGACTATGGATTTCGCCATATATGCCATTATGGATTTTTTGATCGAGCTGGTCTAGCAAATCACCATTTAGATTTTGTTCGTTGGGAGTAGAATATCTCCACTGGTAAGTATCAGCGTATTCTCCATTTTCGCTGCATGAAGAAATGAAAACAAAAGCAAGAAGAATTAAACAACGAGACATTAACCATAAGAAAGGGGGAAATGACAATTTCGGAATGTTGAGTTTCATAAGTTGAACTCACTCTTTGACCGAGTTCAAACAGTCTATGCTTGTTCGGTCTAATTTGTTAAATATTTTAAATAATTTTTTAAAAATTCAATTGCTATATGTGTATCGACAGAGACCCAAAATAAATCGTGTTTGTCATAGAAGACGAAGTGTGTCATTCCCATTCCGAAACATTGGTAAATATTCTTTCCGTTCTGTTCAAAAAACGAGGGATTGAAGAAAACAGAATTCTCAGGAGAAATTTTTCTTGTCATTTTTTCAAATTCAACTTTTGGTTCTTCGGAATTATGATAACGAGTAGCATAAATAACCGCTTCACCTATATTACCTTTGTAAAATCCAATTTGGTTTTCCGTTTCGGTTACGGGTTGAAAATGAAGCTTATTGATAGATTCTTTTGCCGTATCTCCTGTCATTTTTCTTGAAAGTTCTAAACCCGAGATCTTTTCCGGTAAGGGTTCTCTCTTTGTCGAACAATTAATTTGTAATGCAAGTAAAGATAATAATAGAATTAAACTAAAAAATTCTCTGCATCCCATCTTACATCTTCCATTAACCATTTACCATTTATTCATTCCCCTTGCGACTTGCTGAAAGCAGGCTTTCCGTCAAACTCAAATATTTTTTCGATATGAATCCACTTAAAGTTCTTGCTGATTTCACTAAGCAATTCGAAAATATCGCTTTCATGAATTTCTAAATCAGAGAGAAATCTGCAGTGGTGCCAATCGACTAAAAGTATATCGGGCATTTCTCCAGGGTAGACCTTCGTTCCTCTATTACTGATTGTGTGAAGTTTGAATTTCCCAATCTTATTACTAACAGGAGGAAGCCCTTGATGTTGAATGTAAACATCTACGCCGACCAACTTCGTATCCTTCACTTTACTTGCCAAGACTTCATCACTATCGATTTTGATTTTCAGGACTTTGTGAGGGTCTTGGTGCTGGAGAGTATTGTGATCAAGACGCTGAAGGATTTCAGAAGTGAATTCGGACGTTGAGGCGCTTCCTCCTAAATCTTTTGTTTTTATTCCATCCTGGAATGTCTGGCGTAAAGCTCGTTCAATTTTATCTGCAATTTGAAATTCAAATATATGCCTAAGCATTGCAATTGCTGAGAGTAATAAAGCAGTTGGATTTGCAAGATTTTTTCCTGCGATATCAGGTGCGGAACCATGTACTGCTTCAAACACAGCGATGTTATCGCCTATGTTTGCTCCTGGTGCAACTCCCAATCCACCGACTAATCCAGCCGCAATGTCACTCAATATATCACCGTACAAATTTGGTTTTACAAGCACATCGAATCTTTCGGGATTTTTTACGAACTGCATGCTCGCGTTGTCAACAAGCACATCTTCGGCTTGTATGTCGGGATAATCGAGAGCAACTTCACGGAAACATTCAAGGAAAAGTCCATCTGACATTTTATGAATGTTTGCTTTGTGAACACATGTAACTTTTTTTCTGTTCTGACTTCGCGCAATTTCAAAGGCGTAACGGCAGACTTTTAAGGAACCAGGTCTTGTAATAATTTTTAAGCACTGTGCAACATTTGGTGTTTGAAAGTTTTCGATTCCGCCGTACGTGTCTTCAACATTTTCGCGTACAAGTATCATGTCGACATTTTTGAATGGAGTTTCAACTCCGGGCAGGCTTTTTACCGGGCGAACGTTAGCATACAAATCCAAATTTTTGCGAATTGTTACATTTACACTTTTATGTCCCCCGCCGATTGGCGTTTCAGTTGGACCCTTTAATGCTATGCCGTATTTTTTAATTACATCGAGAGTTTCATTTGGTAGAGGATTGCCATGCTTATGAAGTGCTGTCATTCCTGCATCTGCGTAAATCCATTCAATTGGAGCGCCGGCTTCAAATAGAATTTTTTCAACGGCATCGCTGATTTCTGGACCAATACCATCTCCTTTAATAAAAACAATTTTATGCTTGGACATCCCTCGTACCTTTCATCAACCGCAAGATAAAAAAAAGAAAATTAAATTGAAGAGATTTTAATAAAGGATTTTCATCTGTGTTTTATTTATTTTTTATAAAGTTAAATTTTAAATAAAGGATTTGACCCCATATCACGCTAAATACTTTGCCTATGAGTTAACAAAGCGCAATCCTTCTGATAGTGTTCAGAAACTTGTCACTTCATTAATGGATGCACAAGTTGATCTTAATCCTCATCAAGTTGAAGCTGCTTTGTTTGCATTTCGTTCCCCACTTTCTTCAGGTGCAATTTTAGCGGATGAGGTTGGCCTCGGAAAGACAATTGAAGCTGGATTAGTTATCTCTCAAAAGTGGGCTGAAAGGAAAAGAAAAATATTAATAATCGTTCCTTCAAGTCTTCGAAAACAATGGCAACAGGAATTACAGGATAAATTCTTCTTAAACTCTATTCTGCTTGAAACAAAGTCATTCAATTATGAAATTAAAAAAGGTAACTTAAATCCTTTTGAGCAAAGGGAGATTATAATTTGTTCATATCAATTTGCTACGAAACAAGAACCGTATATTAGAAATATTGTCTGGGATTTGGTTGTAATTGATGAAGCACATCATTTAAGGAATGTTTATAAGCCGCAAAATAAAATTGCTAACTCAATAAAATCTTCAATCGAACAACGACCAAAAATACTTTTAACTGCTACACCATTACAAAATTCATTACTCGAACTTTATGGACTTGTAAGTATAATAGACGAATATTCATTTGGCGATCTGAAAAGTTTTAAGAATCAATACTCAAGAATTCTGGATGAAAATACTTATGATGAACTAAAATCAAGATTATCACCTATTTGTATAAGAACTTTGAGAAGGCAAGTATTAGAATATATCCGCTACACTAATAGAATTCCTATTACCCAAGAATTTTATCCCTCAGTAGAAGAACAAACGTTATATGATTTAGTATCAGGGTATCTTCAGAGCGAAAAGTTATTTGCGCTTCCACCAAGCCAAAGATCCTTAATGACATTGATTCTAAGAAGATTATTGGCATCATCAACTTACGCAATCGCTGGAACACTCGAAGCACTTGCAAACCGGCTTGATAACATTATTTTTGAACACGCTGACAATAACCAAGAGTTAGAAAATGAAATAATTGAAAACTATGAAGAATATGATGAGATAAAAGATGAATGGGAAGTTGATAATGAAGATGAAAGAGTAGTTTATTCGAGTGATGAGATTAATGAAATTAGAAAAGAATCTGAAAAACTAAGGCAATTCTTTCAACTAGCAAATTCAATACAAAAAAATTCTAAGGGTGAAGTTTTAATAAAAGCATTAAAACGTGGTTTTGCGGAAGCTGAAAGAATTGGTGCAAATAGAAAAGCAATCATTTTTACCGAGTCGACTAGAACGCAGAAATACTTATTTGAACTTCTTGAACAAACAGATTTTGCTGGGAAGTTGGTTTTATTTAATGGTTCAAATAGTGATCAACTGTCAAGAAAAATCTATAACACATGGTATCAAAGGTATAAAGGTACAGATAGAATAAGCGGTTCAAAAACTGCAGATATTCGTACAGCAATCATTGATTACTTTAGAGATGAGGCAGAAATAATGATTGCTACAGAAGCAGCGGCTGAAGGTGTAAATCTTCAGTTCTGTTCGTTAGTGGTTAATTATGATTTGCCCTGGAATCCGCAGCGAATTGAACAGCGCATCGGAAGATGTCATAGGTATGGGCAAAAGTATGATGTGGTAGTTGTTAACTTTCTAAATAAAAGCAATGCCGCCGATCAAAGAGTATATCAATTACTATCCGAGAAGTTCAAATTATTTGAAGGTGTTTTTGGTGCAAGTGATGAGATTCTTGGAAGTATTGAGTCTGGTGTTGACTTTGAAAAGAGAATCGTTCAAATATATCAAACTTGCAGAACCGAGGAAGAAATAAACTCTGCCTTTGATGAGTTACAAAAAGCTTTTGAACCTCAGATTGATGATACAATAAAAAAGACAAGACAAAAACTTTTAGAAAATTTTGACCAAGAGGTTACAGAAAAATTAAAACTTAATTTAAGTGCTAGCAAGGAATACTTATCAAAATATGAAAGCTGGCTTTGGAATATTACCAAGTATTATTTAAACGATTATGCAGTATTTGATACAAATGAATATTCGTTCTATTTAAATAAGAATCCTTTTCCGAATGAATATATTCATCCAGGACCTTACAAAATTGGTAGAGATATAACCGATGCAAACATTTACCGTATTGGTCATCCTTTGGCACAAAGGATTATTGAAGAATGCAAAACCTTTGAAGACAATAACCAAGAGGTCATATTTAACCTTTCGGGCTCACAGCAAAAGATTTCAATATTGAATGAATTTATTGGCGATTCGGGTTGGATGACTTGCAAACTCCTAACTTTAGAGTCATTTGAAATAGAAGATTATTTGTTAATCTCAGGTGTAAATCAAAAGGGAATCGAATTGGATTACGAGCAGTGTTCAAGATTATTTTCATTACCCGGTTCACTATCCGAAAATCTGGGTTCTACACCTAACGAATTCAATGAAAAACTTGAGCAACAAATGAATCATCAAAAAGAAAATATCATTAAAATCAGTTTTGACCGTAACAGTAAATTTTTTGACGATGAGCTTGAAAAACTTGACAAATGGGCTGAAGATATTAAAGGAAGTTTAGAAATTGAGTTGAAAGAACTCGATAAAGAAATTAAAACAAGAAAAACAGAAGCAAAGAGAATTCTTAACCTGGAAGAAAAGGTCAAAGCACAAAGAGAAATTAAAGAGATGGAAAAGAAAAGGAACGAGCTGCGAAGGAATCTTTTTTCAGCACAAGACGAAGTTGAAAACAAAAAAGAGAAAATTATTGAAGATGTTGAATTAAGAATGAAGCAGAAGGTATATTTGAAAGAACTTTTCACAATTAATTGGAGATTAATATGAAAAAAAGGTTATTATTTTATTATAGTACCAATAACTGATCCTCAGTTTAAAATCATAACTAAAAATACTATAAAAAAATGTTTACAATATTTGTAAACAATTTCATATATTGTATATGAAAATATCATTTAAATCAAACAAGCTTGAAAAAAGTCTTACCATTCCGAAAGAGATTGCTAAAACTTATGGTAATATGGCAAAGAAGGTTA
>CAZNDS010000089.1:0-10872 GCA_964571865.1 uncultured Ignavibacteriaceae bacterium | reverse complement strand
TGAGACAACTTGTGGAAGTTATCTCGATACCCGGTGGTGTAATGGTAACACAAGGGATTATGGTTCCCTCGTTCCAGGTTCGAGTCCTGGCCGGGTAGTTTGCCAAGAAATAGAATAAGCCGTTGCATCGCAACGGCTTATTGTCTAAGTGGAGGATAGCGGGCTCGAACCGCTGACCTTCTGAATGCCATTCAGACGCTCTCCCAGCTGAGCTATATCCCCAAAATTTGTGAGAACAGAAAAATTTTCGGTTCAAATATATCTCTATCATTACTGAAAATCAAATTTCAGCGCAAAGATTTCATTTCATGAATTCTGAAAGACGATATTCGAGTTCGTCGATGGTTTTATCGCTCAATGTCATCATAACGTAGTCTGCGAAATTATTCAGCACAACTAATGAGTTTATGCTTGCATCCTTTTTTGAGAGATGAACAATTTTTTTTGATACGTTGTGGTTTAGGATGCATATATCGTTATAAATTTTCTCCAGTTCTTTTAGTTCCCAGTCAGGTGCTTCACCCTGTTTCGACTTTAAGTATTGAGCAAGCAGGTAGATAGAGAAAGCACGGACTTGGGTCTCTTCCAATGTAGCAAATGGAAGGTGAAAATATAGCATCGGTTTCAGTTTACCGATGATCGGACAGCCGGAAGTTACCATCATGATCCCAAGTAAACTGCTTACCCCAATTTGAACTGAAGCCTGTTTATGATAATTTCGGTTTACTGTCTCGACTGTGATGTCGACCATATCGTAAGAAATGTCTTCGCTGAATGCATCCAAAATATCGATCAAGTTCAAAGCTAATGGACAGTAGTAAATCTCATTCTCATCCAGCGGACAATGCTGACATTTAAATTCTGATAACTTTGCCCAATCCGGAATTTCTTTTTTCGATGGACGGATAATTCCCATTGTATCCCGATGGACGTGGATGTCAAATTCCTTTTTTCTCCCATCGGGGAAAGAGAACTTGTAATAAAATTTCATTTCCGATTCTTGATTCAAATTCGACATTTCATAGCCATAGATTTTGGTCAATATTAATCTAAAGAGAACTAAAGATCAAGCAATTATTTTTTTAAGTATTTGAATTCGTTTGCAATTGCAAAAATTTAACGTGAAATAATAAAAATATCTCATTTCATATTCATCGAAGAAATTTTAACTTGCATCTACATATGAAAAACATAATTGATCTAAAAAGAATATTACTAGTATTTGTAATTGTATCGATCCCAATAATGTATTCTGCATGTGAGGACGAGGGGATAAAGATTGATGATATCATAATCCCAAGCTCAAATGTTTCATATGCTCAACATATTCAACCAGTATTCAACTCAAAATGTGCACTTTCTGGGTGCCACGACGATGCAAGCAGACAGAGCGGATTAAGTCTTACAAGCTGGCTCAATACAACGGCAAGTTTCCAAATAGTATTTCCTGGAAATCCAGATGCGAGTAAATTAGTTCTTGCTGTAGAAGGACGAACCACCAATCCAATGCCGCCGCCTGGCAGATGGCCACTAACGAAAAATCAAATGACTGGTGTTAGAACCTGGGTGAAAGAAGGAGCGAAAAATAATTGAGAATGGAGAATGTATCTGAATGTTATAATTATTAATTATTCATTTTTAATTATTAATTATTTCAGCCATCCTATTTTTTTGTACCACTCAATAGTATCTTTAAATCCGGTTTCTAAATCAATTTGCTGGCGATATCCAAGTTCATTAATTGCTTTTTTAACACTGCAAGTCCAATTTTGCTGAGCCATTTCATTTGCAAATTCGAGACTTAGCTTTACAGCTTCTTTCTTAAATTGGCTAAAGAATTGCGAAAAGCCTGCAACAACATAAACGAGAAAATGCGGGATTCGAATCTTGAATGTTTTTTTACCGAGTAATCTGGAAGCAAGGATGCCGATTTCTTCCCAACTATAATATTCCTCACTCGAAATAAAATAGATTTGCCCCTCAGCTTTTTGAGTTTCGGCGGCAAGCAATAATCCTCTTGTAAGATCGGAAATATGAATTAGTGAGATGTTCTTTCTCTCAAATCCGATTAAAGGATGGAGTCCTTTTGAAATTGTCTGAAAAAATACAAGTATTTCCGGATCACGAGGTCCATAAACAGATGGAGGTCGGCAAATTGTAATAGGCATTGCATCTTTTTCTTTGAGAACTTCAAGCTCGGCTGCCATTTTTGATTTTCCATAAACCGAAACGGGGCGGTATGATGCATTCTCATCGATAGGAATGCCATTCAAGCTTGGGCCAACAGCCGCTTGAGAACTGACATGGACAAAGCGTTTAAGATTGGAACTGCTCTCCTTGGCTGCATCGAGCAAGTTCCGCGTTACATCTCGATTCCCCTTAAAATAGCCCTCTTTTGTTTTTGATTTTATCACCCCCGCAACATGAAAAACATAATCACAATCTGAAACGGCATTCTTCAAGCCAGCTATGTCCTCATAATTACAATTTACAATTTCAATCGGCTGATCTTTCACCCATCTTAAGCTGCTTCCTTTTCTTGCAATCACTTTAACTTTATAGTTTTTCGAAATAAGTAGGTCCACCAGGTGACTCCCTACGAATCCGCTGGCTCCGGTGACAAGTGCTATTGGCTGATTTATCATAATTTTATGTTCAGATATTTATTGACATTTCTTAAGTTTGAGCTTATTTTTCGACCGAATTTAACTAACAATTCTATTCGAAACAAAAATTATATGAAATTTTTAAGGAGAACAAGTGGATTTATTCGAAAAATGTTACAGTTTTACACGTGCAGACGAAGTCAAGGCGTTAGGATATTATCCTTACTTTAGAGCTATTGAGGAAAATGAAGGACCGGTTGTTCAAATCGAAGGACGTAAAATAATTATGGCTGGTTCAAATAATTACCTGGGATTGACAGCTCATCCGAAAGTTAAAGAAGCTGCACTCGAAGCTGTAAAAAAATATGGGACTGGATGTTCAGGTTCGCGTTATTTGACAGGGACTCTCGATTTACACATCGAGTTGGAAAAACGATTGGCCAAGTTTATGAAAAAAGAGGAAGTACTTCTTTTCAGTACTGGTTTCCAAGCTGCACAGGGAGTAATACCTGTTTTGGTTCAGCGTGGAGAATATATTGTTTCAGATAAAGATAATCATGCAAGTATTGTTTCGGGAAACTTGATCGGAAAAGCTATGACTGCGGGATTTGAACGATATAAACATAACGACATGAAGGATTTAGAAAAAGTATTGGCTAAACTTCCGAAAGATTCACCGAAATTGATCATTAGTGATGGTATTTTTAGTACTACTGGAACGATTGCCGATGTACCGAAAATGGTTGAACTCGCAAAAGCGCATAATGCGAAAATACTGCTTGATGATGCTCACGCAGTTGGTGTGATTGGAGAAGGGGGACGAGGAACTGCAAGCCATTTCGGAATGATAGATGAAGTCGATATGACAATGGGAACTTTCAGCAAGACGTTTGCTTCACTCGGTGGATTTGTCACGGGTGAGAGCAGGGTTATAAATTATATTAAACATCATTCACCGGCGTTAATTTTCAGTGCAAGCCCCACTCCTGCGGCAGTTGCTGCAGCTTTGGCTGCTCTTGATCTCTTAGAGCAAGAACCGGAAAGGATCGATCGGCTTCAAGCTAATTCGAGAAAGATTCAAATCGGTTTTAAAAATCTTGGTTTCCAGATCTTCGAAAGTCAATCCGGAATTGTGCCGGTAATAATTGGCGATGATATGAAAACTTTCATCTTCTGGCGAAAGCTCTACGATGCAGGTGTCTTCGTAAATGCATTTGTTTCGCCTGGTGTTCCGCCAAACATGGCAATGCTTCGAACCAGTTACATGGCAACTCACGAAGAAGAACATCTCGATAAAATAATTGAAATTTTTGGAGTGATCGGCAAGGAACTTGGAGTGATCAATTAACCGCGAACTTGAGTTGAATTTTTACCTAAATCTTACGAGAGCTTAAATGTCAATTAATATTCGGAAGGTTGAATCAAAGTCGGATTTAATGAAGTTCATTAAGCTCCAGTGGAAGTTTTATGAAAATTATCCAAATTGGGTTCCGCCTCTTATCATGGATCGTGTTAAACTCCTTAGCAAAGATAAGAATCCATTCTTCCAGCATGCTGAAATGGATATGTTCTTAGCGGAGAAAAATGGTGAACTCGTTGGAAGAATTGCCGCAATAAAAAATGATATTCATAATAAGGTTCATAATGATAAGGTTGGTTTTTTTGGATTCTTCGAATCGATAAATGATCAGGATGTGGCTAATGCACTTTTTAAAACTGCTGAAGATTGGCTTAAATCAAAAGGATTGACTGAGATGCGCGGTCCTGCCAATCCATCAAGCAATGATGAGTATGGATTGCTGATCGAGGGATTTCAATATTCACCTGTTCTTTTAATGACCTATAATCCGGAATATTACATAGACCTCTGCGAAGGATATGGATTAAAGAAAGCTAAGGATCTGTATGCCTACAAACTTGACTATCATAAAGTATCAAGCGTTGAGAAAATTGCTCGTGTTCAGGAAGTCGCAAAAAAAAGATATAATCTGAAAATCACACAACTGGACATGAAAAATTTTGACGAAGAACTCAAAAAGGTCAAACATGTTTATAACAAAGCATGGGCGCCAAATTGGGGATTCATTCCAATGACCGATCAAGAAATTGATGCAATGGCAAAAGATCTGAAAATGCTTGTTGTTCCTGAATTGGTTCTCTTTGGCGAGATCGACGGACAAGTTATCGGCTTTTCGTTGACAATGCCGGATTATAATCAAATATTTAAAAAGTTAAATGGACATCTTTTCCCATTTGGATTTATAAAACTGTTAACACAAAAGAAGAAAATTAATTGGGCTCGTGTACTTACACTCGGAGTGATTCCGGAATATCAGAAACGAGGATTAGATGCTGTAATGTATTACGAAATTGTCCATCGTGCACATGAATTAGGAATTGATCTTGGAGAAGCCGGCTGGGTGCTCGAAGATAATGAAATGATGAATCGCGGCGCTCTTTTAATGGAAGGTGAATTGTACAAAAAGTACAGAATCTATGAAATTCATATATAAGCTTACTGCTCAAAACTTATTAATTATTTTATAGGGGTATAAAAACGAGTCATGTTAGGTAACGAAACTCATCCTCCAGCTCCTTCTCTTACAAAGAGAAGGAGTGATGAAGTCCCTCTCTTTTTACCTGCCACTGAATATAGTTGCTGTGGCGGGAGAGAGGGATTTAGGGTGAGTTATTGTTCTAAAAATAGAGTTGTCTATCACTGCCAATTAAATCTTCAAACATTTAAGTCAGAAAGTTTTATTAGATATTAATACTATGAGTTCAACATGATTCTTTTTTACACCCCAATTATTTTATTTCTTTTCTTTAACTCCAGCTCTGCTCAAGTTCTGCACGAGACTGAAGGATTTGCTTCATACTATGCGGATGATTTTCATGGCAAGAGAACTTCAAATGGTGAAGTTTATGACATGCACAAATTGACTGCAGCACATCCTTATTTACCTTTCAATACTTGGGTAAAAGTTACAAATGTTGCCAACAGTAAAACTGTAACTGTCAGAATTAACGACCGCGGTCCTTTTGCACGAAACAGAATCATTGATATGTCATTCGCTGCGGGAAAAATATTGGGGATGCTCGGACCTGGATCTATTTACGTTCGATTGGAAATAGTAAATCCTCCGATTGAATCAAGTGATGATAAGTCAAGTGTCTCTGTCCCGGAATTAGAATCGGATGAGATTTATTTACGATTCAGATCAAAACCGATAGAACGATCTTCAGTCGGGACAATTTCCGACTATGGACTTTATAATTCGGAAATGAAAAGAGTTAATGCTTCGGGATTCGTGATCCAGCTCGCAAGTTATTCTAACCTGCGAAGTGCTAAACTTTTTCTTGAGCAGACAGATGATATTCCGGCCGATGAGTTATTTATTCAATATGCCGAAAATGGTAAGTACAGAATTGTAGTAGGTATGTTTAGAAGTAGAAACGAAGCTGAAATGAAGAAAAATAAAATACAGCATCATCATCCCGGCTGCTTTGTCTTAACTCTGCGTTAATTATCTTTCGTGAATTTTACTAAAGCTCATAAGTATTTCTTTCATCGTTTTTTCATTCCGAATTAAATCATCCGCTACACAAAAAGTAAATGCGATTAACGGTCTCATAGGATCGCGCACAACTACAATGAAAAAATAAAGCTGTTCGTCAAATTCAACTGCATATCCAGAACCTTCTGAAATCAATGCCATAAAGTTATTCAATTTAATTTCTTCATTCTGGATGAAAAGGTCGAATGATTCGAATGGGATTTTTTTCTTTATCTCCATTGCGAAATCTTCAACCTGCAATCCTGCGGAAGGACGGAATAACAAAAATCCTATCAAGTTATCTGTGCTTACAGCAAAAACTTCGTCCTGCTTTAAATCAACATCCCAATTTGAAGGGAGCGAGAAAGCAATGTTGAGATAATCTGCAGAATAAATTTGCCAATCATCTTGCGCATTTGCCAGATTAAATTGAAATAGAAAAATTAGAAAAAGTGAAAATACAAATGGATTACTTTTTTTTATGTTCATCATAAGCTGAAATGTGGGCAGGATCAATTTTTTTAAGTGATTCAAAAATGTTTTTATCACGATGGTTCGTTAGGACTTCGCAGAACTCAAGATATTTTGTATCGAAAAATACCCGCAGCAGTGTGCTTCTCGAAAATACTTTTGCTCTTAAATCTTCGATTGTTTTAATAAAGTTCACAAGTTGTGCTGCTGGGGCTTTGGGTTCCTCAGACTGCATGTCTAAACCGTTGTAATGATATTCAAAATAACTTTTACGAAAGTCTTGAAATTTTTCGTTGAGGATTTCTGAAACGAAATCCGATCGTGAAAAAGTTGTTTCGCCTTTCTGCCAGCCGGCTGAAAAGCTCGATGATGCGCCTTGGTTTGCAATTGATAATGCTTTTGTAAAATATGCCGTACCTCCAGCAGGTTCATATGAATCAAAATCAAATCCGAGCGCAATGTGAACATAATAATCCAAGAAACTTGTCAACGGATCGAACATGTTAGGATTAAAATAGAGAGTTTGGTTCTTGTCATAAATAAAATCCCAATTTGTGTCCATGTGTTTTAACATCAATGAGACTTTCGGCGAATTAAAAATTGGGCGCTGGCTTGTAATCACAACTTGTGCATTGTATCTATTTGATGAGCTTGCGGAACGAACAAGTATTGACATGTTCAACGGGATCTTTGGACTTGTCCAATTAACATCTGTCCACCTATTTTTGTTCACATAATCTTCGATCAAATTCTTAAATGAAGCCAGATTTTCTTTATATTGAACAGCAATAGGCTCGACGTTCATATTCACCGTCAGTTGAATTTCTTGTGCGTTGGAAATATCAACTATTGAAGTGAAAATGAAGAATAATGCAAATAATATTTTGTAAAATTTGTTCATTTGGTTTAATCAATTTTCTTGATTTAATATATCATTTTGAATATTATGCTTCAACTTTAACAAAAGGATTCGTGTGACAATTTCAAAATCTCTAACTTATTTGATTATTCTTAGTTCCATTTTTATTCTCGGCAGGAATGGATACGCTCAGAGTCAACCAGGAGCAAGGCAAAACGGAATGGCTAACTCATTTACAGCGATTGCAGACGATCATTGGAGTGTTTTTTATAATTCTGCAGGCATTGCCCAATTAAGTTCTCGAAGCGTTGGTGCATTTTATTCCCCTTCACCTTTTGGGATGAGCGAATTTGCCACTGGAGCAATTTCATATGTGGAATCATTTTCATTTGGGAATCTTGGCGTATCTGCACAAACCTATGGCTTTGAGCTGTATAGGGAAAATTCGTTCTCATTAAGTTACGCTAAAAATTTTCTGCCGAATTTTTATGCAGGGATTCGTATTAAGTATAATACTCTTTCGATACAGAATTATGGAAATGATGCAAATGTTGGAGTAGACCTCGGATTCCTTGCTCATTTGAGTGATGTTGTGAAAATAGGATTCGCTGCCGTGAATTTAAATCGACCGACATGGGGAGAGGCAAAAGATAAGCTTCCGCAGATTTTCCGCGGAGGATTTTCTTACCTCCCATTGAAAAATATTTTACTCGGCTTTGAAATTGAAAAAGATTTGCGATATCCGTTCAATCTAAAATTTGGACTTGAGTATAATCTTCTTGAAATGTTTGCTATCAGATTCGGTTACAATAACTCTCCTTCAAAATTTGCAGGTGGATTTGGTGTAAGCTATTCGATTTTTCAAATTAATTATGCTGTTTCATCCCATCTCGATCTCGGTTTAACTCACTTATTCGGAATTGATTTTAAGTTTTAATGCTATGATAAAAATATTTTTTACACTGTTTAGAAATTCGAATTTTGGATTTAGAATTTTTCCCCGAACAGAATTTTGTTTAAGCTCAGTCAAATTCATTGCCTTTTGTTTCTGTATGTTCTTTCTTCCCTCAAAATCAATCGGACAGATTGTAGATACGACAGAAACTTCAGTTCAAAATGAATTCGAAGAAATCTTTGAGGAAATAATTGAAGACACTGAAGAGACTCAAGCCTATGAAATGGTTGAGCATCTGCTTGAAAATCCGATTGAAGTGAATCGTGCTACAATCGACGACTTAACTAAAATTCCATTTATCAGCCCGCAATTGGCTGATGACATAATAAAATATCGCGGGCAATATGGTAACTACTACACTATCGGCGAATTGAACAATGTACCGGGAATGACCAAAGAACTTTTTGCTAAGATCAAACCATATTTAATAATCGATAAAGCCCGATTCGCAAAATTCGATGAAGAGCAGAATGTTTGGGAAGAAGTCCAAAGAAAAAGCTTTTCTCAATTGACAGATATTGAAATCCGTTCGCGGACAACTTCAGATTTGCAAAGAAGAAAAGCTTTTACTACCGGAAAATTCTATGACTCACCTATCAAGCAATATCAGAGACTAAAGCTTGCTTACGATAAAACTTTCAAATTGAATCTGCTGGCTGAGAAAGATGCAGGAGAAAAAAGTCTGACCGATTTCTACAGCGGAAATTTGAGCGTTAACGATATCGGCATAATTAAAAATTTTGCTGTAGGAGATTATGTTCTCGAATTTGGGCAGGGATTAACGTTGTGGAGACAAATTGGTTTCTCAAAAGGTGCGGATGCAATCTATCCGATAAAGAAAAAAGGGAGCGGAGTTATTCCATACACAAGTTCTGACGAAAATCAGTTTTTCCGCGGTGCTGCAGGCTCAATTAAATATTCAGATTTCATACTTCATGCGTTCTATTCTTCGAATACATTCGACGCAAATATAGATACATTGACAGGATTTATTTCGAGCAGACCGACTGATGGATATCACCGCTCGGATAGTGAACAGCGAAAGAAAAATCAATCGAACGAAAAAATGTTCGGCGGAAGGATAGATTATCAACTGAGCAGACGAATCGGTTTTGGATTGATGCACTATCAAAGCAGGTTCAATAATTCTTTAGCATTGAATACGAGTTTCAAAAATTTTGATGATTCGTACAATTATACATCGTTTGATTTTAACGCATACTATGAAACACTGAATATTTACGGCGAGGTTTCCCGCGATAAGAACAACGTATTTGCTTCGATTATCGGCTTGCAATCCGGAATCGGAAGAGCAATCGATTTTGTTATCTTGTTTAGAAATTATCCGGCACGATTTCTAAACCTTCATGGATATGGATTCGGTGAGCGGAACGGCCCAACTCGGAATGAAACTGGAATTTACTCCGGCGTTAAGCTCACAACCCGTTACGGAAAAGTAAATTTCTATTACGATCATTTCTATTTTCCATATCCATTGACGAATGACCGCACACTGACGAAAGGATATGAGTTTTTGACCGAATATGTTTCACCGACTTTTTCCGGGACGACTTTTCTTATCCGATACAAGCATGAAAATAAAGAGCTTAACCAAAAAGGATTGGATGAATTCAAGCGGACTCAGCGGTTCTCGTTAAATCGGTTGCAGCAGAATCTTCGTTTCGAAGTGCAGAAAGTCTTAACATCAAATGCACGTTTGAGATTCAGGACAGAAATAGTTGACGTATATTACACAAAATTAAATCCCCATGAGGTCGGTTATTTAGCGTTTGGTGATGTGCGGATTGAACCTTTCCGAAATTTAAGGATCAGTTCGCGATTCATTTACTTCCAAACACAATCTTACGACTCACGCGTCTATGAATTTGAAAACGATCTGACCGGAGTTCTTTTCAATCCTGGATTATATGGACGTGGAATGCGATGGTACGTTGTTGCCCAATATAAGATATGGCGCATGCTCAAGATCTCTTTTAAGTATGCAGAGACTTACAGAGATGACGTTAAAAAAATTAGCTCCGGCGATTCTGAGATAAATAATAATTTGGATAACAAGCTCAGTCTGCAGGTGGAGATCAAATTATAAATGAGCCTGCTCTGGAGACGTTGTTGAAGAGATTTGTGAATTCTAATTTTTATATCAATCTAAATATTTATTCATCCAACTACACCTTTATAGCTTCACTACACGAAACGCCTGCTTGCCGAATGTTTAGCAGGCAAGTTTTGCGAAGTGTAGATTCGGCTCATAAATCTAAAATCATAAATCACAAATCTCAAATCATAAATCACCAACCTCAAATCACAAATCTGTCTCGCCAGAGCTTTCCTGCTGCAAGCAGTCTGGAGAACGGCGTCGAAGATCGTTAATAATTTTCCATTAGCTGACGGATCATCCGTCGG
>CAZNDS010000088.1:0-10878 GCA_964571865.1 uncultured Ignavibacteriaceae bacterium | reverse complement strand
TCATATCTATCAATTTATCATCGCCGATAGTTACTCCTGCCCAGCCTTTACCTTTGTCGGTGATATATAATTTTCGCATAGCTACTGCACCGATTGTTCTTCCATTTCCATCCCCTACTGCTGCGACATTATATTCATCACCGGTTAAAAATTCTTGAAGGATAATCGGCAAACCCCATTTATTCAACAAACGGTAATAGCTTGATTCGACTTGTTCAAATGAGTGGCAAATGAATGCTTCGTAAAAAACTCCTTTGACTACAACCGGATATTTTAAACTCTCTGCCGCTTTTTTCAATTCATTCAGTGAAGTGACTAACTCTTGTTTTGGAACGTTGATCCCGTAAGTTTTTCCAAATTCAAAAAGCCGCTCTTTAGAACGAACTTCAAGATTATCCAAAGTTGGAAGAAAAGTTTTTATCCCCATTGCTCGCAGACTATCATCGATCCTAATAAAACCATACAACTCTGAATCGAGAGTTGGAATAATTACATCGATTTTCTCTTTCTCATGGATGTATTGCAATCTTTTTAAAAGATTTTCAGTGCCATCCGATGGATAAGGAATCATATAGGACTTAACCTTTATATCATCCATATAAATTCCCGGTTCGAGATTATCGTAATGAAGTCCGATGACCTTTCCATTGAACTTGGGATGATTTTTTAACGAACGAATTACAGGTACTCCAGGACCCGGATTATCTGTATTATTCAATCCAGTTACGGCAATATTCATTCTGACTCGATAAGATTAAAATTTTTGATTTGGGAAATAAAATCTTTCAGATCTTTTTCTGCAGTGTTTTTTTCAACTTCAAATTCATCTATCATTGAATTCAGAATTTCATCTTCATTTTTTCCAGTTTGTATTAAATGTAAAATGAAATTTGCGGAATCGTTTAGAATGAAAGTATCACCAGTAGATGAGTGAAAGGCGAATCCGCTTTCACTTAGTGCGAGATTTTTTTGGAGCTTCATAATATTTCATAAAAATGTTTTTGTTATTTTTCAACCCTTCAAATAAAAGAGCTCTCTCTTGTGACCCTAACGGGATTCGAACCCATATTACCGCCGTGAAAGGGCGGTGTCCTAACCATTAGACGATAGGGCCAAAATTTCAATGTTTGGGTGAGCGATGGGACTTGAACCCACGACCACCAGAGCCACAATCTGGCGCTCTGCCAACTGAGCTACGCTCACCATAAAACAATTCAAAAATCAAAATGCAAATATCTAATTACAACAATTGATAATTGATTTTAGTTCGTACGCCCGATTGGACTCGAACCAATAACCCCCAGCTTAGAAGGCTGATGCTCTATCCATTGAGCTACGGGCGCAGG
Source organism: uncultured Ignavibacteriaceae bacterium (assembly GCA_964571865.1). Taxonomy (GTDB): domain Bacteria; phylum Bacteroidota; class Ignavibacteria; order Ch128b; family Ch128b; genus JAHJVF01. The sequence goes on along the minus strand of CAZNDS010000088.1, from coordinate 9,532 downwards.
TTGTACACAATGAGAATGAACACTCTGGATCCAAACTTCAAATTTGGACGTCAAATTTAATGATTAGGTTTAATTTTTCCAAATTTGAGGAGATAAAATCAATCCAGCTTCAAATGCTTTTTCACTTTTTCAATCAGCTCATTTCTATTCATTGGCTTGCCTATGTAATCATCGCAGCCAGCTTTTAACAATCTCTCCCTATCCCCTGCCATAGCATAGGCAGTTAGTGCAATAACTGGTAATTTTGAATAGTTCTTGTCCGATTTAAGTACTTTTAAAACCTCAATACCATTTTTTTCCCCAGGAAGATTAATATCAAGTAGAATCAAATCCACCTTATTCTTTGGCAGAAAATCAAACGTTTCTTCAAAGTCTTCAGTGAAATACACATCACAAATATTTTTCAGTAACGTCTTGACTAGAAGAGCTGAATCAACATGATCTTCGATGTATAATACTCTTGGTTTTTCCATACAAATAATTTAATCAATAATACAACATCTTTTTGAGAAAATAAAGTTTGCATCAAAACCTATTTAAGAGTTAAATTGCATTTGAATTAATCCAGTATTGCTTGAACCGTTCAAGCCGCTGAGTAGATTTGCTAATCACCTTCTAAATAATCAACATCACAACTGGAAATTAACATAAAACATTGTTCGGAGAAAAAATGAAAATTGTTATCAACTTTTTTTTAATAATCCTATCAACGTATTGCCTTACGAATGCCCAAAGCGTTGTTGTAAATAAATATTTTAATAGTGGGGCCGCAAATGGTGTAGGAGATATCGTTGAACTTTTAGCAGTGCAAAACAATCTTGATATGAGAGGAATGATAATTAAGGATTTTTCCTCAAGCATGGCAAGTGACGGTGGTGGAAAATTCGAGTTCAGAAATATTTCATTATGGCAGAATATTCCATCTGGAACTCTAATAGTTTTAAGAAATGATAACTCAGCTGCAGACATTATTTCCTCAGATTTTTCTCTCGATATCGGTTTAAAAAATTCTACCTACTTTATTTCACGCAGTGGAACATTTGATATTGCTACAACTGAGATGGTAATGGTTAAAGCCGCTAGTTCAGATACAACAGGTGCAGGAGTAACTGGCAGCATTCATGTTTTGGCGGGAGGATCGGCAGGTACTCAGTTCAATTCTTCGCCCGAACCAAAGCTAAGATCAACCGGTACTTCGCCGACAGGAAAATATATTTTTGCTAAAAATTCGACATCAAGCATTACTGATTACAATGGAACAGACGCTGATTCAACTTCTGCTATTTTAGTTTGGGGTCAAGGAAATAACGCCTCCAACTCTGCGTATATCAGTACGTTGCGGGGAACTCCTCCAAACACAAAAGTTCAGTTCACCTCTGCAAGTCGATCAGTAGCTGAAAATATTGGAGCTATTTTAATAGATGTTTCAATTACGAATCCAAGTCCAACAAATGCCACAACTGTTAACGCTGTTATTACAGGAGGAACAGCAGTTTTTGGGACAGATTATCTAAGCCCATCTACTACAATTCCTTTGACTTTTCCTGCTGGAAGCAGCGGAAATGTTTCAATCTCCATTTACATCGTTGATGATACGGACATCGAAAGCGATGAAACGATTATCTTTACACTTCAGAATGTTAGCGGTGGAACGAATGCAGAGATTGGTTTACCTTCAACCTTCACATTGACAATTGAAGATAACGACACGCCGATTCCATTCCTTACAATTGCTGAAGCGAGAGAAGATTTAAATGGTGATTTGATTCCTGATAAAATTGGTCAAAATGTAAAACTTCGTGGCGTAGTAATTGGTCCAAATTATCAAACGACTAACTTTTCGTATTACATCCAGCAAGCTAATGCTGGAATAAATATATTCCGGGCAGGAACTACACTCCCATCTTTACAGCTCGGTGACAGCGTTGAAGTTACCGGCGCAATCGGACAATTCAGAGGATTGACACAAATTTCACACTCAAGCGATGGAAACCTTGTGAAATTGGGAACTGGAACGCTTCCAAGTCCAATAATCCTAACATTTGATGAGTATAAGGGAAATCCTGAAGCTTATGAATCTGTACTTATTAAATTTAACAATGTGAACAAATCAAGCGGAACATGGCCTACCGCTGGTAATAGTGCGACAATTGTAATTTCTCAAGGGACTGAAGTATTGGATTTAAGAATCGATAGCGATACCGATATCGACAATAATCCAGAACCGGTATGGCCAAGAAATATAATCGGAATCGGTTCACAGTTCAGCAGTTCAACCTCAATAGTGAATGATGGATATCAGCTTCTTCCAAGATATTATACTGATTTTGAACCAGCTACAAGCGTGGATGATGAGCAAAATTTTATACCGAATAAACTTGCACTTTACCAGAATTATCCAAATCCGTTCAACGGCAATTCAAATATCAAATTTCAAATTGCAAAATTAAGTTATGTAACATTAAAAGTTTATGATGTGCTTGGGATAGAAGTAGCAACGCTTATAGACAAAGAACTTAAGCCTGGTAATTATAATTCTCAATTTTCAATCCGTCAGCTGACGGACAATTATCAATTACCTACCGGAATATACTTCTACCAGCTTCGTGCTGGCGATTTTGTAGAAACGAAGAAGATGATCTACTTGAAGTGATTTGACCGCAGGATATTTAAAACGAAAAGGCTGTTGAATTATCACAACAGCTTTTTTTTCTTTAAATAAATCTAATTATTCACGAAACTCATGCCTGCCTCCAGAGCTTTTCTATTAAGCGGGATAAGCTTATGATACCTTTCGGGAAGTATTTCCTTCAATCCAAGAATTGTTGAGTCCAAACTAACAGTTCCTCTTGCTTTCAGAAAAGCGCCAAGCATAATCATATTAAGAACTTTCATATTATCCATCTTAACAGCTTCTTCGCTTCCAGGAATTGCGTAAATCTTTATATCACTTCTTGTCGGCGGGTTAATAATATTCGTACTATCGTAAATTAAAGCTCCGCCGGATTTCACAGCATTTTCAAATTTATCAACTGACGGTTGATTAAGAGCTACAACAGTATCAAATCGTGAAATTATCGGTGAACTAATAGATTTATCTGATACGATTGTGATACAATTTGCGGTGCCGCCCCTCATTTCGGGTCCATAAGAGGGCATAAAACAGACTTCTTTATTTTCTTTCATCCCGGCATAGCAAAGTACCATTCCCATAGATAGAACGCCTTGACCACCGAATCCAGAAAAAATTGCTTCTTCTTTCATTAACTTACCCCTTCGGTACCTTAATATCCCCAAGAGGATAAAATGGAATTAATTTTTCTACTACAAATTTATTTGATTCAATTGGAGTCGATTTCCAATTAGACGGACAGTTTGAAACAATCTCAACAAAGCATGTTCCCTTTTCGAGTTTTTGATATTCGAAACTTTTTTGAATCGCTTTTTTTGCTTTTCGAACATTTGCAGGAGTGTTGACTGCTTGACGAGTTACATAATATGCACCCGGTAAAATGGAAATCATATCAGCGATTTTCAATGGGTGCCCCATAGTTTTTACGTCGCGTCCGTATGGAGAGGTAGTGGATGTCATGCCTTCCAATGTTGTAGGCGCCATCTGCCCGCTGGTCATGCCATAAACTGCATTATTAATAAACACAATTAAAAAGTTCTCGCCGCGATTTATTGAATGTATTGTCTCAGCAGTGCCAATTGCTGCGAGGTCTCCATCTCCTTGATAAGTGAAGACGAATTTATCAGGCAATACTCTCTTAATTCCAGTTGCAACTGCTGTAGCCCGTCCATGTGCAGCTTCCTGCATATCAATATTCATGTAATGATAAGCAAACACTGAACACCCGACAGGTGCAACTCCGATGGTATTTTCCTGAATTCCCAGTTCATCAACAACTTCCATGATAATCCGATGCGCAACTCCATGTCCGCAGCCCGGACAGTAATGCATTACTGTGTCTGTTAAAGTATCTGGTTTCTCGTAAACTAAATTTTCAACTCTGCAGATATCTTCGGACACAATAACCTGATCATCAATTAAAACATCATTTTTATCTCTCATTTACTTTCCCCTTTCAAAAAAATCTTTTTGAAATATTCCAAAATTTCCTCAGGTGTTGGAATGACTCCTCCCATACGACCATAAAATTCTACTTTTGTTTTACCATCAACTGCCAAACGAACATCTTCTATCATTTGTCCAGCATTCATTTCGACATCGAGAATTCCTTTTACTCTCGATCCAACTTGATTAATAATTTCAGATGGAAATGGGAAAAGAGTAATCGGTCTGATCAATCCAACCCTTACGTTCTGCTCGCGAAGTAGTTCGACAACTTTCTGACAAATCCTTGCAGCTAATCCATAAGCTACTATCAGATATTCGGCATCGTTAATCTCAAATGATTGATAACGAACTTCGTTTTTCTTAATTACTCTGTATTTTTCTTGCAAACGAAGATTGATCGTTTCCATTTCATGCGGATCGATATGCAGAGAAGTAATTATATTTCTTTCGCGGCTTTTCGGTTTTCCGACAGTCGCCCAGGGTTTATCGACTATTAAATCTGAGATTTGCTCAGGCAGCTCAACTTTTTCCATCATCTGCCCAATCGCTCCATCTGAGAGAATCATTACGGGATTTCTGTATTTATCGGCTAGTTCGAATCCGAGTCTGACGTGATCGGCCATTTCCTGCACACTCGATGGAGCCAGCACAATTAAATGATAATCGCCATGTCCTCCTCCTTTGGTCGATTGAAAATAATCACCTTGAGCAGGCTGGATTGTTCCTAAACCAGGACCACCCCGATTAATATTTGCGAGGAGACACGGAAGCTCTGCACTTGCAATGTAAGATAATCCTTCCTGCATCAAACTTATTCCAGGACTCGATGAAGTGGTCATTGCTCTTTTTCCTGCACCTGCTGCACCATAAATCATATTTATTGCTGCGACTTCACTTTCGGCTTGAAGAATTTTCATCCCAACATTTTTCCTTTCCGGAAGTTCGCGGGATAAATACTCAAGCACTTCCGATTGAGGCGTGATGGGATAACCAAAATATGCGTCGCAACCGGCCCGAATCGCAGCTTCGGCGAGTGCTTCATTTCCTTTCATCAATTTTACATCACCCATGCTAACTCACCTCCACTGTCATATCTTTTTTGACATTTGTAACAGTTGCAACTTGTTCTTTTTTTCCATCGACTTTACGATACACTTTTAGAATTGCTTCGGGACAAACTAATGCACAATTCACACAGCCTGTGCAATTATCTTTTATCTTGACAACATAGTGATAACCTTTTTTATTAATTTTATCCGAAAGGACGAGCGAATCTTGTGTGCATGCAACGATGCATAATTCACAGCCCTTGCATTTCTCGATATCGACAAAGATATCTCCTTTTGCTTTAGCCATCTTTAACCTTTCTCTGAAAATTTACAGGCAGATTACACTGAATGGTAATCGATCTGAATGAAGCTATTTTCTCGTTCGTGCTTATCTGCATGATAAGAAGATCTGACAAGTGGTGCAGATTCAACAATTTTTAGTCCAATTTTTAATCCAACTTGTTCAAAATTACGAAAATCTTCCAGCGAAACAAAACGCTGAACCGGAAGATGAACTTTCGTCGGCTGCAAATATTGCCCTATTGTTACAATATCGCATCCGTTCTCGAACAAATCTTCAAGTACCTGGAATACTTCTTCATTAGTTTCCCCAATTCCGACCATTAAACCGGATTTTGTTCTAAGATTTTTGGATTTAAACCAACGCAGAAGCTCCAAACTGCGGGAATATTTTGCTTGCGGACGCACTACATCATACAGACGCGGGACAGTTTCTACATTGTGACTGAGGATGTCAGGAGGATTTTGCATTATGATTTCAAAAGAGCTTTTATCTCCCTTGAAATCAGGAATCAAGATTTCTATAGTACAATCTGGATTCAATTCTTTTGTCCTTCTAACAGTTTCTGAATAAATAGACGCCCCGCCATCAGCCAGTTCATCTCTATCTACAGATGTAATCACACAATGACGAAGATTGAGTTGATTTACCGCTTCGGCGACACGACGCGGCTCATCTGTATCGAGAAATGATGGCATACCTGTTTTTACGGAGCAAAATCCGCAGCTTCGTGTGCAGATATCTCCCAATATCATAAATGTTGCAGTTCGGTTGTTCCAGCATTCGGCAATGTTTGGACATCGTGCCTCTTCGCAAACAGTATTGAGATTATAATTCTTAACTAAATTTAGCACATCCACATAATTCTCACCAGACGGCATCTTTACCTTGAGCCAGTCCGGTCTTTTCCCAGGATTAGCTCGGGAAGACTCAATCTCTTTTTTGTATTTTTTTTGATGTGTGTTTATCAAATTCTATTTTGCTTTAGTTCTAATTTTATCAGTGATCTCAATTAAAACATCTTCCAAGTTCACAGTTGTAGATGATTCAGCGCTTCAGTCGGACGATTTGCTCTCTGTATTTAGTTAATTGTTCATATGCAAATCGCCATTCGAGGAGGTCATCTTCCTCATCGAAGTTTTCCTCATTAACTTTTTCTTTTAAATGTTTCTCGAATGCAGGATAATCGCAATTATATTTTTTCTCATAAAAAATAGACTCAGCTTCATATTTTGCAACTTTACCGGAAATCAGAAGCTAAGCATGTTTTTTTGCTGCATCTTCAATCCCAGTAAATCCTAACTCAGAAAGAATTCCTTCGACATTTTGCATTTTACACCTGTGTTTTATCCAAAAATAACTATATTATTTTAATTTAAAAACCGTGGTATTAAGCGAATCCTAAACTCTAATAATCATCGTTTACCCATCAAAATTTTCTAGATACTCTCTCAAACGCATCATGAATTTTCCGGCTAGTGCGCCATCAACTAAACGATGATCGTGGCAAAGTGAAATATACATCATCGGTCTGATTGCAATTGTATCTTCTCCATCGACTTCAATTACAACAGGTTTTTTCGTAACTGTTCCGATTCCGAGTATTGCAACTTCAGGTTGATTAATTATTGGATTACCAAACAGCGTTCCAAATACTCCATAATTTGTGATCGTGAAAGTTGAATCTCTAACTTCATCGGGACTCAGTTTTTTATTCCTGGCTCTTATTCCTAAATCATAAACTGCCTTTGCGAGTCCGACAATATTTTTTTCATCTGCAGCTTTAATAACCGGGACGATCAATCCCATTGGCTCAAGCGCAACCGCCATTCCGATATTGATAAAATTCTTTATAATTATATTTTTACCATCGATTGATGCATTTACGTGTGGAAATTCCTTCAAAGTTTTGACAACAGCGTCTATGATAAGGGGCATGTATGTTAATTTAACACCCTCCCTTTCGAGAAATGCATCTTTGTTTTTTTGGATATAGTTATGAACTTTTAACATATCCACTTCCTGGATTCCGGCGACATGCACGGAAGTGTCGCGGCTTTTCACCATATGCTCCATTATTAATTGCCGCATATTATCAAGCGGTTCAATTTTAATTTTTTCTCCAGGCTGAAATTTATAAGTTTCCGCTGCGGGTCTTGAATCAGGTATCACCATTTCAGAAGAAGAAAATTTTCTTCCGGATGATAAATATCCTAATATATCTTTTTTTGTGACCCGTCCACCGATTCCCGAACCTTCGATCATCTCAAGTTCGTCAAATGAAACATTTTCTTTGCGAGCAATATTCATAACAAGCGGAGAATAGAATCTATTCCTTTCGGATGTTTTTTCTTTTGGTTCGAATTTTAATGGTGCATCTGCGGCAACTGCTACCGGTTCGATATCTTTTTCCTCACTTTTCTTTTTTTCTTCTTTTTGAGAAATTTTTAGAACAAAACCCGACGGAGATATTTTTGCTACTACGACTCCAACATCAACCGTTTCCTGTTCATTGACATTTATTTCTGATAAAACTCCTTCGACCGGAGAAGGCACTTCAGTATCAACTTTGTCGGTACTTATCTCAAACAGTGTCTCATCTTTTTTAACTTTATCACCGACGTTTTTATGCCATTTTAAAATCGTCCCTTGAGTAACGCTTTCACCCATCTTTGGCATGATTACATCTATCAAGTCCCCCTTTTGCTTTGCTTCGACCGGAGTTTCGGTCGCATCAATGTTTTTTGTTTCGGAAATTATCTCAACACCGTTTCCGGAATCTATAATCGCCACAACCGATCCGACCGGCACGGTTTCCTGCTCAAACACTTTGATTTCCGATAATATTCCAGCCGATGGAGAAGGGATCTCAGTATCAACTTTATCCGTGCTGATCTCAAATAAAATCTCATCCTTGCTGATTTTATCCCCTTTTTGCTTGTGCCATTTTATGATCGTCCCTTCGTTTACACTCTCACCCATTTTCGGCATTACAACATCGATCTTCATTTTAACTCCAATTTAAAATTCTAATAATTTTTTTATTGCATTAACAATAACCGGTTTAGTAGGAAGAATATAGTTCTCAAGATTCGGATGATACGGAATCGGCGTGTCCTTTGCTCCGACTCGTCTGATCGGTCCATCCAAATACTCGAAAGCATCTTCCGAGACGATTGCAGCTATCTCCGCTCCGAATCCGGCGCTCAAGGTATCTTCATGTATGATTAAAACCTTTCCAGTCTTTTTCACACTCTTTAGAATTAATTCCTTATCCAACGGAACAATTGTTCTGATATCAATCACTTCAATTGAGGAATCCGAAAAATTTTTGGAAGCTTGGATCGATTCATTCACCATTGAACCCCAGGTTACAATGGTCAAATCGTCTCCTGCTTGTTTAATTTTTCCTTTCCCGAATGGGAGATAATAATCTTTTCCAGGCTCGCTGCTCATTGCATATGATTGACGGTACAATCCTTTATGTTCAAGAAACAGAACCGGATCGTCAAGCTGAATTGCCGTTTTTAATAAACCCTTCGCATCTGAGGCATTGGAAGGATAAGCGATATAAATTCCCGGGCAGTGAGCAAAAAACGATTCAATATTCTGGCTGTGATAATGACCTCCGTGAATAAATCCGCCGCAAGGAGTTCTGATAACGACGGGTGCTGACCACGCATTATTCGAACGGTAACGTACTAATGCAAGTTCATCCCTGATCTGCTGCATTGCAGGCCAAATATAATCCGCAAATTGAATTTCAACCACCGGCTTTAATCCGCGTTGAGCCATTCCGATAGCAACGCCAACGATGCTCGCTTCTGCTAATGGCGAATTAAATACTTTTTCATTTCCAAATCTTCAAGACAATCCTTTGGTCGCTGAAAATACTCCTCCCTTACCATCGGCTATATCCTCACCGAATACGTAAATCCTTGAATTCTTTTCCATCTCTTCGCGCATTGCATGATTGATCGCATCAACCATTACAATAGGTTTTCCTTCTTCACCATAATTTTCATAATCGATATCCGATTTATTGATTGCATCAGAGAAAACATGAAGGGATGCACTTTCCGGCTGGGGATCCGGTGCATT
>CAZNDS010000087.1:8091-10992 GCA_964571865.1 uncultured Ignavibacteriaceae bacterium | reverse complement strand
CCAACTTTTTCAATTGTCTCTTTGAGCTTGAGCTTATCGGTTAATTCAGAATTGAATTTTATCGAGGCTTGTTCTGTAGCTAAGTTTACAACCGCCTCGCCAACACCATCAACTTTTTTCAGAGCTTTTTCTATTCGCAGTACGCAGCTTGCACACGTCATCCCTTCTATCGGGAGTTTGAGTTCTGAATCAATTTTTATTTTTACTTTTTCTGGCAAGACAATTAATCCTGAATCACTTTGTAGCCGTCTTCTTCAATAGCCAATAGAATTTGCGATTCATCGATCAAAGTTTCATCGTACTGAAATTTTGCCCTCCCAACTTCGACTTCAGGATTAGTGATTCCTAAGTTCATGAGAGCACTTTTAACCACCATCACACAGTGATTGCAGCTCATACCTTCGATTTTAAGTTCTGATGTTTTCATATAATCTTTTTTTAATTTAACGCCAAGCTGCCAAGAAAGCCAAGTATGTTAAGATTCAACACACTTGGCATCCTGGAGTTTTAATTTAGTTCTTTTTATAGGTTTTACCATCCGGACTGAGGTTTTTTAAGAATTTCTCCGGATCCTTGTTGAACTTCTTAATACATCCGCCGCAGCAAAAACCGATTGTCTTATCTTTGTACACGACGGTTTTGCCTTCGGGATCAACTTCATCGCCCATTACCGGGCAATAAGCATTCCATATTTTTGCCTCGGAATCTTTGTCAATTATTGTCTTGGATTCCTTTTCCATTTTATGGTGATCTTTATGATCATCCATTTTCATTTCGGATTTTTTCTCGACCTTGTCCATTACTTTCTGTTTTTCCTGTGCAATCGTTATTGATGCAGTAAAAACAATTGCAAGAACAATAATCATGAGACGCGTTAGTTTAATCATTTTTTTCTCCATTGGTTATTATTATTATTAATTATTCCTCATCTTCAATTTGTCCAATAAATTTTTTCCCGTCTGCACTTAAATTTTTCATATACTTTTCCGGATCGGCGGTAAAACTTTTATCACATCCTTTGCAGCAAAAGCCAATGAGCTTTCCTTTGTATTCGACTACGGGCGCCCTGTCAGATATCGGCTCGCCAAGAATTGGACAGACTTCGTTAAATATTTTTTTCTCACTCTTTACATGTTCAGAAGAATGTTTTTGATGAGTTTCTTTCTTGGGCGGCTCGCTCTTTTTTTCGATTTTAGGATTGGACATTGATGCACCATCGCCATGCTGATGAGTTGAACCGGATCCGCTCTTCAACTGACTTTCGGAGTCGATCAGATATGCACCGGTTGCCGCAACTTCTTCCCCTTCATTTAAGCCTGAAAGAATTTGATACATTCCATTATATTTTACTCCAAGCTTAACTTCGCGCAGTTCGTACATTCCTTCGCCGGATTTTATCCACACGATATTTCTTTTGCCTGTTAATAATACTGCGTTTTCCGGGACGGTTAGACTTGCACCAAGATTCTTTTCAAAACTGGTTTCTCCATACATTTGTGGTTTTAATTTTCCTTGTGAATTTGAAAATGCACTGCGAATTTTAACTGTACGTGTCTGAGAGTTCACCACTGGATAAATCAAATTAACCTTTCCTTCAAATGTTTCATTCGGATAAGAATCGAGCCGGAGTTTAACTTTATCGCCGACTTTAATGAATTGTAAATCGTTTTCATATATTTCTGCAATATTCCATAGCGTTGACAGCTCTGCTATGTCATATAAAACGTTTCCTTCATTGATATAGTTTCCCTCTTGGATTTTTTTCTCGATTACCGTTCCACTGAATGGAGAATAATATGCAATAGTAAGCTTAATTTCCTTATTTCTTCCCAGATTCTCTATTTGTTCATCGGTGATGCCAAAAAGTTCCAATTTCTTTCTTGCCGAATTCAGTAAAGATTTATTCTCCATTGAAGTGCTGCCGTTCATTGAAGATCTCAAAGCAATCAAATAATCGTTTTGAGCTTGCACTAAATCCGGGCTGTAAACTTCAAACAAGGGCTGATTTTTTTTGACATAATCGCCGGTTTTATCTACGAAGAGTCTTTCTATTCGTCCATTGAATCGTGCAGTGATCTGTTTTCTGTTCGGTTCGGCAAAATCGAGATAGCTGTATGAAGAGATTATCTTATTGATGTTTTCTCTTTTGACTTTAACCGTGTAAACATTTGCCGAAACGATCTTTGAATTCGTTAATGATATCATATTCTCTGTCTCGGCAGACATTGATTCGGAATCTGATTTCTTTACCAAATCCATGTGACAAATTGGGCAGACTCCCGGTTTGTTCGATGTCACGTTCGGATGCATCGGGCAGTAGTATAACGTACTCTGCTCTGATGCATGAGCTTTTGTTTCGTGCGATTCGTTTGAACCGCAACTGGCAACCAAAACGCTGATTGCAACTAAGATTATTAATATAAGTTTCATGACATAATTCCTCATATGTAAAATGTTATATGGAAGATGGAAAATGTTGGTTTGCATCATCTCATCTATCCATTAATGTTTTTCTTATTTTTAATTGATTTAATTTTAATTGAAGCAGATATTTGCTTCAGTTCAAAGCTCTCATTTAGAATTTTTTTTATCTCAATTGAGAGATTTTTTTCTAATACTAATTTGTTCAAGAGTCTCAACCAGTAATTTGATTCTCTTGCTTCCTTCAAGACGATTGAGATTTTATGAATAAAATCTTCTTTGGATTCAGCAGCTTGAGCTTCTTCGTAATTTGCCCCAATAGACGTTGATGACTTTCCGAGCTGGTAAACAATAATGTCATTAACTTTCGATTTGGGCAGTTTATTTAAAAGAATTAATACTGCTAAACCAAACTCAAAGGTTCTATTTAATAATTCTTCAGTTTTAGGATCCATATAAAGTCTCCTTAAAAGTCTTTTT
>CAZNDS010000087.1:5173-7991 GCA_964571865.1 uncultured Ignavibacteriaceae bacterium | reverse complement strand
ATTTAATAATTCTTCAGTTTTAGGATCCATATAAAGTCTCCTTAAAAGTCTTTTTAATCGTTAATAAACCATGTTCGGAAATTGGTTGCTCAGTTGCCCGATCTAATTCATTCACCATTTTCCATCTTACATTAACCATTTCCCATCTCACATTCACCATTTTCCATCTTACATTAACCATTTCCCATCTTTCATTTTCCATATTCCTTTTACCATTCTCCATTCTCAATTTTCAATTCTTTTCCAATCATCATCTCAATTTCTGCAATTGCCATTTGGTAATCGGCTTGCGACATAAAATAATTCATTTCTTGCATCAGAAGCATTCTGTAAGTATCCAAAACTGTATTGATAGTTGTCTGATTATTTTGATAAGCGGAAGCTTGAGCTTCTGCCGCAAGTTCATAAGATGGGATTACGTTCTTCGAATAAAGAAGGATCAAGTCGTTTGAGGTTCTTAATTTAACCAGAGAATTTTTCAATGCTGAATTCATTTCTCTTTCCATATCAGATTTTTCGTGCTCGATTCCCTTTATACTTGCGAGAAGCTCTTCCTCTTTTGCAGTGAACTTTTTCGACGACCAGGGTGCAAACGGAAGATTTATCGACGCCATTAATCCAAACATAATTTCGGTTTTACCTGAACCATCGATCATGGCGGTCGGTGTCTTAGATGTGAGCAGCATTCCTCTTGGCATTCTCATTATCATTCCCGAAAGCATTAAATCGGGAATTAACTCTTTGTTGTTTGCTTGAATCTCGGATTGGTTCATTTCAATCATACTGTTCATCTTGAGAAGCGAGGGATTTTGTTCAGACAGAGTTTTTGAAAGCTGAGCTTCGGTATAATCCAATTTTGAAAGTGCAATTTTCTCCTCTGCATAAATATTTTTCGAGGATAAGTCTCTTCCCAATAGTTTATTCAGCTTATAGATCTCTGATTCTCTTTGCTGCTCAAGAATTTTAAGCTGAACCTCGTTTGAAGATAATTCGCTCTTTATTGTTAAAAGGTCGGCTTGACCTATGCGGTTAACCTGATAAAGTACCTCGATTGAGATTATGAGCTTTTTTAGTAATTCAATATTTTCTTTCTGCAGTTGAATCTTTCTGTCAACGAACCAAAGAGTATAATAACTCATTTTAAGTTCTGCTGTAAGCCGAGTTTTATAAACCGCTAAATTGTCTTGTTCAATCTTAACGTTTTTCCTGGCGACATCTGTCATCGCACTGACTTTTCCTCCCAGCGGAAACATTTGAGAGATTGAGATATTATTTGAAACAGCGTTATCCCAAACGTTCAGTTTGTCGAGAGGAATTTGAGAAAACTCAATTCCAATCGACGGAGCTGGATAAGTATTGGCAGATTCAACTCTGAATTCTGAAGCATTGATTTTAAAATCTAATGCCTTCAACTGCGGGTTATTCATTAATGCTTCGGAAATTAATGAGTCGATACTTTGTGCGTTCAATTTTCCTGGAGATATTAATAAGAAAATTAACCACAGAGAAAATAAAGCGAACACAAAGCCAAGTCGATTAATTATTTTATCTGACAAATATTCTTCTGTCCGAATGCGTTCTCCATTCTCCATTCTCAATTCTAAATTATCCATTATCCATTGTACATTGTCCATTTTCCATTGTCCATTATACATTTTCCATTGTCCATTATACATTTTTCTATCCCTCCTTCATCCAATCTGCCATTTTTGAAATTTCGAGGTTGCCTTTTTTCAGCGCTCGTTCTTTCATGATTGTAAAAAGAACTGGAGTTACGACCAGAACGTGAACTGCAGAAGTGAACAGTCCGCCAATCATTGGTGCAGTCAACGGTTTCATCACGTCCGAGCCTGTTCCTGCTGCCCACATTACCGGAACGAGTCCAATCATACTTGTGGCAACGGTCATAAGTTTGGGCCGTAATCTTAAAACGGAACCTTCGACAGTCGCATTTTGAATATCTTCATTAGTAATTTCACTTCGAACTCCTTTTTTGAATTCGCGAAGTCTTTTATCAAGCGCTTCATGAAGATAGACGACCATTACGACTCCCGTCTCAACTGCTATTCCATACAGTGCGATGAATCCAACCCACACTGCTACCGAAAAATTATATCCGAGGATATAAATCATATACATTCCGCCGATCAGTGCAACTGGAACCGAAAGCATTACTACGAAAGCTTCTTTATAATCTTTCAGGGTGAAATAAAGAAGAATGAAGATAATTAGAAAAACTACGGGCATAATTATAGAAATTGTCCGCTGCGCCCTGAGCTTGCTTTCGTATTGACCGCTCCAATTATAAGAGTAACCCACCGGAAGATTTAATTTTTCTGCAATGACTTGTTTTGCATCTTCCATCACGCTTCCCATATCTCTGCCGCGGGTGTTCATAAATACTATTGAACGGAGCAATCCATTTTCACTGCTTATCATTGGCGGACCGGTCAATACTGTTACGTCAGCAATAGTTGAGAGCGGAAGATAAAATACTCCACTATTAATTGATTCGAGTAAAGAAAAACTATTTGAATTAGAAGGATTAACATTCCGAGCTTGGTTCATACTGCCTTTTGAATTCATCGCGGTCATATTTATTCCCATGTTCATCGAAGCACCTTTAACGCTAGAACCGCTCATGCTCATTTCCGGTGAACTCATTCCGCTGCCAGCCGCAATAGGAATAATTAAATTTTTTAGTGCATCAATATTATCTCTCGTCTCTCGAGCATATCTCATTCGAATCGGGAAACGCATTCTGCCTTCGAGGACTAATCCTAAATTTTGTCCGCCAATCGCGGTCTCAATAATGTTT
>CAZNDS010000087.1:0-5163 GCA_964571865.1 uncultured Ignavibacteriaceae bacterium | reverse complement strand
CCATAGCGCGCGGCAGTTTCACGTTTGATTTGAATATCGAGATAATATCCATTTTGAACGCGCTCGGCGACAACATCGGCTGCGCCATTTACGGTCTTGAGCAGCTGCTCGGCTTTAATTGCATAATGTTCAAGCGTATCAAGGTCATCTCCAAATATTTTGAAGCCGATATCTGTACGCACACCGGTTGCGAGCATATTGATTCGATTGATGATCGGCTGCGTCCATCCATTTCTTACTCCAGGAATTTGAAGTTTTTGATCAAGCTCTTGAATAATATCATTTTTAGTTACACCGGCACGCCATTGGGATTTTGGTTTTAGGAGAATAATTGTTTCAATCATACTCAGCGGTGCATTGTCAGTTGCAGTCTCTGCTCTTCCGGTTTTGCCGAGAACATGATCGACTTCAGGAACGGTTTTAATTATTTGATCCTGAACCTGCATCACACGATTTATTTCTGTAATCGATGCATTCGGTAAAGTAACCGGCATGAATAAAATCGAGCCTTCGTCCAACGGCGGCATGAATTCCGAACCTGTATCTAATACCATCGGAACAGTTACGAGCAAAGCAATCACGTTGATCACAATAGTAGTTTTTCTATGCTTAAGCACCCAATGGATAACGGGTTCATACAGCTTATTGAAAATGCGTGTAACCGGATTTTCATTTTCAAGCCTGAACTTTCCTCGCATTAATAAAGTCATAAGAACAGGAATAAGAGAGATCACAACTATGGATGCACCTACCATCGCAAAAGTTTTTGTGAAGGCAAGAGGTTTGAATAGTTTTCCTTCTTGTCCTGTAAGTAAAAATACAGGAAGGAATGAAACGAGAATAATTAATTCCGAAAAGAAAATTGCACGACCGACCTGCTTTGCCGAATCGATCGATATTCTCTTGTAATCTTCTGATGATAGTTCTCCTCGTTCATCAATTGCGCGGGCAATATTTCTATATGCATTTTCAACCATCACGATTGATGCATCCACGATCACTCCAATTGCTAAAATTATTCCTCCGAGACTCATGATATTTGAAGTGATGTTGAAGATATACATTAATATGAAAGAGATGAGAACTGCAATAGGGATCTCGATAAGGATTCTCACAATACTTCTGAAATGAAGTAAGAATAGAGCAACCATGATCGAAACGGTTATTGCGGCTTCGAGAAGAGCTCGTTCAAGTGTCCCGACAGCTTCCTTTATCAATGTGCTGCGATCATATGATGGAACAATCTCAACTCCCTCCGGAAGTCCCGGGGAGATTTCCTTTATTTTTTCTTTCACTCGATCGATAACTGCCTGTGCATTCTCACCGCTTCTCATAACTATAATTCCGCCAACAACTTCTCCTTTCCCATCCTTTTCTAACGAGCCTCTTCGTATATCGCCGCCGATCTGAATACTTGCAATATTTTTCAAAAGAATTGGAAGTCCGTTTGGATTATTTTTTACTACGGTGTTTTCAATATCATCTTTCGAAGTTATGTAACCTTGTCCGCGCACGAAATATTCCGCATCGCTCGATTCGATAAGTTTTCCGCCGACTTCGTTATTGCTTCTTTGAACTGCAGAAACAACGTCGGCGACATTTAAATTGTAAGCACGGAGCTTATTAGGATCGACATCAACCTGGTATTGTTTCACGAATCCACCGATGCTTGCAACTTCCGAAACGCCGTCCACTGAAGCGAGTTTATATCTTATATACCAGTCCTGGATTGCACGGAGAGTTCCGAGGTCGTGATTTTTTCCCTCAACTGTATACCAGTAAATATGCCCAACGCCTGTTCCGTCAGGCCCCAAAGTTGGCACCACTCCAGGCGGAAGCTGCGCTTGAACTGTTGCAAGCCGTTCCAAAACTCTCGTTCGTGCGAAATAAATGTCTGTTCCATCTTCAAAAATTACGAAGACGAAAGACATTCCGAACATTGACGAAGCGCGTACGGCTTTCACATCGGGCAAGCCTTGCAAGGCAGAGGTGAGAGGAAATGTAATCTGATCTTCAACTACCTGCGGAGATCTTCCCATCCATTCGGTGAAAATGATCACTTGATTTTCGGATAGATCGGGGATTGCGTCAACAGGAAGATTTGCAACAGTATAAATCCCAAATCCTACTATCAATAGGTAAAAAAAGATTACTATAAATCTATTTTGCGAACTCCATTCAATTATTTTTTCAATCATAAAAACTCCAATTTTTGATTCATCTTAAAAGCAATAGAACAATCAGTAATTAGATTCGAGTATTGAGTACTTAGAAATTAAATCGGTATTAATAAAACATTAGAGCAGAGAGAAAAGTGAATACTTAAATTCTAATTACAGTTTCAGCCGGTATCGATTAGAATCTAAATAAGAAAATTAGAATTAATAAGATAGATATGATTATCTGATAGAAATGGCGGGGATTTATCCGTGGAATATGATTCGGCTTGCGATTTTGAGATATCATTAAAATTATCAGAATCAAAAGCCGGATAAGAAAATATTACTTGAAGATCATGATTAGATTTCTGAGAAAGAAATTTATCGCTGATTGGTTTAAGAAGGATTTCACTCTGACAGCAGTCTGAAAATTGATATACTGTAAACGAAACTTCATTATCATTTTCTTCGCAGCATGTTGTTTCTTCTTCCACTTTGCACATATCACAAGCTTCAAGTGAGCTGGTTTGCATCATCTGGCACATGTGCTTAATGAGCGGAAGCCCTGTATTTGTGACTGTGAATAAGAGAATCAGAGCGTAAGTCATTATGTTTTTGGTTCGTTTCACGTTTTCTACAACAAAACTAATCGAAAAAAGTTTCCGATTCAAGACCAAGACTGATGTTTTTTTCTTGAATTCTTGATTTTGAGTCTTTAATAACAATTATCGAACATTTCAAATCAGTTTTTAGACATACCTCGATGGATTTTACTATATTTGCACTCCAATAAATAATCAGATGTGAGAAAAATTATTTCTTTCGAAGCACATAGACAAGAATTAAGAAAAGCTGTTCAACATTTATCAAAGAATGATCCAAAGCTAAAAAATATTATATCTCAAGCGGGTGAATGTACGATCAAACCTCACAAGAAATATTTTGAACTGCTTGTGGCATCAATTGTCGGACAGCAGCTTTCAATGTATGCAGCACGAGCTATTTTTAATCGCTTTAAGAATCACTTCACACCGAAAAAAATTCCTTCAACCGAGGATATTATTAAAACTCCAACCGAACATTTAAGAAATTTAGGTTTATCATACGCAAAAATCCGATGCTTAAAAGATTTATGCGAGAAAATTGAATCGAAAGTCATTCATCTGAACAAATTCTCAAAAATGCCAGATGAGAAAATCATCGATGAACTGATTAAGGTCAAGGGAATCGGAGTTTGGACTGCGCAAATGTTCTTAATGTTCTCGCTCGGGAGATTAAACGTCTTGCCGGCAGGTGATCTTGGGATCAGAAAAGGAATTAAAAATATCTATTCGCTCAGAAAGCTGCCGGATGAACCAAAAATTCAAAAAATCTCAAAAGAGAATAACTGGACTCCATATAAATCAGTTGCAAGCTGGTATGTCTGGAGAAGCCTGGAGTTAAATAAAAAATTAAAAATCAAAAAGTAAAATTGAAATGAATCAAAAAATAATTATACGACTAATTGTATTACTATCAATTCTTTCCGTTATTGGTTGTTCATCGAGCAGGGAGCCGAAGAACATTCACTTTGCTAAAAGAGCAATTGATAAATACTATGCCGACACAACTCTCTATCTTGCCGATGTCAAAGAAATTTGTGAAGATGCAAAATCGTACATTCAAGCAAATTTAGATCCTTCAAAAAAGAATGCCGTCATATTCGACGTTGATGAAACTCTCCTCCTAAACACTGAATACATTCTGGCATATGATTACGGCTGGACACGCGAGAGCTGGGATGCCTGGATCGATTCGGCAAAAGCATTTGCGGTTCAACCAATGCTTGAATTATATAATTGGATCAAAGCTCAAGGCGTCACTTTATTTGTAATTACCGGAAGATATCCATCTATAAACATCAGCGATCCGGATCCTACGGAGAGAAACTTATTAAAAGTTGGCTATACAGGATTCGAAAAATTATATCTGAAACCACGTGCACCGAAAATAGCAACAAGCGATTATAAACTTCAGATTCGTAAACAGTTAACCGAAGATGGATTCAATATCATTGCAAACTTTGGAGATCAAGAATCCGACTTCAAGGGTGGATTCAACGGCAAGTCATTCAAAATTCCCAATCCGATGTATTTTATACAATGAATTATTCCTTTTACCTTTTAGTCAGTGACAACATAAAACATATTTGTGTAAATGATGCCATCTTTTAACTTCGTGTTTTAGTCTTTGAAAAGATGGCATCATTTGATAAAAGAGTTGTTTAAGAGTGATCATCTCGATTGACAGCCACCGACCATTCGGTAGCTGATCATGTATCTGAGAAAATCTGCTAAATCGTTTCCGCTAACTAATTGATCCGCATTGTATTTAATATAGTACTAACCTGTAATTCGCAAAAAAATTTCTTAACTTCTTTTCAAACAATGCGATTAGAAAAATGAAATACAGGCCGATACTAATAATTATCACGATCCTCACATTCGTTTCCTGCAGCAAAGAACCGCCAAAAGAATTCCGCGGATTTGATCCAGAGATTTTCCTCATGTCACTCGGTGATTTTGGATGGGAAGCAATTTGCAAAATCAAAGTCGAAGGATTCACCGCAAAAAAAACAGATGACACTTACTCGACCGACTTGGAATTAACAATTAATCTAATCACACCACAAAAGGATACGCTCATGTCTGCAGGAGTATCAGCTTTCAACGAATCTTCAAAAGAAGAATTTCATTCCTACCTTAATCTCGAAGCATCGATATCCATTGACGCAGAATATGGGAACGGAGATTACGAAGCAGTATATCACATCAAAGATAACTTTTCAAAAAAGGAATATTCACTTACAAAGTCTTTTGAAGTTAGATAAGATTACTGTGATATCGATTCTTCAGCGAGCTCAAAAATCAAAGTGCAAAAAGTAAAACCACAAATTAAAATGTAAAGTGGAGTCTATCTCATTTTGATTTTTGCATTGTCATTTTACTTTTTCCATTTTACATCT
>CAZNDS010000086.1:4033-11016 GCA_964571865.1 uncultured Ignavibacteriaceae bacterium | reverse complement strand
AACAAACCTTTTTGTGCAGGGAATTTTTAAATCAGCAGTCGAAATTATCGTTTCAGATTCAACTCATTAATATTAAATTAAAATAAAAACTCATAAGAATTTTTAATGTATAGATTCGCACCGATTGCAGTTATCATTGCCGCCTCGCTCTGGGGATTAGATGGAATTGTTTTAAGACCATCGCTTTACACTCTGCCAGTTCCTCTTGTCGTACTGATCGAAAGCTCGATAGTCGCATTAATTTTTACTCCATTCTTCATCAGACAAATTCCTAAAATGAAACTGCTTGATAAAACCGATTGGCTTGCATTCTTTGCAGTTGCAATGCTTGGCGGTGCTATCGGTACAATGACGATCACTAAAGCTTTGTTTTATGTTAACTTCGTGAATCTTTCGGTCGTAATTTTAATTCAAAAGCTTCAGCCGGCATTTGCTATATTGCTGGCGGCTTTTATGCTGAAAGAAAAGCTTCCAAAAATGTTTTACGGCTGGGCGGGAATTGCGATAGCAGGTGCTTATGTAATGACCTTTGGAACAAATTTACCTGTATTTACTACCGGAGATAGGACTGCAATCGCTGCTCTATTTTCCCTCATTGCTGCGTTTAGTTTTGGCTCTTCGACTGTTTTCAGCAAGCGAGCTTTACGCAACGTAGGATTTGAGCTTGGAACTTATCTCAGATTTCTGATAAGCTCAATTATTATGCTTGTGATAGTCTTAAGTCTGAGCCAAATTCAAAATGTAACTGACGTGACCGGACATCAGTGGTTAATATTTTTGATAATCGCGTTTACAACCGGCGGTGCTGCGATCTTTCTTTATTATTATGGATTGAAAAGCATTCCCGCTTCAGTATCGGCAATTTGCGAATTGGCGTTTCCTTTGACAGCTATCCTGCTTGAATATTTTGTTCACGGAAACATGCTCGATGCTGTTCAATGGTTTGGCGTGGTGATGCTTTTTGCCGGAATGATCAAAGTATCTCAGATCAAAATTCGAAACAGTAGTACAAAGTAATAGAATCTTTAATGACTGTTCTTTAAGGCATCATTGCTTCTTTATAGACCTTGGTGTCTTGGTGATTTTGTGGCAATTTAAAAAATTATTGTTGGATTATATATGAATAATGAATTATACCTTCTTTCGCTGACAGCCGCCTCGATTGGAATAATACATACAGTTGTTGGAGTCGATCATTACATTCCTTTCATCGCATTATCGAAAGCAAGTAAATGGTCGAGAATAAAAACTATTTGGATAACTTTACTTTGCGGGATAGGGCATGTGCTTTCTTCCGTAGTCATAGGTGCAGTTGGAATTTTGTTCGGCGTTTCTCTTTCCTCTCTCGAAGCTCTCGAATCATTTCGAGGCGATATTGCAGCTTGGTTACTGCTTGGATTTGGACTTCTATACACTGTTTATGGAATCTGGCACTCTATCAAAAACAAACCGCACAAGCATTTTCACATTCATTCGCACAGTGATAATATTGGGGATGCTCATTATCATACACACGATCACCAGCATTCGGGTGAACATGTGCATGTCCATCATGAAGAGGGGAAAAAAATTACTCCATGGGTATTGTTTATTATTTTCATTTTCGGTCCATGTGAAGCTTTAATTCCAGTTTTAATGTTTCCAGCAGCAACTCATAGTGTATTTGGGATAATTTTAGTTACAACTGTCTTCGGGATATTTACTATCCTGACAATGTTAACGATGGTGCTTGTCGGTCTATGGGGAATCGAGCTTCTTCCTCTGCATCGGCTGGAAAAGCATGTTCACACTTTAGCCGGATTAACGATTTTAATTTGCGGAATTGGAATAGTTTTTATCGGTGTTTAATTCTCAGTAGGGACTTCTTTAATAAAAACCGATGATAGAATTGACCCCGTTAAAACCACTGCAATAAAAACCAAAGAGACAACTACCGGAATGTGATAAAATTCAACCATTATCATTTTCACTCCGACAAAAAACAGAATTAATGCAACTCCATATTTCAAATTTCTGAATAAACTCATGATTCCCGCGAGTGCAAAGTAGAGAGCACGCAAACCGAGTATAGCAAAAATGTTGGAAGTCAATACGATGAATGGATCCCGAGTAATTGCTAATATTGCAGGAATCGAATCGATTGCGAACACAATATCGGTCGATTCAATTAGAAGGAGTGTTAAAAATAAATTTGTAGCGAAAATCTTTCCGCCGTGTTTTATAAAAAAATGTTCTGTCTCAACATCTGCTTTAATTGGGAAATATTTTGAAGCGATTCGTACAAGAATATTTTTCTCGGGTTCAATTTTCTTATCGTGCATGAAAGCCATTTTGTAAGCAGTGTAAAGAAGTATCGCCCCGAAAATGTAAACCACAAAATCGAAAGCTTCAATCAAAGCAACTCCGGCGAAAATAAATATGATGCGAAAAAACACTGCTCCTAAAATTCCCCACTTCAAAATATGCGGCTGATTTTTCTGATCGACTCCCATTACAGTAAAGATCATTATAAAAACAAAAAGGTTATCGACCGAGAGCGATTTTTCAATTAAGTAGCCGGTAAGAAACTCCAATGCCTTAACATGTCCATTAGGAAATTTAAAATAGATAGAAACATTGAACAGCAAAGCCACACCGATCCAGATTGCACTCCAGATCAATGCAGATTTGAGCCCGATTTTTCCGTGTCGATGATCTGTAACCCACAGATCCACAGTAAGCATAACGGAGATCAACACTGTAAATACAATCCAGTACCAAAGTTCAGTCGTCATAAATTCCTAATCATTTGTTTAACAAATTTAATTAGGAAAATATTTATTAAAAATTTTTACTTTAGGATGAAACAATTATCGTATATTTACGATAGAAAATAAAGTAAAATAAATGGCATTCTCAAAGAAAAATATCTTCAGCAAGAAAGACCAAAAATTAGCCGATTATGCGAAGGCACTTTCTCATCCGGCAAGAATTGCGATTGTTAAATTCCTCGCTGCAAAGAATGTCTGCATCTGCGGTGAAATCGTTGATGAGCTCCCGCTGGCACAATCAACCGTATCCCAGCATCTTCGCGAACTAAAGCGTGCAAACATAATCAAAGGCGAAATCGAAGGGCCAAAAGTATGCTATTGCCTCAATCCTGAAATATTTTCTGAACTCATTAATACTTTCAGCGAACTATTCAGCTGCTGCCGAACTGATAGAAAAAAATAATTCAAGGAGGTTCTCATGAACGACAACCAAATAAAAGAAATTGTGAAAGAAAAATATTCTCAGCTAGCACAAGTAGATTTGAAAAAAGATAAATGCTGTTGCACTGGCGGAGAAGAAGTCTACACTATCATGGCAGATGAATACACCAACTTAGATGGATATATACCCGAAACCGACCTTGGTTTAGGATGCGGACTCCCAACCGAATTCGCTGAAATTAAATCAGGTGATACAGTACTTGATCTTGGAAGCGGAGCCGGTAATGATGTTTTTATTGCGCGAAGAATCGTTGGAGAAACCGGAAAAGTTATTGGAGTGGATTTCACCCAACCAATGATCGACAAAGCAATTTCCAATAAAATTAAACTTGGCTATCAAAATGTTGATTTTAAGTTAGGAGAAATTGAGGAGCTCCCAATTGAAAATTCATCAATCGATGTAGTAATAAGCAATTGTGTCTTAAATCTTGTTCCAAAAAAAGACAAATCATTTCAAGAAATTTATCGAGTGCTGAAATCCACCGGACATTTCTGTGTATCTGATATTGTTTTAAAAGGAGAACTGCCGGAACGAATACGAAAAGCCTCAGAAATGTATGCCGGCTGTGTCGCCGGAGCACTTCAAAAAGAAGAATATATCGGAATTGTCAAAACTGTTGGTTTTAGGAACGTTCAAGTTCGCAAAGAAAAGCAGATAAAAATTCCAAAAGAAATTCTTAAAAATTATTTAACAGATAAAGAAGTTGAAGAGTACGAGAAAAAAGAATTTCAAATTTTGAGTGTAACGGTTTTCGCTGAGAAGTAAATTCTTAAGTTTTCATTCGTTGACTTTCAAAGCATTACTTAATATTTTTAATTGTTAAGTCACAGTGAAAAAGCAACTTCTTACATTAATATTTGTCTTTTTTGCCCAAACAGCATTTGGACAATTATACAATTTCCATCTTTACAATACTTCAAACGGATTAGTACACAATTCCATTAAAACAATAACTCAGGATAAAAATGGATATTTGTGGTTCGGAACGTTAACGGGAGTATCAAAATATGATGGATATCAGTTTGATAATATTTCAGGATTCGACCCGGCTCTTTCATCCGAAATTTTGGGAATACTTCAATCAAAGTCGAACGATACTTGGATTGCAATTCGTAATAAAGGATTAATAAAAATTTCCCAAACGAATGAAATCAAAAAGTTCAATGCGTCAAATTCTCCAATTCCTGATAAAATAAAAGTAATTCGCCTTTCTAAAAATCAGGATGTTTTGGTTCTTTCTGAAGATAACCGATTTTTTATTGTTTATTCAGATTCGCAAATCGTCCCACTTCTGAATAACGTTAAACTTCCCGAAGTTAACTTTACAGATATTCTTGAAATAGACAATGGTTATGCACTTGCATCTGATCAAGGTTTACATCTTGTTAGGTATAATCGAGTTCAGTATAAATTCACTTCGGCAGAAGGATTGAAATCAAACAAAGTTGGCAGAGTTATATATGATAATAATTTTAATATCAACTTTGCTGTAGATCAGGGGAGTATTTATAAAATTATTAATAACACTCTGTCCGAGATTTATTCAAGTCAAAGTCAATCGACAAGCTATTTTACTTCATTACTTTCTGCTTACGACAATGCAATTTGGATAGGCAATGATTTTGGTGTCGTTCGAATTGAGGGTGAACGAAAAGATTACATTGGTTTTCAAAATGGACTTCCACACAATGTTGTGACTTCTTTATATGAAGACCGCGAAGGAAATATATGGATCGGAACACTTAACGGAGCAGTGAAACTAAATTCACTTGCATACCGGAATTATCCATCACTCTTTCCAAATACTTCCTCGGCTGTGCAAAAAATTCATAAATCTGATAAAGATATATGGATTTTTTCGAATGAAGGTGCATCAGTTTTCAACGTTCTAAATAAATCTTGGAGAAACTATTCGGTAAAGTTTTCGGGTTCGAATCGAGTGAACGATGTTGTCTCAATAAGTTCAGGGCAAAAATTACTGGCAACAGATGACGGAGTCAAAGATTTTCAAAATGGTCGAATCTCCGATGCCTCACTAAATAGATGGCTGCCGTCGAAAATAATTAAGTCTCTCGCAAAAGATTTTGAAGGAAAAATTTATGTCGGAACAGATTCCGGATTGTACATTTTCAAGAATAATCAAATCGCCGACCGTTATACGATCGAAAACGAAATGCCGAATAACGTGATTAACAAAATTCATGTAACCCTGAAAAATGAAATCCTAATTGGCACAGAAAGCGGATTTGCTAAATTATACGACAACAATCTTAATGTACTGAAATCAGCTCAGGGCATGATCGGGAACTTTGTTACTTCAATTGTTGATGACGGCATGGATAAATTTTGGATCGGTACTAAAAAAGGAATTTCATCTTTAAAGAATGGAAGGTTCACAAATTATTCCCCAAGACTCGGCGCAATAGAAACGGAATCAGTTGAGGATATCATTCTTGATAAACATGGTACTGCTTGGGCTGCCACACTAAAGGGGCTTTATCGAATTTTGCCCAAGAATCAGTTTGACATAATAACATCGCGCGAAGGATTGCTTTCTGATGCAGTGAACGACTTGGAATATGATGACTCGCTTGATCTTGTATTTGTCGGAACAAATGCGGGTTTGACCATAATCGATCAAAAATACCTAAAGCGAAAACCGTTTACGCACAACATTACATTTACAAGTTTTGAAACAGATGCAAATGTATATCCATTAAATAATATTGTTTTGCCGGAATCGGAAAATGAAATTACAGTTGGTGTCTCTCTGTTTTCATTCGTCGATGAAAAGAGAATTGTCTATCGTTACAAGCTCGAACCAGACAATTGGAATTTCCTTGAAGGTTCAAATAAAATAATTTTTAGAGATTTACTTCCTGGAGAATATAATTTAATCATCCAAGCTTCTCTCGACGGATTCAATTGGATTGACCAAACTGCAGAGTTAAAATTTACTATCACGTCACAGATCTATAAAAAATGGTACTTCTATGTTGTCGCATTGATTTTTGTCGGAGCGTTGTTCCTTCTATTTAATTATTTGAAAGATAATCGCAGAGTATCTGCTAAAGCGAAAAGCAAAATTCCACCAAAAAAAGAAACCGCTGAAGCGGCTGCACAAAATGAGTCTGATGGAAGTTCAATTTCTTTTTCTGAAGCACAAAAGAAATTCGAAGAAAAAACAGAAAAATACAAACAACTTCTTACTGAAAAGGAATCTGAAATATCCAGATTGCGTCATGAATTGAGAGATGTGAAAGAAAAGTCAGCCGGTCAAAGTGAAGAGGATAAAGATAAAAGATTTCATGAAGAAAGAATTAATGTAATCGTTAAGATCCGCGAGATGCAGAGGAAGTGAAAGAATATATTGAAGCTCTCGATAAAACTAAATGGAACATCCGCAAAGCAGCAAGGCTTTTGAATCTTCCGCATTCCACTTTCCATTATAGATTGAAAAAACTAAATTTGCTCAGAAATAAATCTGATGAACCAGAAGATTAATGAATTTTAATTTTTAAATGGTATAAACAGTACTATGGGTAACAAATGAATTTAGTAAGTATAAGAAGACTGATATTTTTTATTTGTTCCTCGATAATTATTGGTTTGCTGTTAGCTTGGGGAGTTGATGGCTTTCAACTTTTAACAGAAACCAAGTCAGCGGTGCAAATTGAGGATAGAGTAACAGGCATGATCTACACTCAAGCAGAAAATAAGTTCACCTTAGG
>CAZNDS010000086.1:0-4023 GCA_964571865.1 uncultured Ignavibacteriaceae bacterium | reverse complement strand
ATCTCGTTGCTCTAATTTCGCTTGTTGTTGCAGGCGTTGGCTTAGTGGCAATCAATTTAGTAAAGATTTATTACAAGAATAAATCTTAACAAATTAAAAAAGCGACTTTGAAGTTTTAAAGTGGAGTTTTACCAGACTGCTCAACTTCTCCAAGCCATGAATACCAAGAATTTTTTTTGCCGTGGTTTGGACAGCATCGCTTGCTCCTTTTGGGATCTCGATTTTTAATTCTTTCGATGTTGTTTCTATCCAATTGATAAAATTGTTTCTCGCAATAATTGAAGCCGCAGCGACCGCGAGGAATTTTTCGGCACGAAAAGATTGACGAAGTTCAATTTTTTTTCCTTTTTCTAAAAGAGCATTTTTTATCGTACTCGTATTTCCAAATTGATCACAAATCGCAATAGCTGCATCATTCGTTTCTAAAAGATTTTCGATGCAGCGTGCATGCCCCCAGGCAAGAAGCTGATTTAAATTCTTAAATTCATCATAGAGTTCGTTGTATCTTTTCGGATTAATTTGAACTGTGGTGAAGCTCCCCTTGAATTGATTTTTAATTTTAGAAGCCAGAAATCTGATCTCATTATCCGTCAGCAGCTTGCTGTCTCTAATTTTCAATTGAAGCAATTGAGATATATTTTTTTCGGTTAGAACAAATCCGCCAATAACTAACGGACCAAAGTAATCACCCTTCCCAGATTCATCGACACCAATGTAATTTTCAGGTTCATCGATTTCATTCGTACCAAGAGATAAAGTCAAACCAAAAAGATGTTCGTCAACTTCTTTGTACAGAATTGAAGTCTTGTCTCCCTGAAGCTGTACCTTGAACCCTTTCTTCCCATAATAGATGATAAGCTTTACCCCTTCTCTATTTCTTTTTATTTCAGAAAAGACGTTGTATTGTCCCTCCTTGATCTCGGAGATGAATAAAATTTTTCCAAGTTCGGAGTGTGATTTGATTTTATTGATCAACTCGGTTAATTGTTTTTTCGCTCGCTCGATCATTCTTGAAATAGAATTTTTATTCGTTTATTATTGGCATAAATTATTCATTAATACAGGTCCTTAAATGAAAATTAAAATTCTTGTTTCAATAATCATATATTTATTTTTCACGAGTACTCTTTTTTCTCAGAAGATAAATACGAATGAATGGCAAACCTATTTTGAGAGAACAAATTATCTTGAAACTCCGAGATATAAAGAAACTATTGAATACTTCAGAAAAATAGAGAAGAATTCCCCTTTCGCGAAGCTGATCTCGTTCGGAAAATCTCCAGAAGGGCGGGAGCTATTTGTGATGATTGTTTCAAAGGAAAAACATTTCACACCACAATCAGCACAAAAATCCAGCAAGGTTATTTTAATGATACAAAACGGAATCCATGCAGGCGAGATTGATGGGAAAGACGCATCGATGATTTTGCTTCGTGATATTTTGATATCCAAAGAAAAATTTCACTACTTGGATAATGTGATTTTAATGATCATCCCGGTTTTTAACATCGATGGACACGAACGATTCAGTCCTTTCAATCGAATCAATCAAAACGGTCCAAAGGAAATGGGCTGGCGGGTGAATTCGCTGAATTTAAATCTCAACCGCGATTACATGAAAGCCGACTCTCCGGAAATGAAAGCCTGGCTGAAATTATTCAACACATGGCAGCCGGATGTGTTTGTGGATTGTCATGCAACAAATGGCGCCGATTATCAATACACAATTACCTATGCGGTTGAAAAAGATAAAAATGTTCATCCGATACTCGGCGAGTGGGTGAAGAAATCCTTCATTCCATATTTTGAAAGGGAAGTCGAAAAAGATGGATTCTTAATCGCTCCTTATGTCTGGTTCCGCGGCGATGAAATTAAAAACGGAATAGTTGATGGTGCAACAGGTCCAAGATTATCGAATGGATACACTGCAATCAGAAATAAAATAGCCCTGCTTCTTGAGACTCACATGCTGAAAGATTATAAATCGAGAGTGTTCGCAACTTACTCAGCACTTGATGCGGTAATTCGAAAATTGAATGAGGAATCAAATATTGTAAAAGAAATTGTAAGAGAATCAGAAGTACAGTCAATCAAAGAATTCATTTATGAGAAGAAGGCGATACCGTTAAAATATCAAACTGGAAATGAAAGCGTCCCCTTTGTTTTCAAAGGAATAAGTTATCGAAAAGAACCAAGCGATATTTCCGGGAAGGAAAAAATAGTTTATACAGGTGATAAGTTTGAACTAGAAGTTCCATTATACAACAAAGTGAATGTTGTTGATTCTGTGATTGCCCCCATCGCATATCTTATTCCCTCTCAGTATAAAGAGATTATCGATATAATGAAATTACATGGAATCAAATTCCATCGATTAACTAAAAAAATGAAAGTTAAAGTTGAAAAGTATAAATTCGATGAAGACCCGGTTTGGCAGCGAAGACCGTACGAATCGCGCATAGCTGTGTCGACAAAATATAATTCTTTTGTTGAAGAAGTAATTATTCCCGAAGGAACTTATGCAGCTTTCACAGACCAGCGTGCGTTTCGAGTGCTTGTAAATTTACTCGAGCCAAAAGCTCCGGATTCATTTGTGTACTGGGGATTTTTCAATTCGATTTTCGAACGTAAAGAATATTTTGAAGACTATGTGATGGAAAAGTACGCACTTGAAATGATAGAAGCAGAGCCAAGCTTAAAAAATTCTTTTTTAGAAAAAGTTAATTCTGATTCATCTTTTGCAAATGATCCGTATAAACGGCTGGAATATTTTTACCGCCTATCGCCATACTTTGACCAAAGCTGGAACGTTTATCCCATCATGAGGTTGAATGAAAAAATAGAACTCAAATCATTAGAAGAAGATTAGTATTTTATAAAAGAAAAATTAATAAAGAGGTTCCTATGTGGCGTTTAATAATTGTTATTTTTATTGTTTTCTCTTTAACTCCCTCCATTTCAATTGCCCAAGAAAAAGAAAAAGCCGAACAAAAAACAGAAAACATAATTTGTGCAAACTGTAAACAAGAAAATTTAATCAACAGCAATTTCTGCACAAGATGTGGAATGAAGCTGCTACAAAAAGAAAAAGTTACTGAAAAACCAGAAGCTAAATTTTCTTTTGATCATGAAACTAGCAGGCTCTTTTCTATTCCTTATGCTGCGGTATTAAATTCATTAGACTTAAGCCTTTTAGTCGGAGGTTCTTTCGGATTCAGCAACACTGATGGAGTTTTGGGAACGCTGAGTTTAGGGCTTGGCGGATATGGTGATGTTGAAGTCAGCACAGTAAGTTTGCTTGGATCGGTTCTTAGCAGGTCGGAAAACTTTGCTTCTCTCGGATTAAAAATTGCTGTACTTAAAGAAAACGAATCGATTCCTGGCTTAAGTGTCGGCTTAAGAACAAACAATCAATGGAATACTTCAAGCAATTACGATATTCAGACTGCGGCTCCCGATCTTGGTATGTTTGGTTTAACTTCAACTGAATATGAAGCAAGGATGACTTCGTTTTATGTGGCTTTTTCAAAAAAAATGAATCCGGTTACGAACATTCATTTGGGTGTTACTGTGACAGACCTGCGATACCGCAATGTGAGATCGTATTTTATCTCACCTTCATACAATTATACAGAGCCAAGCGTGCAAAAGAAAAATATGATTCTTGCTTTTGGGGGAATTGACTTTGCACTAAACGAACGTACTAGTTTGATGTTTGAGGCGCAGACAACTCCTTACTTCAAAGTAGAACCGAAAAAAGGAAGCATTGAACCTTCAAGAAGAATTGCAGGCGTTGGTGGATTAAGATTTATTATTTCAAAGTGGCTGGTGCTTGACAGCGGTGTCCGCTATCAGGATAACTATAAAGGTTTAGCCGATGCAGAAATTAAAATCGCCTTGAATGGATTTTTGAATTTAGGTTTGAGATGATATAAGAGTAGAGACACGCCGCAGCGTGTCTCTACAATAAAATTATTGGGGTGTAAAAAAGAATCATGTTGAACTCATAGTATTAATATCTAA
>CAZNDS010000085.1:0-11021 GCA_964571865.1 uncultured Ignavibacteriaceae bacterium | reverse complement strand
AGTGGCAGGTAAAAAGAGAGGGACTTCATCACTCCTTCTCTTTGTAAGAGAAGGAACTGGAGGATGAGTTTCGTTACCTAACATGACTCGTTTTTATACCCCTATATAGAAATTAAAATTTAACACTAAAACCAAAGGTTGGAATAATTGGAAACATTGTTGTTGCCCTTCGTGATAAATTCAGATCTGAATCTATCGAGTAATCGTAATTGATCACATTAGCTCGATTGTAGACATTAATAATATCAAGGTAGAATGTCCAATCAAGATTCCAAAAATGTGTGAAGAAGGTAGCTCGAACATCGAGCCTGTGGTACGCTGGTTTTCTTGCATTAAAACGATTCGGATCTTCTCCATAATCGACATCAAAGATAACTTCATTTGAAGAAGTAGGATTCAATAAATTAAGACGAGTTGCAACTTCGGGAGTTTCTGGAATGCCATCCTTATTTTTATCCATAAGAATTATTCTCGGTTTTATTCCAATCGGTTCGGTAAATGGGAAACCAGAACCATATTGCCATTTAATTCCAAGTTCCAGCCATTCCGCAGCAAGATAATTTAGTACGATATTCAAAGTATGCCTTTGATCATAACGAAACGGGATCTTTATACCCTCCTCAATGCGACTTGAAAAAGCGAAAGCATAAGATATCCAACCATTCAATCTGCTGTTCCGATCAACATTTAATTTTGCAACTAGAAGTTCTAAGCCGAAAGAATTGCCAGAAGAATTGTTTGCTGGTATCAGTGTTATCGAATCGGATAAAAATGAACTCGGCGCTTTCCAGCCATCTTTAAATCTTAAATCTCTGCCAGGAATTGGTTCAACTCTAAATCTTGTACCCTGAACTTTTTGAGGCACGATCAGATTACTAAAATCTTTATAATAAAATTCAATTTTTGCATTCCATTCAGGTGTAATAAATCTTTCAAAACTTAATATATAGTGAGAGGCCTTTTCTGCTTCGAGATTATTTGTGTAAACGGGATTGAAGTCGTATAGAACATTTTGGTCTCTAATTTTTTCGTAACCTGGTGATTGATAATATAATCCCCATAAAGCTCTGATAGTTGTTATTTTATCAACAGCGTATGAAAAAGAGAATCGCGGCGCAAAATATGGCTTCTCCAGAATATCATAATAATCGAATCGGATACTTGGTTGAAAAAACAAATCTGGGAGGATTGGGAAGTTGTCCTGTACATAAATTTTATATCTCAAATAATCCTTAGTAGTCCCAAAACTGCTTAGTGCCGAACGAGCATTCGGATTCGAATTAAATATTGCCTGGAGTTGAGGATCAAGCTTGAATTCGAAATCTATGTTCGTCTGCATAAAATCAACACCAGCACCAATTTCAATTTCATGATTATTGTACAGAACTAAAAATTTTTCATCGATTGAATATTTTTTAAATGAGAAAAGGGAATTGAAAGAAAATCCCAGCAGATATGGTTCGAGTGTATCAGGAATTGAAGTATTAAAGAGTTCTCGATTTAACGAAGGATCAAGAATTCGTGCGTCGAACTCGGTGTTACCCCCATTTCTATACCAAGAAAATGTAAGTTTGTTTAGAAATTTTTTATTTGAAAAATGCCATGCCGCACTTAACAAATCATTCTTGGTTAAATTTACAACACCAATACTATCTGGCCGATTTCTATTTGCACCAGAAACAATATCAACTCCATCACGAGAATAAATTCCGTTAAACAAAAACTTGTGTCCTGCCCAAGGACCAAATACTAACTTTGACTGAACGTCATAAAAATTTGGGAATGTAACATCATTCTCTATCAGGCCAGCTTTTTTTACGATAGGTTCAACAATTAAATCATAATAAGTTCTTCTTGAATTAAACAACCAGCTTCCGTTTACCCCAAATGGATTCTTCCCCTCTAATACAAGATTCGCAGTTACGATGCTCGCATTAATATTGCCAAGTAAAAAACTTGAGTTTGCACCCTCCCTATTAGAAATATCCAGCACAGCAGACAGTCTATCACCATACCGAGCCGGAAAGCCGCCAGTCACTAAATTTATATCACTGACAACTTCCGGATTAAACATGCTTATCACACCATAAAGCCGATAAGGATTAAATACTTCAACATCGTCAAGAATCATTAAATTTTGATCCGGACCGCTGCCGCGAACGATAATTTGAGAAGTAAAATCATTAGGAGCCAAAACGCCAGGTAATGACTGAAGAGTTCTGAGCACATCTTCAATCCCTCCAGCTAATATTTTCGCTGACCGCGGTTCTAACGAGATTAGACTTGTTCGAGTATCTTTTTGTGATTGATGTTTTTTTGCTATGACATCAACCTGATTAACTTCAATCACTTTAGATGTCAGTTCGACATTTATGTTAAGCCGACGATTCGCAGTTACACTGATTTCAATAGTTTGAGATTCATATCCAACCGCACTGAAACGAAGAGTCTGTTTGCCAACAGGAACATCTTGTAAAACATATTTTCCATTAGCATCAGTGATTGTCCCAACGTTTGTTTCAATCAGAATAATATTTACAGAAGGAATAGAAATTTTTTCTGATGTCACTAATCCTGATACACTGCCAGATTGTGAAATTACAAGCCGGACTAAAGAAAAAAATATTAAAAAGAATGTTCGCATAAAATCTTTCACCTAATTGCTACTCTTCCCAACAAGAAGTGTAATGAATTAGTTCAAGAGCTTTTCATAACGCCAAAAAACCCGTTGCACTTTGGAACTACAATAATGCATATAGAATGGAATCGGACCAACCCACGGGATAATTGCGAATTGATGTCCTTGTGCTTTTTGATCTGCGAGACATCTTTTTAAGAGTATACCTCCGATGTTCTTGCCTCGTAGAGTTGGCGAAGTTCCCATTGGACCAAACCAGCCAGTATTTAAATTATTCGTATCATATGCCGAGAATCCGACAACTTTTCCTTTGTGGAGGCAAATGTGAACTGAAATCGGATCATTTTGAAAAGCCCGTGTAACCTCTGGAACCCAAGCTGTAAAATCATTCTGTAAGAATTCAATGGTTGGTTCAAATTCATTTTTTTCAGCACGCTTTACAATTAAATTATGTTTAATTATCTGTTTTTCTTCTTCAATTGTAGAAAAGTCTTGCGTCACTAAATCACACAAAAGATTTGAGGTGTCACCGAATTTCTTGAATCCTTTTCTTTCTACGAAACAAATTGCTTCGGTATACCGAGGATCAATACCGGGCGTGAAATAATTTGGATGCGATTCATATATTCTTTCGCGCTCACATCCAAGTTCTATAAAACTTTGGTGAATTATTTCATAAAGTTTCGAAGCTATACCTTTCCTTCTTTGGTCGGACTTAACAGCCATGAGTTTGATATAACCGCATCTTCCAGTCGAAAGGGTCCGTACTACGCCCATCATGAAGCCGACAATTTGATTTTCCTCTTCTGCAATCAGTGTTGTACTCGGATTTAAATCCTTGTCAAAAATTGTTTTTTCTTCAAATAAAAAATCGGGCATTGAGTCGAATTCCATGTTTGCTCTGCAAAATTTCGCTGCTTCAAGCAGATCTTTTTTTTCAAAACTTCTAATTGTCATAATATCTTTCATAAGTTTATGTTTAGAGAAAACGATGATGTAAATAATCCTAATTGTATTTGGTGCGAGTTGTAATTCCCATTAATCAATTCTTTATCAAATCTATAAAGAAAATAAAGATCAAACGTTGAAAGTATTTTTAAGAACGATACGGAAAATTCAGGAGATATCCCATTTACTCCCCGGAAATTTGTAAAGCCGGAAAATCCGATACTGATATAATTGAAAATATCTTTCATCTCAAAAAGTTGTCTGTATCCATATCTAAAAATATTTTGAACTACACCTTTTATTGTGTGATTGTAACCTGCGTAAAAAAATGAATACGGATAATTCTTAAACACAGATTTTGAGCTTAAGTTCAATAATGGGATATCCTTATTCAATGAAAAGTTCGCCTTACCTTCTATGTAGGATATTCCAACTGATGGCAGTAACCAAAATGATCCGCCCACACAACACGTATAGAAGTAATATGAGAATTGACTATGAGTTGTTTTAATCGGCGTAATGTCCTGCTGTGGAATAGTAAATACAAATTTTTCACTCTTGAATTCCCTTCCATCTCGCAATTGTGAAAGAAGCGAGAATTCATAATCGCCAGGTTTATCCAATATTTTTGAAACATCAATTACTAAAAATACTTTATCCGTCAATGTATCGGATGCCGCAAAAATTCCAAGCGATGGGATTTCGACTTTTGTAATTGCTTCAATATTTGTCATCCAGCTGAGGACTAATTTCGATGGTTCATTGCTTCTTACATAGTTGTCGATTAAGTAAAGCTCAAACTCTTCATTCTCTTGAGCAATCGCGAAACCATTCGAAATTAAAATTGAAAATAAGATTAGAATAAAATAATGTTTATTAAGATTTTTCTTCTGCATATAATTATTTTTTTTCAGAGGATTGAGAATGATTTCCATTATTCGTTTGGTATTTTTCGTAAGCTTCCAAAATATTTTTAACTAACCTATGCCTAACTACATCAGCTTTTGTAAAGTAAACAAAGGCCACACCATCAATTCCTGTAAGTATAGATTGAGCTTGGATCAACCCGCTTTCTTTCTTTGAGGGTAAATCAACTTGAGTAATGTCACCCGTGATGATTGCTTTGGAATTTGCTCCTAATCGTGTAAGGAACATTTTCATTTGCAGTGCAGTTGAGTTTTGAGCTTCATCAAGAATCACAAATGCATTGTTCAGCGTTCGCCCGCGCATATATGCAAGTGGGATTATTTCTATTGTGTTTCTTTCTAAATATGTTTTGAGTTTTTCAAATGGGATCATATCATCAAGTGCATCATACAAAGGACGCAAATACGGATCGATCTTTTCACGAATATCGCCAGGAAGAAATCCAAGACTTTCACCAGCTTCGACTGCTGGACGGCACAAAACAATTTTGTTAACGAAATGATTTTTAAAATTTGCAACTGCAAGTGCGACCGATAGATAGGTCTTTCCCGTCCCTGCTGGTCCGATTGCAAAAACAATATCATTGCGTTTAGCCGTTTTAATGAATTCAAATTGACCGGCGGTTTTTGCTTTTATAACATCACTTTTTGTGAAAAGAACTGCTGAATTAATGTCAGTTTCGCTTACAACTTCTTTTCCATTTTTCGCGAGTTGAATAACTAACTCAATATCCTGTTGAGTGATCATTTTATTCTTGTTCAAGATGAAAACTAATTCATTGAGTATTTTCTCTATCATCTCAATTTCGAATTGAGTCCCCTTTAAATGTATTGTCTCCCCCCTCACAGAAATGCTCGTATTGAAATAAGATTCAATCAACGAAATGTTCGAATCATTGATCCCAATAAGAGCTAGCATATCAATATTAGAAAGTTTGATTTTCTTTTCGATCGTGCTCAAATATTTTTGGCTCCCTATTATTCTTCAATTTTATTTTGTTTAAAATAAAATACCCCCACAATCGAAATTGTGAGGGTGATATTTTCTTAAAAAGTATCGTAGTTTTTGATTGACCTTAACTTCAGCTGATTATTGCTGCAATCTTCTCCAGGTATCTCTCATTTTTTGATACCTTGACATTTCGTCTTGATTCATTTCTGGAATCTTGAATGCCTGTCTTGGGTAAATTAAATCGGGATTCTTGATTTGGTCCTTGTTTGATTGGAATATTTTTGGCCATGCAAACGCGTTATCATAGATTGTCTTCTTTTTTGCAATGTCCCATAAACAGTCACCACGAACAACGGTATAAACTTTTTCAGGAGCAATTTCTATCCAGTTATTCAAAGCAGTTTGCATCTGATTGTGTACTTTATCAAAAAATTCAGGAAGTGCAATTATTCTATTTTGCTTAAGAGCATCTAGTTCAGATTGACGTTCATTTTTATTTGGCTGCTTTGTTTTAATTTTAGAATCCAGTTCGCTTACTTTTCTTCTGAAAGCATCAACATCCGCTTTAGTTGCACCCACGAGTGCATAAAGCTCATTCATGCACTGATCAACATCCTGTTGAGAAGTTTTTTTCAAATCAGCAATCGCACCATTTAAAGCTGCTTTTTCCTTAAGCAGACTTTCTTTCCTTGCTTTAAGATTGTTCATTTCCGACATCCATCTATCGCTATCCCATTCCTCATACTGGGCGAAAACATTCACAGAAACGGCAATGATGAAAATCAGTGTGGGTAAGAATAATTTATTTATTTTCATTTAAAAATCCTCCAGTGATTAATTTTACTTAGGCAGTTTTTCAAGATTTCGTTTTGTTTCTTCTTTATCTTTGGCGCATTGTTCTAATTTTGCATTCAATTCGCCAACTGATCTTTCCAACGATGCCTTTTGTTCCTTCAATGATTTTACTTCTCCCTCGAGTGAACTTACTTCTGCTTTCAATGAATTGAGCTGTGCAATTTGTTCATCACTCAAACCACTGCTGCAACTAGTAAGACCAAGAGAGGTAATACCAAAAAGTGTAAAAGTTAACAAAGAATAAAGTATTTTTCGCATATTTATACCTCCGTAAGGTTTAGATTCGGTTAATAATTTATGTTAAAATAGAAATAATTCGCTGAATTGTCAATCAAACTCGAACGAAACCAAAAACTTTTATGCTCAGCAACTATAAAAGTTTCCGCTCAACGAAGCTTGTGAACTGGTTATTAGCAATGATAATATGATCAAGTAAGGGGATCTCTATTATTTTACTTGCCTCAACAAGCTGCTTGGTAACCTGAATATCTTCACGACTAGGTTCTAAATTCCCACTCGGATGATTATGAACTATAATAATATTCGCGGCTTTTGCATCAATAGCAGGCTTAAATATTTCTCTTGGGGAGATTAGACTCGCGTTTAGCGTACCTGACGTAATCTCTATCTTTTTCTTTACATGATTCGCTGAATTCAATATCAATAAATAAAATTTTTCAACATCAAGGTGAGAAAGTTCGTGATTAAAAATGTCAAAGACATCTTTCGGAGATTCAATCTTAATTTGTTTTTCTTTTAAATCACTTTTTGCAATTCTCTTGGCAATTTCAAAAGCGGCCATTAATGTAATAGCTTTTGTTTTTCCAATTCCCTTAAATTTGGAATAGAGTTCATCTTGGCTCATTTTCATAATTGATTTTAGATCGCCTGCCTCGCGTAAAATCTCCCTCGCCAACGAGACAGCCGATTTGTTTTTCATTCCAGACCTGATGAGAATTGCGATCAGCTCTGCATCAGAAAGATTTTGAGCTCCGTAGAGTTCTAATTTTTCTCTCGGTCGGTCATCAAACGGAAGGTCTTTTACTTTAATAGCTAATGTCCTTTCATTGAATTAATAACAATCTGGTCAATTTTATTAATTGTACGATTTGAAAACTGAAGAATATTTAAGTAATTATTAATTCCAAAGTCATCAAGTTCAATTTGGCTTGAAATACCTGTCTGTGAATTGTCTTTTTGCAAAATTTCAACGAGATTGACGCGAGTAAGTTTCTCTGATTTAATTACCGAGGAAAGTTTTAATATGGTCTCGATCCCATAATATACATTTCTGGTAAGATTAAGATTTGAAAGTGAGTTGAATTCTTTCATCAACTCCAAATAACTATCTGATTTCTCGTCGATGAAGAAGTCTGATGTAAAAATTATACCATCCGAACTGGGATATGTGAATAACAGATCATCAGGCGCATACAGTGCGTCACTCCCAAAAAGATTTGACCGAATACCAAAGCTCTTTAAATGAGGAATGAAATTTTTAATTACACTTCTATCCGAAATTGAAAGATAGATGCCATCAAGTGAGTAAATTGGCAAATCATATCTTAAAATGTCATCGTTCGATCTTTTGTTTGTTTTAATACCTTCTGACTCACAAATCACATCGCCATACTTCCCGAATAGCTCAAATACACTTTTAATTTCCTCATTCTGTTTCAGAGAATCGATAAAGTTTTTATTCAAACCCAGTTTCATCAGTTTATTTTCTGTCAAAACTGGCATGTCATTTTTAAAATGAATTACTCTATCCAACTCGATAGCTTTTTTTCTCAGATTAATCAACTGAGTGTTTATGTTAGAAATCGTTCCATCAAAAATTTGTTCTGTGATGTGATCAATCCCTATAGCCCTAGCTCGCTCAATAAATGCCGTAGAGATATAATGGGAGAATCCTGCATTTTGTGTCAGTACAGCAATCTTTCTCAAACCAAGTTTATTTACGCAATATTCTGCCATTGCACTTCCGCGGATAGCATAATTTGGATTAAACTGCAGAACAAAATTCCTATGCTCAACTAAATTTGTACTGGTTGAAGTTGGCGATATCATCGGGATGAAATATTGCTCAGCGAATAAAGATACTTTCCGCAAAAGTTCCGAATAGATAGGTCCAATTACACAAATAATATCAGGATCAGAAACCAATTTCTTCAGATTACGCTCAAATTCTTTTTCATCCCCTTCAGTGTTTAAAACTACTAGACTAATCTTCTCTTCGTTCGTTTTATTGAAATTGTGAACTATAAACTTTATTCCTTCTAAGATTTCAACTGAAGGAGTGAGTTTAGTTTCATCACCAAGTGGAAATAATACTCCAACTTTGAATTCTCTTGGGCTATCTATTTTCTGTGAAGAATTTTGATAAGCTATGTAGAATTCCTTTGCCAAGGCAAAATCTTTTTCATTAATCGCATTTTGGTAAAGAAGTTTCAATATATCTTTATTGCTTCGAATATAACTTAGTTCTCGAAACATTTTTTCTGAATCAGCATTAGATATGCTGCTTACCAAACTGCCAACAAATGAATCGAGTTTTATCTGCTGTGATTTAGATAGATCTATGTTTGCGATCAACTTCAAATTTTCAATCAACTTATCCAACCTTTTCGTCTCGAAATAAATGATCGATTGCGTCATAATAACTTCGAATAAATAATCTGAACTGGGGAATCTTCTTTTGAAAGATTCGGCTCTATCAATTGATGAATCGAAATTCCCCAGATAATAGTCTGATGAAATTAATAAATAGCTTGAAACCTCTGCGTATGTATTTTTTTCTTTACTTACCTCAACTAAAGTTGAAATCGCGTTTTGATAGTCCCCAGATTTAAAATAGTATAAACCTATCTCAAACTTTGATTTTTGTGTTTGAGAAATTGCATTCAGTTGGAATAATAATAACTGAATAAATACTAATGAAAATAATCTGTTCAATTTTACTCCCACTCTATTGTTGCCGGAGGTTTAGACGTGATATCATACACAACTCGATTGACTCCTTTGACTTCATTCACAATTCGGTTTGATAGATGCTGAAGAAAATTCTGATCGAGCTTAGCCCAATCGGCGGTCATTCCATCGGTACTTGTAACAGCACGCAGAACAATTGTATTTTCATAAGTTCGTTCATCTCCCATTACACCAACGCTTTGTACAGGAAGAAGTACAGCGAATGCCTGCCATACTTCATTATAATATCCAAAATTTTTCAGTTCGCTTATAAAAGTATAATCCGCCTCACGTAAAGTATCAAGTTTAATCTCATCGATCTCGCCCAAAATTCTTACGCCCAATCCTGGACCCGGGAATGGATGTCTCATTAGAAACTCCTCTGAAATCCCAAGCTCTTTACCAATTACTCTAACCTCGTCTTTGAATAATTCACGCAATGGTTCAATGAGTTCTAGCTTCATTCTTTCGGGTAAGCCGCCGACATTGTGGTGCGTTTTAATCACACTTGATGGTCCCTTTACAGAAATTGATTCTATAACATCCGGATAAAGTGTCCCCTGCACTAAATACTTAATGTCTCCTAAATGATTTATTTCTTCTTCTATAACATCAATGAATGTATTCCCAATGATCTTTCGTTTCAATTCCGGGTCATAAATCCCTTTTAACCTTGCCAAAAATGTTTTCCCAGCATCAATGAAACGTAATTTAAAGTGTAAATTCTCCTGAAAATATTTCACAACTTCATGGCTCTCATTTTTTCGCATCAGTCCATTATCAATGTGAATACAAGTCAGATTATCCCCAATTGCTTCATGAACAAGCACTGCTGCAACAGTGGAGTCCACTCCTCCGCTAAGTGCACACACGACTTTTGCATCCCCAATTTTTTCTTTTATTTCTTCAACACTCGATTCTATAAAATTCTTCGGCTGCCAGGTTTTTTTACAGCCGCAAATATCAATTGCAAAATTTTCAAGAATTTTTTCCCCTTCTTCTGTATGTTTCACTTCGGGATGAAACTGGAGTCCATAGATTTTTTCATCTGTGTTGCTGACAGCGGCGTATTTTGAATTGGAAGTCGATGATAAAACGGAAAAATTTTTAGGAAGAGAAATTACTTTGTCAGAATGGCTCATCCAGACAATCGAATTGTCTGAAATGTTTTTAAAGATTTGATCCTTTTCTGTGATTTGTAATTCAACTCTTCCAAACTCACGCTGTGCGGATCTATCTATCACCCCACCAAAGTGTTGTACGATCATCTGTAGACCATAACATATCCCAAGGATTGGAAGATTGATATCAAAAATTTTTTTGTCAACTTTTGGTGAGTTTGGGGAATAAACACTTGCAGGACCACCTGAAAAAATTATTCCATTTGGATTCTCTGAAATAATTTCTTCGATCGGAGTATCAAATGGTTTTATAAAAGCGAATACACCTATCTCACGAATTTTTCTGACGATAAGCTGTGAGTACTGAGAACCAAAATCGAGAATTAAAATTTTATCAGTCGGTCGATCCATTTTCGGTTAGAATTTAATAATAAAATCGCCCAAAAACAGATGATTTTCCTAATTGTTAATAAACATGAAAAATCAAAGATTTCATCTTTTCACGTTGCTATCGAAATTTGAAAAGATGAAATTTTTCAGTTAACGGATAAATTCCTTTAACCCAGATTTGTCATTAGAAAATGAGTGAGTTTTAGCAGTTTATTACTATG
>CAZNDS010000084.1:9529-11111 GCA_964571865.1 uncultured Ignavibacteriaceae bacterium | reverse complement strand
GTCATCTACCGCCTCGGCGGGTCGCGGTAGGATAGTAAAAGCTCGAGTTGTGCAATAGACTCTGACGGATAGCAATTCAGCTTTCCCCGAATGGTCTTCTTCGGAGGGAAACGAATGTCAACCTGTCACGCGCTCTTTACGGGATAATTTTTAATTAACTTTTCTTTTTCAACCTACTTCAAAGAGTCAAATCTTCACAATGAAAAGTCAAAAATGGAGCATGCTCGCATTCCAATAGGCAGGGCTTTGTTTTATCTCCACTAATTGAATGAGTTCATTAGCATTTGCTGGTTATGTTACCGTTCTCAAAATTTATTATTTCTGAAGTACATTCAATATTGTTTTTGGTTCTTTCGATAACAAATTAAGTAATATTAATGCAGGTCCATGAGGATATCTGTCCCCTCGTTCCCAATGTCTTAACGTACCAAGACTTATTCCGAATGAAGCAGCAAATTTAGTCTGGCTCATCCCAATTCTATTTCTTAATTCTTTTACATCAACATGAATTGGTCGAAATTCTTTAACTGAAATCTTCTTACCACTAGAGTAATCAATTGCCTCTTGTAATCCTTTCCTAATACTTTTATATGCTTCTTTCATAATTTCACCTCTTGTAATTTTCTACCAATATTTTTGTCATTTTTGCTAATTCATTTTTTTCAGAATTACTCAAATTTACTTTTTCATTTTTTGAAAATATTGTAAGTAAGAAAAGAGGTATTTCTTCATTATGGAAAAAATAAATAATTCTTGAACCACCACTCTTACCTTTTTCTTTTGAACGCCAACGTAATTTTCTTATACCTCCGCTACCTTGAATTAAATCTCCGGACTTTGGATTAGCTGATAAATAATACAACAATTCATCACGTTCATCATTTGTTAAAATAGTTTCTGAACGTTTACGAAATTCGGGCAATTCAACTATTGTAATTAGCACACGCAAATATAATCCATTGGATTACTGTTGTCAAATTTATATTTTTAAAGCTTATTTTTTGGCAACATAAATGTCTTTTAACTCCGAGCACTGATTTGATAAAATCAATAAGTCGCTCATGATCTTTCGAAATCTTCACCTTGTTTACAATATATCAATTGCATTTCATATTATTTTTTCCCTAACGCATTTTACCAAATGGACTTTCTTTTGTCAATAGTCAGTTTACTCTGCCAGGTTTTTAAAAATTCTTCCGCAGTTGCGACTGTAATTTTACTTTTCTTATAATCAATTTTATTTCTTGTTAATATTAAATCGATCCCATTATTGACCGCCGTGAAATATTGAACAGCATCCTCAAAATCATTGAAATCCGAGTTTAAGGATTGTTCAATCACTCTTTCATCAATCGGAAGAATATTTATCAACGTCTTTAATTTTCTTAAACTTTTAAGTGCTGCTGCGTTTGAGGTTAATTTTTTTAGAAGGTAATGGAGGTTTACGAATATCAAGGGCGAAGCGTAAGCCGCAATCTCCTGCCGGTCAATCAGTGTAAATAATTTCGCTGAATGAATGTAATGCGGTTCTCTTTTTGCTAGTAGATCCAAGATGATGTCGGAGTCAACAAATATTTTCATC
>CAZNDS010000084.1:0-9519 GCA_964571865.1 uncultured Ignavibacteriaceae bacterium | reverse complement strand
GAGATGCTTTCCGTATTCTTTTTTGAGTTTTACATCATCGGGAAGTATTATAACTCCGGATAATTCGAGTACATTAGGTGATATTTCTATTTTATC
Source organism: uncultured Ignavibacteriaceae bacterium (assembly GCA_964571865.1). Lineage (GTDB taxonomy): Bacteria > Bacteroidota > Ignavibacteria > Ch128b > Ch128b > JAHJVF01. The sequence continues at coordinate 9,423 of CAZNDS010000084.1, read as the reverse complement.
GCTGTTCTCTTTTTCAGCTATCAGATTAAAATAATTCTCTACCAACAATGAAAGACTTTGTTTGTTTTTTTGAGCATACTTTTTTGCACGTTCAATTGCCCGTTTATTTAATTTAAGCGTTAGTTTTGTATTCATTTCTTCATTTATTAGTTACGTATACTATCTGGTATTAAAATACGTACCAATTAATTTAATTTCAAACATAAATTCTGACGCTAGTTGGCTGCAATCCCTTTCCAAAGATTATCATCATTTGAGGGAACTGATACTTGTCCACCCTGCTTGCATCAAGCAATCGATGTTGGGATTGATAATGAACCATTAACTCCGTCATGAAGTTGTCGAATAGTAATTAATCTTAGTGATTCTTTGAGTCTCCGTGACTTTGTGGCAAAGAAAAATTTCGATTAAGTGTCAAATTCGATACAAGAGCCACAAAGACACTAAGCCACAAAGCTGCTCTAAGAACTTTTTAGTCAGCTTCAGACGGATAACCATTAACAATTCACAGCAGCCCGGAGATTAACACCAGCCATCCCTCCGCTAATCTTCATAATTCTTTCATATTTTAGTATCTTGCTTTGTTAGAAGTTAAATTTTTGATGATTCGATTTTTTACATTAATCATACTTGTTTGCGGATTGACGTTTGCCCAGCGTCCCAATAATTATTTTCACGGGGCGCAGGTTGTGCAAATCGTGCCTCATAACGATGAGATTTGGTTTTGCACTTACGGACGCGGAATACTCAGGTTCAATAAAACTACTGAAAGCTGGTCGCAGATCAATTCGACAAACTCCGGAATGAAGGATGATCGTCTCTACTGTCTTGCTGTGGATGACGATTACGTTTGGGCAGGAACTTCAGAAGGACTTTGGATTCAGAACCGCTCGACCAATCATTGGTCGCTCAAAAAATTTTCTAAAGGAGGACAATTCGGACAATGGGTACGAACGCTTCTATACGATAAAAATTCGCAGGTGCTGTGGATCGGAAGATTCAAGTTTCTTTCTCGATTTGAAAAGCGTTCAAACTCTTGGAGCGATTACGATTTGACAGTCGGAAAGGATGAGCAAACGAACAGTGTTACGACGCTTTGGCTCGATTCGAAATCGAACCTTTGGGTTGGAAGCGAATCGGGATTACATAGGATAAATACTCAGCAGATCAGCCAGTCAAGATTCGAATTCTATTCGCCGTCAAATTCAGACATGAGATATGACGGGGACCAGTTCTCGATTTCAGTTATCAAGAACGATTCGAAAAATCTCTGGGTTGGAATTTCGGAATTCGTTACTCCCGAGCGTCCTCGCTTCATCACCGGCGGACTTTATCAATTCGATTTGAAAAAAAATTGGAGAAGGATCGATAATCTTAGCGGCTTGCCTGCAAACGGAATTTATTCAATAGCATCTTATGGAAGTTATCTCCTAATCGGGACTTACGATTTTATTCCGCATAACAAAGAACAGGAGGGGAAAGGACTCGTCTTAATTCATAAAGGTACAGGCGAGATGATTCGATTAACTGCAAAGCAGCTTGGATTGACAAACGAAAAAATTTTATCGATGTATTTCGACGGCGAAAGTATTTGGTTTGGAACATATTCAGGAATAAGCAGATTAAAGTTCACGAACGATTTTGTTTACAGCTTCAAAAAATAAAAGCAGATAAAGGAGAACGATTTTGGTACAGTTTTCGGATGAACGGATAAAGCAAATTTTCGATGGCTTGAATGATAAGAAAGTTGCTGTGATCGGCGACTTGATGCTCGATGTTTACATCTGGGGAAAAGTCGGAAGGATTTCTCCCGAAGCTCCGGTGCCGGTGGTCGACGTTGAAGAGGAATCGTATCGTTTCGGCGGAGCAGCGAACGTTGGATTGAACATCAAATCGCTTGGCGGGATTCCGCTTCTATTAGGAGTGATCGGGTACGACAGAGAAGCTTCGATTTTCGATTCTCTGCTTGAAGAAAATCATTTTATTAAAGATGGGATCTTTGTAGACGAAGATAGACCGACAACTGTTAAGACAAGAATCATTGCTCACAGCCAGCACGTTGTAAGAATTGATAAAGAAGATCGAAAAGATATCACGGAAGAATTTGAAAATAAAATTTTGGATTATTTGAAGTCTCATCTCAGCGGCTTAAAAGGAATTATCCTCGAAGATTATAATAAAGGTGTCCTTACAAAAAATTTGATAAAGAAAGTGATAAAGCTCGCAAATGAAAATAAAATTTTTGTGACTGTCGATCCTAAGTTCGATAATTTCTTTGAGTACAAAAACGTTACAGTATTTAAACCAAACAAAAAAGAGACTGAAGATATTCTCGCAACAAAATTGATTTCAGATGAATCGGTATTTCAAGCGTGCAAAGCACTGAAAGAGAAGCTCAATCCTGGCTGCGTACTTCTGACCCGCGGAGAAAAAGGAATGTCAATATTAACTGCCGATAGTAAATTCGATTCCATTCCCACAAAAGCAAGAAAGGTTGCAGACGTTTCCGGTGCAGGGGATACGGTAATTGCGACACTCTCAATGGCATTGGCTGCAGGAGTTGATATCAAAGAAGCTGCAACAATTGCAAATCTTGCTGCCGGGCTGGTGTGCGAAGAAGTCGGAATCGTACCAATTGATAAAGATCACTTATTCAAAAATCTGATGGCAATGTAATATGGAATCAAGAATCGGTTTATTAAACATCGATGAATTTTTGAAGATCAGAGAATCACTTCGAAACGAAGAGAAAAAACTTGTTTTCACGAACGGATGCTTTGATTTAATTCATCGCGGTCATGTGGATTATTTAACTAAAGCAAGAGAGCTTGGCGATGGACTCGTTGTCGCATTGAATTCTGACAGCTCGGTAAGAAAACTAAAAGGGGAAGGAAGACCCGTTGTAAGTCTAATCGACCGTGCATATGTCCTATCGAATTTAAAGTGTGTCGATTTTGTGATCAGTTTTGATGAAGAAACTCCGTTCGAGATCATCTCCAAAGTCATTCCCGATGTTTTAGTAAAAGGGGGCGATTGGAAGATCGACCAAATTGTCGGAAGAGATGTTGTAGAAAAAAATGGCGGAAAAGTTTATTCTCTGAAGTACGTTGATAATTATTCCACCTCATCGATTTTAGAAAGGATAAAGAAACTCTAACACGATGAAGTTCTTCAGGAAAGAGAGCAAGCACCGGCTCAGACACAGATCGTTGACTTATAAAATTTTTCATGCTCTTGGAAAGTTTATAATCACTTTTCTCGTATTGCTTCTCGTTTTGCTGGGATTTTCTCAAACAGCTACGTTCAGAAATTTTTTGCGGGATGAAATTATCTCTCTAGCCGAAAATGAACTGAATGGCAAGCTTGAAATTGAAAACATTTATGGCACACTCGTTTCAAATATTTCACTGAGAGGTGTACGATATAATGTTGCCGGTGTGGATTTAATTAAAGCAGAGGGGATCTATCTTTCAATTAATCCAATTGCTCTTCTCACAAAGACTATCTCCATTAGAAATCTTATTCTTGAAGAAGCTGAGATAAACATAGTAAAGCTGGAGGATGATAAATGGATTTTCGAAAATATTGTGAAGCATCCTTCTCTGCCCGATACGACTGAAGCTGCAAAATTTGAGTATGATATCAAACTTGGTAATTTCGAGATTCAGCGATGCACACTCAGAATTAAAGAGAATATTTCTTCTGAAAGTTATCTCAAATCCAAGATATATGAGACACTTAATTTTTCTGATTTAAAAATATCCGATCTGAATTTACAGCTTTCTACTGAAGTCTCTTTAAGAAAGAATACCGCAAAACTTGAAGTCAGTAATTTTCGATTCAAGACTAATGCACAGAATTTTACTCTGCGTGATTTTGAATTGCAAGCTGCCGTTACCGAAAAAGAAGCCCGCATTAAAAATTTTTTCATGGTTACCGATCAAACGAATTTGAATCTTATTGCGAGAATTAAAGATTTGAATCTTTTCAGCGATTTTAATTTTGAAGGATTGAAGGATAAATATGTCGAAGCAAGTCTCGAAGCTAATACTTTCGAGTTCAATGATTTGAAAACTTGGATCCCGCAGGTTGATATGCTCAAAGGAAACGCTAGTTTAAACATGACAGCAAGCGGAGAATTTGGAAATTTAAACGTTGATAAACTTCGAATTAATCTCGGCGGGACTACACTTAATGCGACTGCAAAAATTTTAAATTTAAACACACCAGAAAAACTTTACATTACTGCAAGCATCGAAAAAAGTACTTTCTTAATGGATGATGTAAATGGTCTTCTCCCATTATACGGCATACCAAAATTTGAGGACTTGGGGACAGTGGAGTTATCTGCCCAATACTCTGGGGAACCAACAAACTTTGGAACCGCCATGAAGATAAAATCTCATCAGGGAGATATTGAAGGTTATGCGAAATTTAACTTCAATAAGTCAATTGCGGAGTATCAGGCGAAATTGAACTTGCACAATTTTAACTTAAAAACATTTGCCGGAATTGATTCACGTCTGAACGGCTATGTTTCAGTTGAGGGAAAAGGATTTTCGCCCGAAGAGATCCACTCGGAGATCAGAGCAAAATTACATAACTCGACATTCGCAGGAAATAAAATTGATACATCTTCTGTATGGATAGATGCGAAGAATAAAATTTTTGATATTTCTCTTATCGCTAAAAATGAAAAAACAGATATTGCACTTGAGGGCAATTTTGACTTCCGTGAAAAAGATCTGCCGAAGTATAATTTTACCCTTGCCTCCTCGAATCTTGATCTTGCAGAGAATATTGGTCTAAGGGATTATAGAAGCAATCTGAATTTCGTTGCGAAGATTCGTGGCGAATCGTTCGATATCGATAAAATGGATTCATACTTTAATGTTGATTTCTTGAATTCAGTAGTGAATGATGTCAAAATCCCTGAATCGAAGATTGAACTCTCATTAGCAGGCCTAAAAGAAAACTATCGTTCAATAAAACTTAGATCAGATTTTACTGACATTGATATCAGTGGGAATTTCTTGATAAACGATCTTGCGGAAACAATTCCAAAAAATCTTCAGGAAATCGAAAAGGAAGTCCGTTCTAAATTAAAATCATTTAATCCTGTCGCTTTTATCACAGATACGATTCCCGAAGAAAATATCAGCTCGAAAAAATCTTCTGGCAGAGTTCAAAAAGGCAAATTCATTTCACCTCCAGAAAAGAACATTGATATATCCTACAATTTGAATTTCCGTGATTTTGATCTCATCAGCATTTTTTCAAAAGGATTAAGCTTAAAAGTGGATGGAAATGTTAAGGGTGTAATAAAAAATAATGATGATGAATTCACCCTTAGCGCCGTCAACGAACTAGATAATTTTTGGCTGATTGATGCAGAGATGTCTCGCAGAATAAAGGGAGGAGATTTTTCATTTGTATTTAGTAAGTCAAACAGACTTACAAGTGACAGAAAAATGTTTGCTAAGGTAAATGCATCGGCGAATCAGATAATCTACAACAATCAAATTGATAATTTTAAGCTTGATGCAGAGATCGATCCTAATAATTTTTACTATCGCCTGAAAACGGACGTAGATACAATAATTAATCTTCGGTCAGAAGGGGAAATTGATCTTTCAAAGCCAACATATCAGGCGAACATTAAAAGCGCAACCGTTGAATACAAAAAGTATAAAATTACAAATGAAGGACCGCTCCAATTCTCATTCAATAAAGATAAAATCGAATTCGAACAATTTGTTCTTAGAAGAAAATCGGAAAGAATTAAGTTAAGCGGTGAAATCGGAATTGAGGGAGAACAAAAACTACATCTGACTGCAAACGGAATTGATTTGGAAGACATTGTCAGAAATTTCACTCCTGAAAACCAAAATTTAATTTCCGGATCTATTTCATTGTCAGCAGACCTTCTTGGTAACTCCGATAATCCGATTCTCAATTCAAATATCTCCTTGAAATCTTTATCAGTTAACTCAAATAAATTAGGAGAGCTTGAAGGAAAAATTAATTATCAGAACAAACTTCTCGATGTAAGTGTTCAATATGCCGACACAATTTATGAGGGGAAGGGCCTATCACTTATCGGGAAGCTGCCAATCGATCTGACTTTTGCTTCAGTGGATGACAGGATGATTAAAGATCGGGACATTTTAGTAATCTTAAGTTTGGATAAATTCAATCTTACACCGCTCCAAGCTTTCATTCCTCAGTTAAAAAGTCTTTCAGGTTTTGCACATGGAGACTTAAGCTTGGTAGGAACATTTGACGAACCGATAATGAATGGGCTTCTGAAAGTAGATAATACTATCCTTCATCTTGCTCAGAATAATTTAAAATATCTTGGTTCGGCAGAAATCCAATTTGCAGGAAATAAAATTGAACTGACAGAATTAAAAGTCAAATCAAAATGTCGGGAACAAAGGTGGAACATTCACTGCCACAGGCTTTATTGATTTAGAGAAATTTGAATTACAAAAATTTGATTTCACTTCGAGCGGTTCGTTGATGGTTTTATCTAATGAATCTAAATCCGTAAGCCCTGTTGTTTATGGGGATTTAGTACTTGAAACAAGTACTCCTGTACGGCTCATAGGAGATAAGCACTCAGCATCTTTGACAGGTGATGTTTATATAAAAGAAACATCACTTACAATCCCGCAATTCGAAACTCAGTATCAAATCGAGCAGGATGGATTTACATATCGTTATATAAATTATGGTGAGCAGATAGATTCGATCGATCTGGCATTCAAGGAAGCTGAGAAGACCATACGCAAAAATGAAAGAAACAAAACTTCTCCAGAGAAGGGACTTTTTGCGAATATTTCCGTCCGCATGAAAATAATTTTGAAGAACAATGTTAATGTACAATTTATTTTCAGCCGAGAATTGAACCAAAAGTTGTTCGCCGATCTCAAAGGCGGAATCATCTTTGACGTAATCAATAATCAAACTTTCACACAAGGTGAAATTGAATTAACCGATGAAAGCTATTTGAGTTTTTATCAGAAGTTCAAAGCCGAAGGGAGACTGCGATTTGAGAGAGAACTGTCAAATCCATTCTTAAATGTTACGGCAACTTACGAAGACTACTATATCAGCGGTGATACACTTTCAACTGATTATAGTTTGGTTACTATAAAACTGAAACTCGAAGGCACAGTACGAGAGTTGGCAAAAAATTTGGTAAATAATCCAGATAATATTGAAGTCTCAATCAATGGAGTTGTGGATAATAATAAAGATGCTTCCGATGTGGTCGCATTTGTTCTTCTTGGAAAATTTAAAGAGGATTTAACCGCTCAAGATAAAAACAATGCTGCCGGTTTAATGGGTGGAGTTTTTGGAAATGCAGCAACTTCATTACTCGGATCAGTCGTGGCGAACTTCGCGAATCGAATTCTTGGTGACGTTTTAAGAACTGTCGAAATTAAAAAAGTCGGCGAAACTACAAAATTTAATGTCGAAGGAAAAGTTGAAAATATTAGGTTCAAAGTCGGCGGCGATGCGGCAGCGTTCCAAAATATCGGATTGGCGAATATCCAATTAGAATATCCGGTAACTGAAAAATTTTATATTCGGCTTGAGCGGAAGCATGCTTCAATCCAGTCTGCAAGGCAGGAAGAAATGATAAATGAAGTGGGATTAAAATACAAATTTGAGTTTTGATTTATGAAAAAAGGCAAAATAGAAAAACAAATAATTGAGCTGGTAAAATCAAGTCCTATACAAGGAGTGAAAACAAAAGACATTGCAAAACGGCTGCAAATAAGTTCAGACAAAGATTATTCTCTGCTGAAAGAAATTCTTCACACACTTTTCTCATCCGGTAAATTGAATCGAAAAGGAAAAAGGTACACACTTCTTCATGATAAAAATCAAATTGCTGGCAGACTTGAGGTAACCCGTTACGGATACGGTTTTGTCATTCCCAAGTTAGAAGGAATGGAAGATATTTATATTTCTGAGCGAAATCTTGGCACAGCAGTTCATGGCGATGAAGTTATGGTCGAATTATTTGCAAGAAATAAAAAACGCAGACCTGAAGGTGCAATCGTTGAAGTAACTCAAAGAAAAAAAGATGAATTCGTCGGAACGCTTCATAAATCTAAGAGATTCAATTTTGTTGTGGTTGATGATAAATATATTCACCGTGATGTTTTTATCTCCGCGGATAAATTAAATGAAGCTGAGTCTGGGAATAAAGTAGTTGTTAAACTAATCGAGTGGACGTCGCCAGCATCAAATCCGATCGGGGAAATAGTTGAAGTGCTTGGAGCTGTTGGTGATAACAAAGCCGAAATGCTTGCAATCGCAAAGTCATTCAACCTGAGAACAAAATTTTCGAAAGCCATCGAACTCGAAGCATCAGCATTCTCGAAGAAAGACATAGAACAAGAAATACAAAACCGATTAGATTTGAGAGATAAAACAATTATCACCATCGATCCGGAAGATGCAAAAGACTTTGATGATGCACTCTCGATCGAGTCGATTGATGAAAAAACTTTTCTCGTCGGAATCCATATTGCCGATGTAAGCTTCTTTGTACAAGAAAATTCTGAATTGGATAAAGAAGCATTACTTCGCGGAACAAGCGTCTATCTAGTAAATCAGGTTATTCCAATGCTTCCCGAAGAACTTTCGAATAATTGGTGCAGCTTAGTGCCTGGAGAGGATCGGCTTTGTTATTCTGTCTTGATTACAATGACTGATAAAGCAGATGTAAAAAGTTTTGAACTGAAAAAGACAGTAATTAATAATAAACGTAGATTCACGTACGATGAAGTGCAGGAAATTATCGAGACGCAAAAAGGGGATTGTGTAAAAGAAATCCTCCAACTGAATGAACTTGCAAAATTACTATTAAAGAAAAGAATACGCGGCGGCGGAATAGATTTTATCACCGATGAGATTAAATTCAAAATGAGTGAGAATGGTCAGCCGCTTGAAATTATTAAAAAAATAAGGCTTCAAAGTCACCGACTTGTGGAAGACTTTATGCTGCTTGCAAATAAATTAGTTGCACAAAAGGGGAAACAATATTTGTATAAAAAATCTTTCCCTTTTGTTTATCGAATTCACGATGTTCCAGATGAAGTTAAAATCAAAGAACTTACAGATTTTGTTAAAACTCTTGGATATAAATTAAATATAACTGGTGGTGTTAAATCAAAGTCATTGCAAAAATTGATTGAACAAGTACGCGGCAAACCTGAAGAAACTCTTATTAATGAAGTAATGATCCGCTCGATGGCAAAGGCAGAATATTCTGATCAAAACATCGGACACTATGGATTGGCATTCAAAGATTATTCCCATTTCACTTCTCCGATCAGGAGATATCCCGATTTGGTTGCTCATCGTCTTTTGTTTATGTATGAAAGCGGAAGTAAGCTAAAGGAT
>CAZNDS010000083.1:10558-11318 GCA_964571865.1 uncultured Ignavibacteriaceae bacterium | reverse complement strand
GGCAACTGATACAATTTTTTGAGTAACAGGAATATCGTTATTTGCTTGATAAACATTGTAAAATGTTTCAACATTGTTTACAACACAACCAACTTGAATTGGAATTCCAGCCGGTGGAATTAATCTGCCGGTTGCAGCATAAACAACTTCATATTCATCTCCTGAAGGATAAAAATCTTCTAAGAATGAAAATTCAATTTTGTTTTTTTTGATAAGCGGCTCGAGTCTTTCGATTGCCTCAACGTGCTTTTGCTTGATCCCAAACTTTCCCTTCTTCGCACCGGTTGACGACATCATCAATTTCATTCCATCGACAATTTCAGAAGGAAATGCTTTCATCAATTCGAGGTCCTTATGAATGAGCGGTTCACATTCAGCACCGTTTGCAATCACAAATTCAACTTTCGACTCAGCCTTAACATATGTTGGAAATCCTGCACCGCCTGCACCGACTACACCATATTTTTTTAATTTTTCTGATAACATGATCAACTCATTCGTTTTACAGTCACAATAGTTTTATCATCTGAGAACTTTCCTCGAGCACTGAACTTCTGAACGTCTTCAATCAACAGTTGAGTAATTTCCTTCGCACTCTTATCGCGATGCTTCAGCACTTGTTTGATGAATTTATCTTCGCCATAAAAATTTCCAGCTTCGTTCATGGCTTCAGTTATTCCATCTGTATAAATTACAAGCACATCCCCAATTTCAAAATTTATCATTGAAGTTCCAAACTTCGAGTTGTATGCAGGACCAA
>CAZNDS010000083.1:8434-10548 GCA_964571865.1 uncultured Ignavibacteriaceae bacterium | reverse complement strand
GGGGCCTGTAGCGTCAAGAGATACGATTTTTTTTGAATTAGCCTTCAAGAATATTGGGCTGTTATGTCCAGCATTACAGTAAAGGCATGCACCGCTTTTATCGTCGGAAAGTTCGATATAAAACAAGGAAACAAATCGATCGTCAGGAAATATTTTGTATACAAGATTATTTATCTTTTTCATAAGAGGAGAAGTTTTCGTAAGATAACTTACTCCCATCCTTAAAGCGGCAGAGACATAAAATGCTTCGGCAGCAGCTGCAAATCCTTTGCTTGCAACATCGCCCACTGCGACAGCGAACTTGTCTTCGTCTACGCCTATATTGAGATAATCATAAAAATCACCGCCAACAATTCTATCCGGAACGGAAATTCCAAACATCTCATATCCGGCGAATTTTAATTCATGCTCTGGCAAAATTCTTTTCTGAAGTTCTCGGGCTTGGTCTATATCATCGGTTAAAATTTTTGATTTAGTTTCAATTCGTTTACTTTTGAGCGTTGCGGTGAGTGCAGTCCCAATTATATTAAGTGTATAAAATAGCGATTGATTTATTTCTGGAGAGGAGAAAGCCATCAAATATTGATACAATGGAAAATCTTTCCCGCGAAACTTTTCACCGATTCCAGTAGCAGAATATTTGAAAATACCTTTCTTGCGGAGGTAGAGATCAGTCTCCGTAGCAAGAATTGTCCTTTCCTTCGCAATCAATTCAAAAATTGGATAATCTGAGACGTTTATAATAAAATTCGGTTTTATTTTATCGACTTCACCTTCTTGTGCAATCAATTTGTATTTCATTCGGGATGGTGTAAGTTTCCAAATCCTTCCTCCTGAAACGTTGAATGATTCACTTGCTACGACTTCTTTCAAAACATTTATAAGCAGCTCTTCTTCGGTCTGAAACGGCTGGCTTGTAATTTTTTCTATTGTTCTATATAATTTGCGCTGATCCAAGTTATAGTCGAGTTAATTGATAATTGAGAATGGATCCTTCGGCTGACGGATGGTTAACGGAGGAAGAAAATATGATTCTCTGCGATTAAGTATTTTGTACACTTTATGAACTTTAAGAACTTTCTACTTTATGATCCGTCAGCTGACGGATTAAGAACTTTCTACTTTATGAACTTTGCGGACTTTCTATTTTATGAACTACCTGTCACTATAATAATCAATCATCTTTTGAATGGCATCTTTACAAACTACGCAAAAGTTATCAACTGTTTTTGATTTCATAGTGCAATCGAACATCGGCCGATAAACACCTTTAGTAACGTATCCGCCCCCTTCGAAGACTCCGACTTTATTAAAATAAATACTATCGGGAGGAGTAGGAACAGGAGTTGAATCATCAATTAAAGACTTCCATTTAGAATCGAAATCGGTTAATGTCGTCAAATTTCTTTCCCATGGTTCGACACCAGACTTATAAAATTCTTCATACGCAACTTGAGAAGTAAAATATTCATCGCCAAGTCCAGCAAAACCATGACCGAATTCGTGAACGATTAAATATTCTTCCCACTCATTATCACTAACAGCGACAGAATAATGATTGTAAATTGCACCTCCTCCATATTTATCAGAGTTGACAAGCAGATAGATCAGATCGTATGGAGCGTTCGCAGCTAAATCGCGGAGTGTTTTATTATCTTCGGTCATTAAATAACGTTCAAGATCAAAAGTGTAGAAGCTCGAATTTGCAATTGTGCTTCGATAGATTCCGTCGCGCGGGATATCGGTACCGCTTTGTTCTGAAGTGGCTTCGACATACCAAATGTTAAAATTACTTTTATTCTCTTTATAAGGACTCGAATTGAAAAGCAACGTTCCAAATTTCTCAGCATCTTTTTTGAATTTAGACATTTCTTTTTCTGTATAACCGTCGGGAATTATTACTATATCTACTTTTTCGCTTGGATTACCACTATCAAGAACCTTAACGGATTTATAAACATTTCTTCTATCTTTTTTAATGAAGGGCGAGCTTGGTTCTACATCGAATGTAAATTTCAAATCGAAAGTATTTAAATCATTTCGCCGATAAAGATTTACTTTTACTTTGTTTTTTGGAAATGGGAACGTTATAGTTTCCGAAAATGCCCTTCGAA
>CAZNDS010000083.1:0-8424 GCA_964571865.1 uncultured Ignavibacteriaceae bacterium | reverse complement strand
TCGGCTGTGGTCAACCACTCAGCAAATAAGGTTGAATATCCTTTTGAGTATATCACTTCGTTTGAAGAAACATCGACAACTTCGAATCTGTAATTGCCGTAAAAGAATTTATCGATTAGATTTTTCTTTGTTCCGCCCCAAAATGGTTCTTCCCGAATTTCATCTAATGCGATGAGCTGTTCTTTTGCATCACCAACATTAAAATAATCTATACGAAGAGATTTATCTAAGAAATATTTATCAAATGCAGTTTGTGCAATCAAATTGCTTACAATGAAACTGAATAGAAAAATTGTTAAACCGAGCTTTTTCATTTTTTATTCCTAATTTTTCTTTACCATAATTTTCGAACCTGCAACTCCGGTCACAATGATCGAGTCTCCTTTTTGAAGAAATTCACCTTCGGCTAAAACATCATATTTCTTACCTTCGACGACTGCAGAACCTGCCGGTCTAAGATTTGTATAAGCTGAACCAATTTTTCCAACAAGTGAATGATCAGATTTTGATGAAGTGAATCCTTCTTCTTTCTTTTGTTGCGAACTCAAGATGAATCTATTCCATGCACCAATTTTAAATAAGACGAATGTGAATATCACCGAGGATGCAATCGTTCCAATTAAAATTAGCAATCCTGTGTCAGCATCAAATTGAACAAACGAATAAATAATTGCCGCAATAATTGAACCTACTCCGAATATTCCGACTACAATTCCTGGCAGCAGAAAAACTTCAAGTAAGAGTAAAATGTAACCAAGTACTATCAATCCGATTATTATAAGCCAGTCCATCATTTCTCCTTTTTGTGAATCACCATTTGCGGGAATGGAATCTCGATCCCGCTTTTCTTGAACTCACGATTTATTGTCTGCCTCAGATCGCTCTGAATTTGATAAACATCCCGAAAATCAGATGTACGAGCAACGAGCCTCATTTCGATGCTGCTTGCTGAAAAATTTGTTACGAATACTTGAGGTTCGAATTCTTTTGAGACTAATTTATGCTCACCTGCAACACTGAGTAAAATACTTTTTGCTTTATCTATATCAGATGAGTACGCTACACCAACATCGACAACTATCCTCGAAATGGTATTGGGATAAGTTAAATTTTGAATTCTTGTTTTTACTAACTCCGCATTTGGCAGGATTATTAAATTGTGATCAAAATCCAATAGCTTCGTGCTTCTCATTCCGATTTCCACAACATCACCAATTTCGCCTGAAGGTATTCTAATACGATCGCCAATTCTGAATGGTCTATCGACAAGAATGACAAAGCCGGCAATCATATTCGAGAGAGTTTCTTGCGCCGCAAGAGCCACTGCAAGCGAACCTATTCCAAGAGATAAGACAATTCCACTTACATCAACTTCGAATTTGTAAAGAATTATCAACAGTCCAATTGTGAACAGAACCACTAAGATTAATTTTTTTACGAATGGGATTAAATCGTATGCCGATCTCTCACCTCTTTGAACGTCTCGTTTTTCGAGATAGAAATCTAATATTACACTGAACAGATTATACAGAGCGTAAATCACAAATAATACGGTGACAATAAAAAGTACATCGTTGATGAATGAAGCCGTGCCTACAATAAAGTCATATAGCGTCTGACCGACATACTCTTTGATGCGGACATCTTTGAATAACGAATTTACGAAATATCGAATTGCCAGGTAGAGAGCCAGTACAATAAAAATCCTATTCGAAAATCTTTCAACTACCTGAATTATTTTATCATCAAGAGTGGTCTTTGTCTTTCCAGCGAATGGTTTAATTACCATCCGAATGATGATATTTAAAATTCTTCCAAACAGGACTGTAATCATTATTATTCCAAGAGATACGACAAAATGCATCAATAGAACATTTGGAATTAATTTTTCTAACCAAGCATAAAATCCTTCCATCATTTAACCTATCTTTCTACTCCCAAGTTTTTCAATTGGAATTTGAGATTTGCAAAGCGGACAAATTTCAGGTGTAAAACTCTCTGCAGATATTATTATCGTGCTGAAGAAATCGTAATCAAAATTTATTTTGCCATTACTTCGGTCTACAATTGAAGCAAGGCCCACAATGTTTCCACCGAATTCAGTGACGATGTTTGCAACTTCTCTCGATGATTTAGCAGTAGTTACAACATCCTCACAGATCAAAACTCTCTCCTCAGGTTTAATTTCAAATCCTCGCCTGAGTGCCATCACATTCTCAACTCTCTCGGTGAATATCGATTTTTTCCCCATTAATCTTGCAACTTCTTGACCAACCAGAATTCCGCCTAATGCAGGTGAAATAACTGTGTCAATTTTAATACTGGAGAAATGCTGTGCAATTTCTTCACAAAAAAGAGTTGCATAATTTGGATACTGCAGAACTTTTGCACACTGAAAATACAAATTACTATGAAGACCTGAACTTAAGAGAAAATGTCCTTCTAAAAGTGCACCAGTTTCACGGAATATCTGAAGCTTTTCATGATTTGTCATTAAAAACGCCTGTCGAGTTCCTCAGCGAAATTAAAATCGTTTTCCGTCAATCCTCCAACACTATGAGTGGATAGGGTGATACGCACATTCCGGTAGTTGAATAACAGAATATCGGGATGATGATCTTTTTCCTCAGCGAGCTTTGCGACTTTATTAACAAATTCAATCCCTTCCATAAAATTAGCAAATACAAAATCTCGTTCAATTTTATTTTCGACTAATTTCCACTTAGGAAGCTTTGCCATTATCAAATCGATTTCATTTGATGTAAGTTTTTTCATAGACACAGAAAATTTTTGTTTAATATAGAAAAATGAGTTATTAGTTTAAAGAAGCCCTACCAGCCGCGGCGGGTCGATTTACTTTTTAAGGGCTTTTTTCTAAAATATAACTAAGCACATCTTCAAGCTTATCGAAAACTGGTACACCGCATGTTTTGAGTCGTTCTTTGCTTTGATGCCCCCCAAAAATTAAAATACAGTCTGTACCAATCGAAGATGCGACTTCGTAATCGTGTTTTGTGTCTCCGACTAAAACGATTTGCTTTGGATCGATTCCCAATCCTTCAATAAGAAGCTTGCCATTATCGAGCTTGCTTTTCGCGTAATGATCATTCAATCCGACAATTTTCAAGAAGAAGCCCCTCAAACCAAAATGATCAACCAGTTCATCTAACGTTTGCAGTTTATAAGCCGAAAGAAGAGATTGTGATATTCCAGCTTCGTCAATTATCTTAAGAATTTTTATTGCAGAGGGATACAAGCCACATTCAAATTTTCTTTTTTCATATTCAACTATAAATTCAGTACCGACGATTTCGAATGATTCTTTTTTAAAATCGAAGCCAAGCGTTTTATAGTAATTCACTACGGGAAAATCGAATATATTCTGATATATCTCGTGTGTAAACTTCATCATATTTCTCCGCTCCAACACACAGCTCATGACTTCAACACATAGCCAAGAATCATCAAGCAGCGTTCCGTTCCAATCCCAGATGATGTGTTTGTAGCGATTATTATTTATTTGCATATCCAAATTATTATTCGATTGATTTTTTTTCAAAGATAATTTTAAAAGATGAAAATTGGAAGTAGAGAGAAGCCCACAAATAGATGACTTGTTGTGATTCTTTAAAATTCGTGTGTAATTCTTTTAATACATCCATAAGTTAGAAAAACCCGACTTCGCTCTCTATAGAGTTGAAAAAGATAAAAATTTGAGAAAGATGGTATCGTATATTAAAAAAGTGATTAACCCAAATTTGTCATTAGGTAACAATTTCTAATGACCGCCATTAGAAAAAACATTAGTTAACTTATTTGAATACAATAAGTTATTCTTATAAAAAATTGGAATTATTTAAAAATTTTTCACACAAAAAACTTACACATTTTGATTAAGATATTTCTCTGTAACAGATTGCATAGTAATAAACTGCTAAAACTCACTCATTTTCTAATGACAATTCTGGGTTAAATTAAGGAAGGGAGATATGGAATCTTTAAATCAATGGTTCGGAAGGTGCTTAACGAAGATAGAGGGGGTGACACCCGTATAATTTTTAAATGCAGAAATGAATGTAGTTCTATTTTGGAATCCAACACTTTTTCGCTATCCCTTCGAGCGAATATGTCTTCATCTCTTTATCTTTTGAAATAATTTGTTTGGCTTTCTTTATTCTTAAATTATTCACATAAGTATTGAAGTGAATGCCAAGTGATTCATTAATTACTTTAGACAGGAAAGCTCGATTCGTATTTAATTCTAGAAAAAACCCGACTTCTCTTGCTTTTTCTTTTACCAAAGAAGTCGGGTTTTTCTTTATCGAATGGTTCTGTTGAAGAAACCCAACTTTTTGAAATCATTTGCATTTCAAAAGTTGGGTTTCTTTATCCTCAGAAGAAGTCAAGTGTTTCTTTACAAAGAAAGAAATTATTTCATCAGAATTAGTTTCTTGATCGAAGTAAACTCACCGGCATCTAATCTATAGAAATAAATGCCGCTGGTTATTCCATATTCTTCTGTATTAAACAGTGCAGAATGGATTCCAGCTTCTTTCACTTCGTTTACGAGTGATGCAACTTCCCTTCCAAGAACGTCAAATACTTTTAAAGTGACCATTTGTGAAAATGGAATCTGGTATTTGATATTCGTACTTGGATTAAATGGATTCGGATAATTTTGTTCTAATGAGTATTCCGTCGGAATAGTTGAGCTTAATAATCTTAGCGAATTTACAGCCGGATTTGTGATTACGACTTTGTGATCTCCAGCCAGTTTTTGTCTAACCAAGCTGCCATTTATTGCGTCTTCAAGTATGAATGAATGTTTCGAATTTAGTAATTGAACATCGATTGGATAATTCATCGACGATATTTGAATGGCACTCGATTCATTGAAGCTTGAAACAAATTTATTATTTGAGAACCTTGCATCGAACATACCAGATGGCGGAACCGGAGGCAATTCGAAAAGTCCAAATTCATCCTTACTTGTCAAGAATAAATCTGCACCGTTTCCTGAAGCGTCGGTAATTCTGACAATAGACCAATTGGGATCGATAAATGAACTCGGCACTTCCCCACTGGCTTTAGCAAAGGTTGTTGATAAATTTAATGTACCTGAGTTACTCGACTTGATCCAATATCCTTTCCCTCTTTCAATAACTGAAGCGGTATAATAGCCGGTATTGTATCCATAAAATACTGAAGCTAAAATTCCTGTAGGTGTAGTGGTTATTGAAGAGACTAAGATGCTATCATTTAATGAACCGATCATATTCCATCCATTATTCAGTGGAATATTAGCCGAACTTACCGGATTCCCAATCAATGAGTGATTTTGGTTTGAGGGGAACTTCAACCAATATCCATAACCAAGGTTCAGTGTATCTTGAATCATGTACACATTCGAATAGCCATAAGCATTTGAATTTGATGAAGGGAATAATTCATTCGTAGTTTTCAATACAGTTTGTAATGGTACTGAAATCAAATTCCATCCAGTTGCTGTTGAGAAGTTTGCGGCTGTGGAACCTGAAGCGTCAACAACAAAAAGCCGAATTGGAACAAACACATTTGGATTTGAGAGGTCATTACTTGAAATTTTCATTTCCATTCTGTAATTGCCGGCCAATAGCTCTGCTGTGTTAAATTGTAATATCAAAGAAAGCGAGTTGCCATGTGCAATGGTACCGGAAAGTCGATTTACATTCAGCCACTCTGGCTCTTTCTGGAATTTTACCGCAAGACTATCCTTCACATAATTTGCGTTGAATACAACTTGAAGCCCATCGGTACCAGTGCTGTTTTCAATTCCAATTGTTGCACTATTCATTGTTCCCACCATTCTCAAATATCGATATGTAATCGATCCACTTCGCTGAAGCTCAATTTGAAAAGTCACACGGCTTGTTGTGTTGTTATATCTTGGAACATTATTGTATTCTACAATAAATTTTCCGCTCACAGCATCAGAATAAACGTAAACATTTCCACCCAAATTTGGTGCAAGATCATCCCAGAATCCATAGATGCCATTGTTTGGAAGTGCTGTTGCTGGAATTGCTCCATTTGTCGGGTAGGTTGTGGTATAATTCGTAAATCTTAAATACCCATTACTCACAACTTCAACAGAATTATAGTTATTCCCATAAAAGTTGAATGTAAATGGCAACGTCCGTAGTGAGAATGCATCATCACCTAATGTTATAGCGGTACCGATAGTGGCTATTGATGACCATGTGAATCTAGGCCCATTTGCTTCGTCACTGTCTTTCCATCTGTAGCCATAAAGATCAGGCCCGCCGCTGCCTTCAATCGAGATCCCATTACCGCTGGGATTATGTGCTTTATCATCCGATGCTCTCATATACTCATTCCAAACTGGTTGAGCTTTTATCGAAAAACTTTTCGTAGGGAACGTATGATTCTGAAGTACGATTTCAAAATCGAGTGTAGATGCAGAAGCGCTAGTATTGCTAATAATAACTGAATCTCTGAACGTAATATCTTTTGGTTTGATAAATGAAAGAGAATCACGGTTCAAAGAAAGTGTTGGATTTGCAAGGGTAACTCCGCTTGGGCTGTTGGAAACTGCAGACCAATTTCCCCACACATCGCGTGATCTGATAGCAAAGTTATATGTTGTGCTTTGTAACAAACCTGAAATCTTTATTGACTGTGGTCTTCCTGAACTATCGGGTACTGGCGGATTGAGTACTTTTACAGCAGCATTAAATGAATTCGTATCTGTGATCACTCCGCTAGTTGTGTAGCGAATATCATATTGAGCAACTCCGCCTGGAGAGGTATCATTAGGAGCTGTCCAAGTCAAATTTAGACTATTTGAACCCGGTTGACTAACAGCTAAATTCGAAATTGTTGATGGCGGTGTTGAATCACGGCTGACTAAATAAAGAAGTGCTGCATGAACATCAATAATTCCTTTGCCGTAAGTATTATCTTCCCCAGATACTCCGAGATCAACAGCAGTGTTGTATAAAGCTAACTTTAACTCCCTTCCAGTTAAAAATGGCGCTGCTTGTTTAAGGAGAGCAATAGCACCGGCAACGTGTGGTGAAGCCATAGAAGTTCCGGATTTAGTACCATAGGAGCCGTTAAGCGTTGCGGAACGAACTGAAGTTCCCGGTGCAGAAACTTCGGGTTTAATTAACAATGAACCTGTTCCTCCGCAAGTTGATGGTCCACGGCTCGAAGAACTTGCAATTGGATATCCAATCGTATTACCATTTACGTTTGCAACACAAAATACATTCACATCATCTGTATTAATGTTTTTTGGCATGGTTATAGTTGATGCATTCGGACCGCCATTGCCGGCAGAGAAAACGATTGCAATTCCAGCCGCTTCCACTGCATCAAAAGTAGTTTTATATGTTCCAGAACATTGATTTGTAGTATTCGGATCGTGCCATGAGTTATTAATTACCGTCGGCATATCATTGATTGTTGAAGGATTGCCGTCCGGATTCATAGCCCATTGAAAAGCTGCCAAGTTCTTACTTGTTGCGGGGGATGAACAAATTGTTTTTGCTGCAATCCATTGTGCATCGAAAGCCATTCCGATTGTATCGGAGCCGGCACGCCCGCACATTGTTCCCATTGTATGAGTACCATGACTGTCACAATCGTTCGGTGTTGTAGTACTTGTTTCTGGATCGAACCAAGCTTGACTTGCTGGAACGAAATTTCCACGCCAACGGGATGCAAAAGAAGGATGACTTCCTTCTACACCGGTGTCAATCCCCATAACAATACTGCCTAAACCTGTAATTCCAAGTTTCCATACTTTATCTGCACCAACAACTTTTAATCCAGTTTCAGTACCGGCTGCTTTTGGAGGTGAATCGCCTTCATTCACATAAGGATCAAGCTGAAGTCTTGCATCAATATCCATCGATTCGATCTCCGAATTTCTCAGCAATTCAAGAATGATCGATTTTGTAGCTTCAACAACAATCAAATTTGTTACCCATAGTGATTCAAATGTCTTAACATCATCCGTTAATACCTTTGAAGCAAGATAGTTTTTCAAATTTGTTTGAGTTGAATTTGCTTTTTCCTGAAGACGGGTAATAACTTCAAAAGCTCTTCTTTCAAGTGATGCATTTTCTGCATAGAGCTGTTTATCAAGTGCTTCAATATCAACACGATCTCGAAGCAAACAAAGTACTCGAACATATTCGATATTAGACATTTGCTCTAACTTATCAGCCAGACGAGAGGAATATTCAACTTGTGCCATCGCAGATATCGAAATGAACGTTAACAATAAAAAAAGAAACGATTTTTTCATGTAATACACCTTTTATTTATTAATTCTGGATATCAAAGTGCTACAAATATAAGTCATAATTGATTTTGGACAAAACGAATTTTTACTGATGATCCAAACCCTACCCCTAA
>CAZNDS010000082.1:0-11370 GCA_964571865.1 uncultured Ignavibacteriaceae bacterium | reverse complement strand
TTTTCTAATGGCGGTCATTAGAAATTGTTACCTAATGACAAATTTGGGTTAAAAGAATTTCATCTTCATTTGTCGCTTGATTTTTAACAAGCTCAAAAACTATTCTGAGATGATAATCAACAGAACAAGCCCATGAACCTTCCAAAATTCCTTTTAATTTATGTGGTTTTAACTTAGGATCAAAAGGATTGGAAGATACCTCAAATCCGACCTGCCACGAGATATAGTTGTTGTGGCGGGGAAGGATTATCTGTTAATCAAAAAACATTTTTCACCAATTGTGTGGAAAATAATATTCCGTCCCTCCGTCATGAGGGTGACCAAAAAGTTCTTTGAACAGCTTTGTGTCTTGGTGTCTTTGTGGCTCTTGTGTTGAATTTGTCTCTTAATCGAAATTTTTCTTTGCCACTAAGGCACTAAAACACGAAGAATCACTAAGATTAATTACTTTTGGGACAACCTCATGACGGAGTTTTTCTATAAATATTTTGCTCCTAACGGAGCAAAAATCCCGTAGGGATAAAATATTTTTAGGAAAAAGATTTAAGGTATGAATCAAAGTCCCGTTAGGGACGAAATAGAGAACGTTAGTCTTTGTTTTCGATATCGGATTTGAGGAAGATAATAATTCCATAGTCTTAATAATTTTTTCCTTGTTGAGTTGATTTATTTGAGAATATTTCTTGAATGACCTTTTAAACCTCGATGATCAATGAAGTCTGATCATTCAAGCTCAAGGTCAGTTAAAAAGTCATCGACGGTCCCCTGCCCAGTCAGCCCCTTTGAATATTCTTCCCTGCTCTCTTTCACTACATTTACAAGCTCATTCCTTCTCGCTTCAATTACTCTTTTACTAATTATCTCGCTGAGCATGCTTTGATCTTCGATAGTGAACTTTGAAACAGTTTCTAAAATCTCGTTTATTGACACTTGATTTTGCATTTTATTTTTTTTCGAAAATTAAGTTTTTATTCAACAAAAAATTAATCAATTAGTAACTCTAATTCAAGTTCTTGAACTTAAAAAAGGATTGAAGACTTATTAATCACTCAATTAGCCGAATTATCATAATCCCAAAAACAGATCTATTGTTTTTAATATATTCATATAGAGGTTTTTCCGTGATTTGAACTTTAGTTCCAGGTTTTGGTGCATGCAGAAGATGAATATTATTATTCTTTTTTACTGCAATGGCAGTGTGCGTAATATCAAGAGTTGTATCCGAAGCAACAAGTGCAACTATATCGCCATCTTCGATTTTATTTATCATAGATTTCGATGCCAGCTCAGTTTTTCCAATATAAAATATCTCGCGGGAATTCAATTGATTTTCGATCTGCTTTAATCTTACAATATCTTCTTTCGATTTCAATTTAGGATAAAGCTTAGGATTGTTTGACATGAAAGAAATTGTCTGAGCTAATAATTTATTTCCGCCCAAATCACGGCTGACATTTCTCAAAATTCCTTTCTTCTCATTGTTCGCAATCCATTCGCTGAAATAGTGCAACCTGCTGAGATAATCATCTCTAATTCCGTCGCGGTATCGAATATACTCAAGTTCCTTGATGTAACTGTCTAAACTTGAGTCCCCTCTTTTTATCAATCTTGCGAGTACGAGGGAATTTTCAATCAACGAAACACAATCCAAACCTTGCAAGTAAATGAATACTTCCTCCTTTTCAGGCTTTTCGAGGACAAATCCTTCATAATCATTACCGACAAAAGATTTTGCTACCAAAATAAAAATTTCATCGATCGGTTTCTCTCTTAGGTTTTGAGAAATTGCAAGTTCAAATTTTGAACGACAAATTTCTAAACTTGGTTGATGATTTAAATAATCGATTTGTGAAAATAATATTTGGCTGAGTGCCATCAGAAGAGTAACGAGGATTAATTTCATCGGTAAAATAACTTCGATTTGTTTTAAAATGGAGCTTCAATCTCTGATTCGGGTGCATAGATTTCAGCAACTCTTGCGGTTTCAAGATTTTCAAATCGCGTCGCATGTTCGAGAAATGCAAGTTGAAAGGATGCTGTTGGACCATTACGCTGCTTAGCAATAATTATTTCGGCAATGTTTTTTTCCTTTTCGTCCATTTGTTCACGGTCTAAGTACTTATCAGCACGATGAATGAAACAGACAAGATCGGCATCTTGTTCGATTGCCCCGGATTCCCTTAAATCTGAGAG
Source organism: uncultured Ignavibacteriaceae bacterium (assembly GCA_964571865.1). Lineage (GTDB taxonomy): Bacteria > Bacteroidota > Ignavibacteria > Ch128b > Ch128b > JAHJVF01. The sequence goes on along the minus strand of CAZNDS010000082.1, from coordinate 9,177 downwards.
AAGCGGACGTTTGCTCTGTCTTCCCTCAACTTGCCGGTTGAGCTGAGCTAAGGCAATTATTGGAATATCCATTTCTTTTGCAAGACTCTTCAATGATCTCGATATATATGAAATTTCTCTCTCGCGTGATTCAGAACTTGATGGACCTTGCATCAATTGAAGATAGTCGACAAAAATCACTTTCACGTGATGCTCGGCGATCAATCTTCTCGTTTTGGCGCGAAGTTCAAGTATTGAAAGCGCCGGCGTGTCATCAATAAAAAATTTCAGGTTGGATAATTTATGGAACGCAGTAGTTAATCTTCTATCTTCATCATGATCGAGTACCTTAGAACGCAATTTTGACATCGGGATTTTCGTTTCACCGCTTAAAAGTCTTAGAACGATTTGATTCGTGGTCATCTCGAGACTGAAAAATCCAATCGGGATTTGATAATCAATGGCCATATTTCTTGCAATCGAAATTGCAAGTGCAGTCTTTCCAATTCCAGGTCTTGCAGCAATAATAATTAAATCTGAATTCTGAAATCCATTTGTCAATTCATCAAATTGAAAGTATCCAGTACGAGTTCCTGCATACTCAGCTTTGCGTGAGCGTTCGATTTTATCAATCGTATCTTTGATAGCTAGATTTATAGGTGTGTAAGTTCTTTTAAACTTATTTTCAGCAATATCAAATATCTTTCTTTCAGCATCATCGAGGATTTCAAATGTATCATCAATACCTTCGTAACATTTGCCAGCAATTTCAATTGACGATTTTATCAATTCACGCAGCATAAATTTTTCGATTAAGATCTTGCAGTGATACTCAACATTAGCGGCACTTGCGATATTGTTTGTCAGTTCAGTTAAAATTCCCGGTCCGCCAATTTCATCTAGTTCTTCTCTTCGGCGTAATTCTTCGAGCAAGGTTAGAACATCTATCGGACTTCCTTTTTGAAACAACTCCTTTATGGCGTCAAAAATTTTTCTGTTCGCTTCGGAATAGAAAATATCCGATTGGCTCAACATTTCAATGACGGTATTAGCGACACTATTATCTAGTAGAATAGCTCCAAGGACACTAGATTCAACATCTAATGCTTGTGGTGGAATGTTCTTGCCAGCATCAAGTGTAATTTTTAATTCGGAACCATTTCCTTTTTTTCGAGCAGGACGTTTAGCCATTTTTAATTTGTCATTTCCTCAAGATATTTTTTTGCTTTACTCAAATCTTCCAAAGTTGGTTTTTTCCATTGCGGATTTCGTAAAATTGCTGCTGGATGAAATGTAATAATCAATGGGATTCCATAATAATCGTAAATCTCTTTTCTTAAATTCGTCAGACTCTCACTCGTTTTGAGTAAAGTATTACCAGCGATTCTGCCTAAAGCTACGATAATTTTTGGTTTTAGTAAACTCAATTGCTTTAGTAAATACGGCTCACATTTTTCAACTTCATTTGGAAGTGGATCGCGATTGCCAGGCGGTCTGCATTTCAAAATGTTGCATATAAAGACTTCTTCACGCTTTAAGCCGATCTCTTTCAGCATCTCAGTAAGAAGTTTGCCTGCTCTGCCAACAAATGGTTCTCCTTGTTCATCTTCATCTTTACCAGGCGCCTCACCGACAAAGACAATTTCAGTCGAGTGATTCCCAACACCGAACACAAAATTCTTTCTCGATAAACCAAGCTCGCATTTTTGGCAACTCTTGATCAGCGAATCTAATTCATTCAGACTTCTTGAACTAATAAACTCTTCATCCATCTCACATAATGTTTTCTCTATCAACGCTGAGTTCAGTTCTTTAGACTTCTCTTGCATATCTAAATCTGAAAAAAACACCGGCACGCCCAGTTCCTTTTGATGAACTAATAAGCTTTCAATCCCTGACAAAATCCTATTTAATTCTTCATTCTCATTCATAAATTTTTTAATTGATCAAGAATATCCATAGCCGCGTTATATTTTAATTTCAATGGGTAATTGAAAACTTCATGATTCTTTTTCAAGATTGTAATTCGGTTAGTATCTCCCTCGAATGCAGCTCCTTTAATATTTGGATTATTAATCACAATCATATCGAGCTTTTTCTCAATCAGTTTCCGCTTCGAATTTTCAATCTCATCATCTGTTTCAACAGAGAAACCAATTACAATTTGATTCTTCTTTTTCTTCTTTGAAATTTCTTTTAGAATATCTTTTGTTTTTTCAAGTTCAATCGATAGTTCTGAATTGTCTTTTTTAATCTTTGACACTGAATATTTTTTAGGTTTGAAATCTGCAACTGCAGCCGCAGCAATAAAGATATCAGATTTAGGGAACAATTTGGTTACTTCTTTATACATTTCATCAGCAGACTTAATGTAAATGACTTTGATTAATTTTGGAAATGAAACCGAAGTTGGGCCAGTCACAACCGTAACTTCAGCCCCGCGGTGAAATGCCGCAAGTGCTAATGCATGTCCCATCTTTCCACTTGATCTATTGCCAATATATCGCACTGGATCAATTGCTTCAAAAGTTGGACCGGATGAAATCAAGATTTTCTTTTTAATCAAATCTTTCTTTGAACGTGTAAGAATTTTTTCTGCTTCTATTAAAATGTTTTCGACTTCAGCCAAGCGGCCTTTTCCAATTAAACCACTTGCAAGATCTCCAAAACCTGGCTCTGCAAAAAATACTCCCCTTGCTTTCAACTCACTGATATTTTTTTTGTTAGCTTCACTTTCAAACATATCTTCATCTGCGGCTGGAGCAATTAGAAGCGGACACCGAAGTGCACTTATCAACGTTGTTAATGCATTATCAGCAATTCCGAAATTTATTTTAGCAATACTATTTACGGTTGCCGGAGCGAAGATGAACAAATCTCCCCACATGCTGAGCTCGATATGCCAAGTGCTCAATTTAAGATTTGATTTACGATCTTTCGGGAAGATATCAACGATTATTTCGTTCTGAGAAAGTGTAGAAAACGTTAAGGGAGTAACAAACTCACAGGCTGAAGGAGTCATCACTACTTTAACTTCAGAACCGAGTTTAATTAACTCACGGACTAAATAGCAGGCTTTGTAAGCAGCGATTCCGCCGCTTACTCCAACAATTATTTTTTTCTTTTGAAATACTTTCAACCAATGAACCCGCTCAAAAAAATGATTTATATATTATTCCGGTTTCAGAGATATAATAACCGGCTTAAGCTAAAAGAATTTATTTGTTATATCTAAACTCGACATCACCCTCCAAGAATTCTTTCATGGCTCTTTCTGTGGGTTTGCCTTGTTTTTCAAGTTCTTTGCTGATTCGAATTTGATCGGGATTTTCGATTTCTTCTTGTTCATCAAATTGATTGATCCCAGGAATTTCAGCGACCCTCTTATTGTACTCAATCTTTACATCGTCATTAATTTGTCTTGCTCTTTTAGATGTAACGACAATTGCTTCATAAATACTTTCTGAATGTTTTTCTATTTCACTTATATCGACTGGTTTTACTGGCATAGTTTATCCTTAATTTGTTAATAATTCCTGTACTATTTTATTTACTTCAGTAATTGCATCTGCTAATTCGTAATTTTTCACTTCAAAATCAAAGTATTTTGCTTTATCTAACTCCATTTTTGAACGCTCGACTCGTTTTGCAAGTTTCTCCGGAGTTTCAGTGTTCCTATTTTTTAACCGCTCTTCTAATACTTCTATGCTTGGTGGTACAATAAAAATCAGTTTTGCATCTGGATAGAGCTTTTTTAACTGAAGACTTCCATTTACATCAAGTTCGAATAATATAGATTTATCCTCTTGAAGGAGCCGATTGACTTCGGACTTGAGCGTTCCGTAATAATCACCATAAATGTTTTCCCACTCGACAAATTCGCCTTTGTCAAGCTTCTTCTTGAATTCTTCTCCTGTTAAGAAATAGTATTCAATTCCATTTTCTTCATTATGTCTTTTCTTTCTTGTCGTAGCCGAGATTGAAAAAGTTAGTTTATCTGAATTCAATTTTAGTATTTCTTTCAATACTGAAGTTTTTCCTGATCCACTAGGGGCTGATATTACGATTAATTTTGCTTTATTCAATGTTAAATAATTGTTCTCTTATCTTTTCTAATTCTTCTTTGATTTTCACAACATTCTGTGAGATTTCTGCATTGCTCGATTTCGAAGCGATGGTATTTGCTTCTCTTAACATTTCTTGTGAAAGAAATCCTAACTTTCTCCCGGCAGCTTCTTTACTTCGAGCAGCTTCTTCAAAAAAGCGAATATGACTTTCGAGTCTAACGCACTCTTCGGTTATATCCATTTTATCGAGAAGGAAGACAAGTTCCATCTCGATGCGCTCTTCTGGAATGTCTTTTCCATCAAGAAGCCGATCTGCTTTTTCTTTCAATTTTTCAAGTTCTTCCACCTCACGATTTTTCCAAATTGAAGTTATCTGCTTTACGTATTCCTCAATTTGTTTTAGTCTCGAAAGAATATCTTTTTCCAGCTGGCTGCCTTCTTTCAATTTCATTTCCAACATAACTCGAATGGCAGAGTCAACACAGCGTTTCAAAATTTCAAATTCCTCGTCTGATAATTCTTCTTCCTTATATTGAAAGATTTCAGAAAATTTCAAGTAATGATCGAGCTTTATTTTTTCTTTCAGCCCGGTTGATTTACGAAGCGTCTTTAAAAGATTGTTAAGAAACTTAACAGCGTCCTTGTTTATTTCAATTGGATGCTCGACACTTCCCTTCTTTTGAATACTTGCAAATAGAGAAATTTTCCCTCGAGAAATTTTTTCTTTGACAATCTCTCGGAAGTCGTTTTCTTTTGTCGAGTGATTCTTTGGAAGCTTCACAGAAACTTCAAAGAACTTACTGTTCAAACTTCGTATTTCCACGCTATAGTGAACGCCTTTTGATTCAATATCGGCATTCCCATAGCCAGTCATGCTTATTATCATATCGAATTCTGAATTTGGAGCACAAAGTTAGCCAAAAATTTTTTACTATACAAAAATGTTGATCTCATCGAATAACGAATATTTACAGCTTTAATGCTCCATTTCACAATTATTATCGAAATCTGAACTCGTATGGGGATACGATAAAAATTTCAGAAACCCTATTTTTTTCCTTATTTTTAAAAGAAATTTTTACTGCTTACTGTAATTACTGTTTAACAAATCAAATTTTAGCAAGGATTTATGAAAATAAAAAAGAGATCATGGGCTGAACCATTTAAAATAAAAGTCGTTGAACCGTTGAAAATGACCTCAAGTGAAGATAGACTTAAAGCTATTAAGACGGCAGGTTACAATACGTTTTTACTCAAGTCTGAAGATGTTTATATAGATTTATTGACCGACAGCGGAACGAGTGCTATGAGTGATTATCAGTGGGCTGGAATGATGCTCGGTGACGAAGCTTATGCTGGAAGTAAAAATTATTATCATCTAGAAGATAATGTCAAAAAATATTATGGCTTCAAATATTTAGTGCCAACTCATCAAGGCAGAGGGGCGGAACATCTTGTATCACAAATTTTAATTAAAAAAGGTGATTTCATTCCTGGAAATATGTATTTCACAACTACACGACTTCATCAGGAATTGGCTGGTGGAACATTTGTCGATGTAATAATTGATGAAGCGCACGATCCCGATAATCTTCATCCATTCAAAGGAAACATCGATCTAAAAAAGATGGAAAAGCTTGTTAATGAGGTTGGAGCAAAAAAAATTCCGTACGTTTCTGTTGCTGCAACGGTTAATATGGCCGGTGGACAGCCGATCTCGATGCAAAACGTGAAAGAATTGAAGACTTTTTGCGATAAGCGCGGAATAAAAATCTGGTGCGATGCAACCCGTGCAGTTGAAAATGCTTACTACATTAAAACTCGTGAAAAAGGATTTGCCAATAAATCCATCGCTGAAATTTTAAAAGAATTTTGTTCTTATTTCGAAGGGATTTGGGTTAGTGCAAAAAAAGATTGTCTTGTAAATATCGGCGGATTGCTTGCAACGCGTAACTGGAAAGTCTTTGAAGAAGCAAGAAATCTTGTGGTTGTATATGAAGGTCTCCACACTTATGGTGGACTTGCCGGACGAGATATGGAAGCAATGGCTCGCGGGATAGAGGAAATGGTAGAACTCGATCATATAAAAGCAAGAATTGGTCAGGTAGAATACATTGGGAATCTTTTACTGAACGCGAAAGTTCCTATTGTGAAACCGATCGGTGGTCATGCAATATTCTTAGATGCAAAAAAATTTCTTCCTCATATTCCTCAAACTCAATTTCCTGCTCAAACACTCGCCGCTGAAATTTATTTAGATTCCGGTGTCCGTACGATGGAGCGAGGAATTGTCTCAGCAGGAAGAAACAAAGTTACCGGAGACCATAATTATCCAAATTTGGAATTGGTTAGATTGACCTTCCCGCGCCGTGTTTACACACAAGCACATATGGACGTAACTTTTGAATCGATAGTGGAAGTCTTCGAAAAGCGCAAATCGATCAAAGGATTGAAAATGATTTATGAACCTAAGTATTTAAGATTTTTCCAAGTAAGATTTGAAAAATTAAAATAATTACTTAATAGATGAATAACTCCAACAATAACGTCAAATTGCTTTCTAGTAAGGTCGACGATTTAATCGATAAGAGACATACTTTTGAATCAAGTATAGATTTTTCTTATAGACTGGCGGAATTATTCAATCACGAAATTATTCGAGCATCAGGTGAAAGTATTCCCGGATTAGCAATCGGTGCATACGGTGGGTTCGGCAGAATGGAACTTTCTCCTTATTCTGATATAGATTTGTGTTTTATCGTACATGAGCCGGAGGAACATACAGATTATATCGGAAATCTTGTGCGTCATCTTTGGGATAGAGGAATCCAAATCTCGCATACTGTTAGGGACTTTGGACAACTTACCGAAATTGCTGCAAATGATCTTCCTTCATTTACACAACTGCTCGAGTTGAGATTTGTTGCCGGGACCAAATCTGTCTTTCTCCGGTATAAGGAACGTTTACTCGATGTTATCAATTCGGAATTGAAAATTAAATTACTGCAAAATCTCCTTTTCGATATTGATCGGAGACACTTGACGTATGGTATGTCGCCCCTGCTGCTTGAACCGAATATAAAATTCTCAGCAGGTGGAATGAGAGATTTGCATTCCGCTGCATGGATTTATTCCATTTTGAATAACCTCCGAACTGATGCCGAACTATTTGAATCTTCAACTAGTGAATTTCTTAATGAGATCGTCAAGCAGAAAGCGGTTTCGTCCAAAAAGAGAAGTGAAATTTTTACAGCTTATGAAACTCTTTTGAAAATTCGAAACGAACTTCATGTTCTTAATCAATTCAAACGGGACAAACTTGATTTTCAAAATCAAATTTTGATAGCGAATAATTTATTAGGTAACGGCATTGATCAATCGAATGCTCATATTAAATTGATGCAAGATTATTTCATTTCCTCTGAAGTGATTTCAAACCTTCTTCGAAATTTTACAAAAAAAGCTTTGTTAAAAATATTTCCCCTGTCGGACTATGCAGTTCATGAACTGAATGAAAAATTTATTCTCCACGGAAGGTTCATTCAACAGAAAACTAATGACAGACTCAATCTTGTTGAGATATTGGAGATTTACTATTTCAGAACAAAATTTTCTGCTCTCTTCTCGGAGGAATTGGAAGATAATATTATTCACAGCATCAGCTACTTTGATGGTACCGAGATCGAAAATATTGAGGTATCAAAAACATTCAAAAGAATTCTCCAATATCCTGAGAATGTTTATGAAGTACTTCTGCACATGAATCGAATCGGTGTACTAGGATTTATAATTCCTGAATTTGAAAATCTTCGGCGATTTTTCCAACCAAATGCTTATCATATTTACACAGGTGATGAACATACTTTAATTGCGATAAAAAATCTTTCTAAGATAAGTATTGATAATTCCATGCTTGGAGTTATTTACCGTTCATACGATAATATTGAACTTCTTTATCTCGCAGTTTTATTCCATGATGTTGCCAAACCGCACAATCTTGCTGGACATGAAATTCTCGGTGCCCAATTCGCCGAAACTATAATGCAGCGTCTAGGTTACGATGATGAAGAGATCAGAATAGTCTCATTCCTCGTCACTAATCATCTTTTGATGGAGCAAACTGCTTTCAGAAGGAACCTGAGCGATGCAGCGATTCTCAACTCTTTTCGAGAGAAATTTAAAAGTTTAAAAGAGTTGGATTTTCTTTTTTTGCTTACCTATGCAGATCTATCGGCAGTTAATCCAAGTTCATGGTCGAACTGGAAAAATTCACTTTTACAGGAGTTGTATCTTAAAACCAAACAAATGATCTTAAGTGAATTAAGCGGCGAAGATGTTCTGACATCGAACGTGAGAAAAATTGACTTCCAAAATGTGGACTTAAAGGAATATGATTTTCTCGAGCACTTGGATCAAATTAGCGATGATAGATATCTTTTCACTTTTTCTGATAAAGATATTGCGATTCACATTTCTGAGATACAGAATGGAGATGAAATCTCCATAACCTACAAGGAAGATGATGAGTTCACGTATCTCACAGTTATCACCAAAGACAGTCATGGACTTTTATCAAAGATTTGCGGAGCGATTGCGATAAGCGATGCCAACATTCATGACGCAAATATTTTCACTCGAAAAGATCATATTGCAATTGATACATTTAAACTGACCGACTTTTCCTCGCAAAAACCTTTAGATGCAAAGCAAAAGGATCTGCTTTCAAAAAACATTACAATTGTTCTGCTAAATGACAGCGACCTGCAATCGAAATTTGAGGAACATCGAAACAAATGGCGCAGAGTGGAAAAAAAATTACAAATAAAAAAAGAAGTAGAAATTTCTTTTGAAAATCATCCATCATATACAATTATTGATGTTCATACTTCAGATAGAATCGGATTACTTTATTTGATTACTAAGAAATTTGCCGAGCTCGAACTTGAAATTTACTTTGCAAAAATAGGAACTAAACTAAACGGCGTTTTTGATAGTTTTTATGTTCTCGATAAAAACCAACAGAAAATTTCCCCAAGCCGATACGCATTCTACCGCAATTCATTAAGAGACACAATAAAACAATTCTAAGGAAAAATTGAAGACACTTAATTCTCATCAGCCAATTGGAATT
>CAZNDS010000081.1:2997-11613 GCA_964571865.1 uncultured Ignavibacteriaceae bacterium | reverse complement strand
GGGTTTTCCCGCCTGCCTTTTTCGATAGGTTGTAGCGGGCAGGCGAGTATCCCGACTACGAATAGTCTAGAGTATGAGTCGGGATGTATCGAGAAAACAACAATCTGCAACACCCTGTGCGGCGGGTTGGTTTTTTTTCATAACACTCTCTTTCCTTCTTAATTATTTTTATGATCTTTTTGGTAAGAAGTATCCAACTTTGAAAATCTTTTCAATCTCTTAAAATCTTAATTACCTCGGCCGCACTTAGCTTAGCCCGAATCGACTTGCCGATTGATTCAATATTAAACACAACCCAATTTCCATCACTGTTCATTTCAACAATTCCTTCCATCCCTTCGAGCGGGCCTGTGACTACTTTTATTTTATCCCCCCTATTAAAACATTCACCAACTAACAATAATTCCGCTTTATGTTCGAGCAGTCGTTTTATTCCTTCGATCTGAAATTCAGGAATAATTGCAACTCTGCCATTGAACATTATGCACTTGACTACACCTTGTGTTTGCAGAACTGCAAGTCTTTCTTTTTCGTCTGCACGCGCAAAAATGTAACTCTTAAAAAGGGGTTCTTCGACTTTCTTTTTCCGGTCGCTCCATTTTCGTACGACGGTTATAAGCGGGAGGAAACTTTCGATTCCTTGTTCGATTAATGCATTATCAATTTTTTTCTCAAATCGTGATTTCGTATAGAACACATACCAATTTTTCTTATCAATACTCATTTCGATAATTAACTATTTCTTCGCAGCAATATTATTTAAAAAATTCCGGACTGATGATTCAAGCTCATCATCACTTTGATAACTTTTCACGGTTAGGAGCGCATTTCCACATCCCTTGATCATCGCTGAGACCCTGCCTGCTCGATTTGAATAAAGTGCAAGCACTTTTTTCTTCAAGGAGAAAAGAGCGTAAGAAATTTCAAATCCAACTCCAAGACTTGGGCCTGAAACTTCGGCAATCACCGCATCAGATTCTTCAAGCCAATTAATATCACGCTCGAAGATCTCTTTATCGTTGAGCATACTATTTGGAATTAAATCCGGTTCATGAAGTGCAGTACAGCCGCTTTCATTGACAATTTCGATAATACGGCGGTAGCTTTTTTGAAACGTAACATCTCCGCTGATCGGACCTGCACAGTATATTTTATTTTTCATCGTTTAGCACTTTTCTATAATGATCTTCGTACTGCTTTACAATTTTTTCTTTGTCAAAGCATTTGACAGCCCGCATTCTCGCATTTTCTGAAAATAATTTATATTTATTTTCATTGGTCAGCAGATCAATAGCATATTTTGCCATGCGATCTATATCACCAATTTCTGCAATGAAACCTGTTTCTGCATGAACAACGAGTTCGGGTAAACCTCCGATACTTGTTGATATTGTCGGCAGTCCGCATGCCATTGCTTCAAGTGCAGATAAACCAAAACTTTCCGATTGGCTTGGCATGATGAATAAATCGCTTGCATTTAAAATATCAACTACAGCTTCCTGCTTACCGAGAAAATGTACATCCTGCTTTAAGTTTTTTTCTCTCACAATTCTTTCGCACTCGGAACGATCCGGTCCATCGCCGGCGAGAATTAATTTAGCCGGAAGTTTTTCTCTAACTTTTTCGAAGATGCTTATAACATCGGGCACACGCTTCACAGGTCTGAAATTAGAAATATGGACTAAGACCTTTTCTCCATTTGGCGCAAAGTGAGACTTGAACGCACAATTATCAATTTGCTTATAAATCGAAGTGTCAACAAAGTTTGGAATGACATCAATCTCTTTTTTGATTTTGTAGTTTGTTAACGTTTTATCTTTTAAAAAATTCGATACTGCGGTCACACCATCACTTCTTTCAATGCTGTACTTGACTAGTGGAAGAAATGAAGGTTCGAGCCCTACTAAGGTGATATCTGTTCCGTGTAATGTGGTTGTGAATTTCAGTGTGTTCCCGTTTTCATTTACTATCTGTTGAGCAAGCATTGCACTTATAGAATGCGGAATAGCATAATGCACATGAAGAATATCTATTTTATCGTACTTGCAGACTTCTACCATTTTACTAGTAAGAGCTAAATCATAGAGAGGAAACTCGAATAGAGGATAATTACTTATTTCAACTTCATGGTAGAAAATATTTTCGTTTAAGTGTGTAAGTCTCATTGGAATACCGTAGGAGATGAAATGAACTTCATGCCCACGATCGGCAAGAGCTTTCCCTAATTCAGTGGCAACAACGCCGCTGCCGCCGTAAGTCGGATAACAAGTAATTCCAATTTTCATTTTTTTTCTTTTCTTTTTTCTTCAAACCATTCTTTTAACAGATTCATTTTCAATAGATCATGGTACTCACCGTCAATCTTAATTTCATTTTGCATTAATCCTTCAACTCTAAAACCGAGCATTTCATTAATTCTGATGTTTTTAATATTGGTATTAAAGGTAGTTAGATAAATCTTATCTAAGCCAAGAGTATATAAGCCATATTCAATCCAGATCTTTGTAGCTTCATTCCCGAATCCTTTGCCTCTTTGATCAGATGCTCCAATCATTTTTCGTAGTTCTGCTTTCTTTTGCATTTCATCAACACTGAGATAAGCTATTAATCCAATTGGAGTTTTATTCATTAGCGTAACAATACCGAAGACATTAAATTCATCGTCAAATAATTCTTCGATTGAATCAGTTCTGCCGGAGCTTCTTGAAAGTAAAAAACTTTTTCCTTCTTCATCCTCAAGCCACTTTTTGACAATTGGAATATCTTTTTTCAACATCTCACGAATGATCAATCGCTCTGTCTTTAATGGGAGCTTTAAATTTGCCGAGTTGCTGTATGTAATTTTTTTGTTTTCGGTTTTTTTCGAAGCTGACGGTGATTTCAGCGCTTCATCGAGCAGAACATTTGTGAATTTCAAGTAATCATTTAGAGAAAATCCATACTTTTTTGCCTGCTTAAGGAAAGAAGACGCAATTGCTTTAATAGTCTCGTCGGTTATCTTAGGCATTAATTTAAAATCTTGTAAATAAAACTACATTCCATATCTAAAATAGAAATAACAGGATGAAAGTTCAATTATGAAGAAAATAGGAACAATGGTTATCCTGTTTAATTTATTAAGCTGATGTGCTGAGTAAAGTTCTTTAACTCTTTTTTTTGCTTTACGTATTTTTTTTTAATAACTTTTATTAGAATGAGGAGATAAAAATTATGTCTAATTTCATGCCAGAATGTTATTGGGTATTTAATTGCGCCCCACAAATGGATTACGACTTCTGTTCCGATTGGGGACCCTTGACAATCCAAAGAGACAATCTTAGATATGTTAAAGTTACGCTCAACTTTTATAATAATCTAGATGGATGGATTTCAAAATCACAAACGTACACTCCAGCTGTCTCTCCTACTTCCGATCCTTACACAATTAGGCCAATTATTTACCATGGTTTTTGCAAAAAGCCAGATTGTAACCATGAAAATTATTTTAATGTCATATATAAATTTAATACTTCGTTTTTCATACAATATGGCAGTAATGAACTTATTGATGAAGAGTACACATATAACTCTGATGAAGTATCAACCAATCTAAGGATTTGTAAGCATGATCCATTTTTTAGAGCAGACATACATCCTGATTGTGTTGACTATTTACCCGAATGTGAACCGTAATTAAAAGTGAAAAACTATGTGTAAACGTGTAACTAAGCAGACAGTTTTCAATTTACTTTTTATTTTTCTGACAGCTTATCTCAATATTTTACAAGCACAGTCATATAGTAAATGGAAAATTTTTAATAGAGACAATTCACCCCTCCCTTCAAATAAGATTAGTGCCATTGCAGAAGATAAAAATGGTATTTATTGGATAGGATGTGCAACCGAATTTTTAAGAGATACAACTTACCGAGGGGGGCTTGTAAGGTTCGATGGAAATAACTGGCTGATTTTCGATAGCTTAAATTCTCCATTGAAAAGAGAAAGTATTCAGGATATTGCAGTTGACAAAAATAACAAAATAGTCATCTCAACTTATTATGCTGTATTTATATTCGACGGCGAGCAGTGGCAGAAATATTCATCTGATAATTCACCTCTGCCTTCAGACCCTTCACAGGGAGTATTGACAATTACCGTTGATCATCAAAACAACTACTGGTTTGGGATTTATAATTATGGAATTATTAAATTAGCTGATACATCCTGGACTTTCTATAACGATTTTAGTGCATTCGATGGTATAGGTGATTTTGATTTTATTAAATTTGATTCACTTCACAATTTATGGGTAGGTACGGGTCTTTTTGGGTTATGGCGTTTTAACGGAACATCCTGGAAAAAAATTATGCCGGGTTATGCTTTTGACAAAATAGCAAACGGATATACTTCACTAATGGTAGATCGAAATCGTCAAGTCTGGCTGACTTATAACAATTTCAATAGATGGGGTGTAATAGCAACACTCGTTGACACAACCTGGCAGGAGTATGATAGTCTTAATTTTGGTTTCAGACCGCGTCTTTCTTTTGATACCGCTGTTGCCGATTCTTTAAATAGGAAATTTTTCGGCTCCGATATTGGCTTAATTATGTACAATGATACAACCTGGACTATATTTAACACATCGAATTCTCCAATACCTGCAGGGAGTTTTACAAGAGGAATTATTGACTCAAAAAATAATAAGATCTACGGTATTTCTTTTTTTTCCCCATCATTTCGAGCTGAACATGGACTGATTTTTTATAATGAAAATGGTGTGGTGCTGAGTTCAATAAAAGAATCTGATTCAAATCCTCCAAGTGAATTCAAGCTGTTCCAAAATTATCCTAATCCATTCAATTCAAGCACAACGATTGGCTACCAAATAGCTAGTGCCAGCCATGTTACACTAAAAATTTACGATTTACTCGGAAGAGAAATAGCGATACTTGTCAATGAACCGAAATCCGCCAATCGATATGAAATTGAATTCAACGCAGATAAATATGGCTTATCCACTGGAATTTACTTCTATCAGATCACATCTGGTTTATTTTCTTCAACGAAGAAATTTATTCTACTAAAATAAATTCGTTTTGTTGAAATTCTCAAAGGGCGAAATGAGCGGATTATCTTTGAGACAGTCTCCTTTTTCGCAATCTAACTCTATCTAACTCTTTTAAGTTACTTTTTCGTCAACAAGTAGTCGAAATAAAGATTTGCCTGTTTCTCAAGCACGCTGTTCTGTTTTAACCTCTCATTCAGATTTGTGAAGTCGAAGAAGTCCATAAGTTAGTCTTGGTTGAGGTTAGTGGATTATGGATCGGTTTCAAGTTCAAATCTTTCCTGTATATGTGGAATTTTTGTATCCGTAAATTAATAGATTTATGTTTGAAAATTTTTATCGTTTTTTCGACTACCCATCTGCCATTTCCTAGCCGCCCCAAACCATACAATAACCGCCCTCAGTATAAATTTCATTAGTTATAGCTCTAACAAGTTAAAAATTAAAAATTTTGTTGTGCTGCTGAACGAATTTAGGTAAATTCGTTCAGCGAAATACCTGAATTAACATTATGTTGGTAAAAAGAATACTCGCTGATAAAATACAGACCTCATTAAAACCTGGCAAAGTAGTTGTACTAGTAGGTGCTAGGCGAGTTGGAAAAACCGTATTACTGAAACTACTCTCTGAAAAATTTAGTGAATCATTCTTAATGCTCAATGGTGAAGATTTCACTTCACATGATTTACTAGCCAGACGTTCAATTCAAAATTATAAAAACCTTTTAGGCGAAAAACGGCTCCTTATAATTGATGAGGCTCAAAAAATTCCAGATATCGGTTCCAAACTGAAATTGATGATAGATGAGATTGCCGGACTCAAAATTTTAATAACCGGTTCTTCTGCATTCGACATACAAGGGCAAATTGGCGAACCCTTGACAGGGAGAAAAAAAACTTTCATCCTTTTTCCGTTTTGTGAGAAAGAATTCGCGGAATACGAGTCAGTGCTTGAAAGGGGAGATAACCTTCGACTCCGATTAATTTATGGGAACTATCCAGAAGTAACACAAATTTCTAATCTCGATGAGAAAGCCGAATATCTAAAGGAAATAATTAATTCATATCTTCTAAAAGATATTTTAGCCTTTGAGAAAATAAAAAACGCTTCGATAATAATAAATCTGCTAAGACTGATCTCCTATCAGGTTGGTAAAGAAGTCTCTTTAAATGAATTAGGCACACAATTACATTTAAGCCGAAATACAGTCGAAAAGTATCTCGACCTATTAACAAAAGTTTTTGTTTTATACAAGTTAACCGGATTTAGCAGAAACTTGAGAAAAGAAATAGTTAAAAGTTCAAAATGGTATTTTTATGACAATGGAATTAGAAATGCGGTTATAGCAAATTTCAATCCGCTAAACATGAGGGATGACACTGGTTCTCTATGGGAAAACTATATCCTAAGTGAACGCATCAAATACCAAAATAATAATAGTATGATGGTTAACAATTACTTTTGGCGAACCTACGATCAACAAGAAATCGATTTTATCGAAGAAAGAGCGGGAAACTTCTTTGCTTATGAGCTTAAATGGAGTCCTTCAAAGTTGAAACCTCCAGCCGCTTGGGTAAAAACTTATCCAAAATCGACATTCGAAATTATCACAAACGAAAATTATTTTACCTGGGTTGTTTGATATTCTTTGTTACCCTCTTCACAGAATAAATTTCTACACATCTATAATTGGACGCAACCTTTCATACCCTCCTGAGTGCATTCGATTAGAACATCAAATCGATTCAATCCGCTGCAAATAATCGAAAAATAAGTTCGATTGTTTCTCAAGCACGCTATTCTGTTTTAACCTCTCGTTCAGATTTGTGAAGTCAACAAAATCTAATGGCTGATCCTGGTTGAAGCATGAAAAGACAATTGTTTCTTTGCCGGTTTGCGGATCAACATGTTTCTGCAGACATTGAGCACAAATTTCTTTCATCATGCACTGCATCATAGAATTGATACTGCCGATTGCGATATGGTTTGGATTTAAATAAGGAGCCAGTTCATTGTAGCGTGCAATTTTTACGGCTGCCATCATTCTATCACTGCCAATAGCAATTATTCTATTGATCTTGTCCAATTTAATTAGCTCACCGCCAATTTCTCCTTTTGCATAAGCAGTGATTGCCTGAACAATATTTCCAACAAAGTTCACATCCTGTTTACGACGCGGTTTTATTGCCGGCTCAACGTCTGTTGCCCAAACGACTTGATCAACAGACTGCTCAATCTCTTCCATCTTGTAAACATCTTCAGGTTTTTTGTATCCAGCGAAGTAAATAATCTTATTGCTTTTTTCTTTCATTGCTTTTGCAATTGAAAACAACACTGCATTTCCCAATCCACCGCCGACTAACATCACGTTTTCATTTTCCGGAATGTGAGTCGGTGCACCTGTAGGTCCCATAACTATAACTTTTTCTCCAGGCTTTAGCGTGCTCAGCAGCTTAGAGCTTACGCCAAGCTCGAGTGCGATCATGCTCAGCAAACCTTTTTCGGCATCGACCCAAGCTCCGGTCAAGGCTATACCTTCCATCATTAAAGTCGTTCCTTCGATCACTCGACTGTTGACTTCATAGTTTTGCATGCGATAGAATTGACCTGGCTGAAATTTTTTTGCCTGCATTGGAGCTTTAACAATTATTTCAGTGATGTTCGGTGTTAATCGGACAACTTCCTTCACTTCAGCAATAAGCTCTTCATTCAATCTTTTTACAAGATTTTTAAATTTAAATTCATTCTCCTTATAATTTTTTTCACAGTTTTTTATATCGTCAATGAAAAGCTCTGAGACTTGCTTATAACCAGCCCGTGCTGATGCCATTGCTTTCACAACATTTCCAGCAAACTCAGGATGATTATCTCCATAGTAAGTTATATACTTTCCATCTTTGTAATATGAAGTGAAGAATCCGCTCTCCCCTTCTTCAACTTTCTGTAAGTCGGTTCTTGTATCAGCCCCTTCTTCCAATTTGAACGATTGGAAAAAATATTTCCATTTATCCAATTCAAATGTACCAGGAAATTCTTTCTCGTAAACTATATTTGGGCTTGTTCCGGCAGCAACGAACATTGAACGAGCAGGGAGAATAATTTCATCACCCGCATCATTCCACTTCCCGTTCGTTTCTTTCTGCTTGAAAAATTTTATTTGCTTAAGCGAACCGAATTTGTCAAGAACTGCTTCGGTCGGATTCAGCATTTCAATAAATTCTATTCCTTCTTCAAGTGCTTTGATTATTTCTTCATGATTCAATCTGTACGCCGGTGAATCGACCATTCCCTTCCTATAGGCAATTCTCACTCCGCCCCATTTCCTCACAAGTGGAATAAAGTTCGGCTCTTCGTTTTGCCTGCTTGCTCTTTTTCTTTCATTCTTAATTTCTCTTCCATGTTCAATAAAAGTTTCAGCAATATCTTTTTCTTCTTCATCGAGGATAGACCAAAACTTTTCTTCGCCAAATTCTCCTGAAATCTTTTCATAACGCTCTAAAAATTTTTCGACCTGTAATGGATAATACGCCATTAATTCTGTTGCAGTGTCAATTGCCGTAAGTCCGCCT